>JAFGSL010000552.1 GCA_016934645.1 Anaerolineae bacterium
ATGATGCTTCCTATGTTTGCGCCGATGATCGAACACGGGCATAATGGCTTTGCCGTTATCCCGCTGTTCTTTGTGGGGAGCATGATCATTATGTTCGTCTCGATTTTCCTGGGGACGATTTTGACGTTCCTGGGCGGGGTCCCGCTGCCGGTGGCGCTCTCGCACTTCGTGGCAAAGGATCAGGTCGGCGCGGCGTTCCGTTTTCGTGAGTGGTGGAAACTGTTGTGGCGCAACAAGATAGGCTACTTCATCGCGTGGGTGCTCTGCGGTGGACTGTTGTTGGCTTGGTATTTGGCGTTTATGCTGCTCTATTCCACGATGATCTTGTGCATCCTGATTCCGGTGTTGAGTGCGCCGCTGTTGTTCTACCTGCTGTTGGTGTGGACGGCGGTGTTCGGGGAGACGTATCGGGAGAGCGTAGATTTGGCGGACTTGCCAGTTTCTTAAAGCTATATATACTATTAGTATATATACATATCAAACGGAGGTGCTTATGGAAACAGGAAAATTGTTTATGAACGGCGGCAGTCAAGCGGTGCGCTTGCCGAAAGCATTTCGTTTTGAAGGAACACAGGTCTTTGTGAAGAAAGTGGGGAACGGCGTAGTATTGCTTCCCTACAATGCGCCATGGCAGACTCTGTTGGATAGCCTTGCTCTTTTTTCCGATGACTTTATGGAGACTCGCGACCAACCCGATCAGCAGGTGCGTGAGGCGCTCTTCGAATGAAGTATCTGCTTGATACCAATATCTGCATTTACCTGATCAATCGCAAGCCACCGCAAGTCTTGCGTCATTTCCAGAAGCACACACTAGGGGATATCGGCGTGTCTTCGATCACGGTAGCGGAATTGCAGTTTGGCATCCAGAAGAGCCGGTATCCTGAACAAAATCGCAATGCCCTGGAACTATTTTTACTGCCGCTGCTCGTTGCCGATTTTGACACACAAGCAGCTGTTATCTATGGCAATTTACGTGCCATATTGGAAAAAGCAGGGACTCCTATTGGGGCGCTAGATACTTTGATTGCAGCCCATGCGCTCAGTTTGGATGCTATCCTGGTGACTAACAACATCCGTGAATTTTCCAGAGTGTCAGGTTTGTCACTTGAGGATTGGGCTGCTGAGTGAACCCACGCATTAACACTTCCGCAGTCCAAAAGTGATGGGTTGTGGTATGATATAGGTAACAAGGAGTGTGTGTGATGACAACGGTAGCTCTGACTTTGCCCAAAAAGACTTCCCAGTTACTTACGACACTAACCGGCGCGGCGCGGGCGGATGCGGCGCTGGCGTTGATAATGCGTGATTACGCGCATTACAAGTTAGCCGAAATTGAGACCGCTTTGCAGGCGTTTGAGCAAAAATACGGTATGTCTTTTGCCGCCTACAGGCAACGTTGGGAGACGCAAGAAACTGACGCAGATTATACTTACGAAGCCGAACAGGATTACCTGGAATGGGAGGGCTTGATCACGCGCAAGATGCGCCTGGAAGAGAGCCTGGCATGGCTGCCTTGAGCGTGTCTCCGCTACAACGGCTCATTGAAGTGGAGCAAGCCTGCTACACTTCTCCGATTGTCAGTTATGTCGAAGAAGTACTGGTGGATAGCGACATTCTTAAAGTACGGGTATACCTTGTGCAAGACGAAATGTTCATTGACGTTTTTTACAACGTCGCGACAGACAAGACCTCTTTTGCTTTGATCAAAGCAGGGCAACGTGTTTACGGGGCCGACAATGCAAAAATGGGGTGGCACAAACATCCTTTCGATGCTGCACAGCGACACAGAGCTTGCCCGCCGGTAGCTTTTGCCGAATTTTTGGCTGATGTAGAGCGTTATTTTCCAACCTAATGACCCAAGGCGAACTACTTATTAATACTACCGCCTTCCTCCGCTGGATCGATGCGCACAACGCCTTTGATCCACACACCTACCTCGACTTTGTCATCGAGGGCACGGTTGTGGGGGCGGTGCATCGTCAGCGGTTGCCACTGTTGCAGGAGCATCCCGGCATCTTTCAAGTTGACGATGCGCGCGTAACCCTCGATCCTCACCTGGACACGTCCGCCGTTCGAACGGAGGCCGTTGCCGGCGTGCTCGTTGAGTGGCGCGACGCGGGCCTCTTTCCCGGCTGGCGCGATGAATTGTATCGCGTTTCTACGGCGTTCGACACGCCGCCGTTGATGGCGCTGGAACGCGCTGCTGCCTCGACCTTCGGCATCCTGCGCTATGGCGCGCATCTCAACGGCGTCGTCCACAAGGACGGGCATCTGCACCTCTGGATCGCACGAAGGGCGTTGGATAAGCCGGAGCATCCGGGCAAGCTCGATCACATCGTCGCCGGAGGGATCCCCGCCGGGTTGAACGCGTGGGATGTGGTCATCAAGGAGTGCCAGGAAGAGGCGAACATCCCGCCGGAGCTGGCGCAGCGCGCCCGTCCGGTGAGTCTGATCAGCTATATGATCGACGCGAATCTCCGCCGCCACCGCGACCTGATCTTCATCTATGATCTGGAACTGCCAGAAACCTTCGTCCCGCAGAACACCGACGGGGAGGTAGCGGAGTTCTACCTGTGGCCCATCGAGCAGGTCATCGAGACGGTGATCGCCACCGAGGACTTCAAGATGAACAACAACCTCGTCATCATCGACTTTTTGCTGCGCTACGGCTACATCGGCCCGGACGATCCGCACTACGTCGTCATCACACAGCGGCTGCGCAGTCCGGTGACGTGGTGATCACGCGCTTGACTATTCCTCACTCAGGCGGTATACCTATAAAGTAGTTCTGGATCACGCTGTAATAGGAAACGGTTAATGGTTGAGAATCCTCAAATCCTTGATGCAATCAAAACTGTGCGGAGCAAGATACGATGGAAGCCTGGCAGCGCCTTGCGTCATTTGCAGAAACGTAAACTTCGGGGACATTTAGCAACCACAGCAACGTTGGTAGATTATGAGGCCGCTATTCTTGCTGTCTTGTATGATAAATCTGCTCGAGTGTATCATTATTGGTATAATCAGGTCGCTTATGTGACGGTTGTAGGTTCGGTCGACAACCATGAATGGCTCATTATGTTTGCTTACGATGGTCTGTTGGAAAGTGCATTTGTCATTGAACGGCCTGAGCAGTATTTGCGCAAACCTGGATTTGAGTATCTGGGATTGTTGGGCGAGGTAGATCATGAACTACGATGAATTGGTCACAGCCTACGAGACGGATGTGCGATTTCCTGAAGTGAGTGGCATGGAGCATTTGGACATGTTGATGACGCGCAGCGAGATTGCGAGTGTCGAACTGCATTTGTCGGCTGTATTACGCGAGCGTGTGCTTCAGGCGGATAGACAACTTGTGAGCCGCGCGCGCCTTTTTTATGATGCGATTCAAGCGATTGCAGACTTAGCCAGTTGGCGACGGAGCGAGTTCACGCCGATCACACATTGGTGGTGGTATTTGGATGTGCTTGCCCAGTTGCCGGTATCGCTTGATACGGCAACACTGCGGACGGGGTTTCAGTTAATCCACGATGGTGGTGATGAAGAATCCTATGCCGTAGATGACGGCAAGTCTCTGGATGTTTAATAAACGATAGTTTATCCCAAAACCCTATTTGAAAGCGAGGTATACAGTATGAAACAGCCCACGTTAGGCATTATTATCGGTAACCGGGGATTTTTCCCCACACAACTCTGCGAAGAGGGACGTGCGAAGATTCTGAAGGTCTTCGAAGAGGAAGGCATCACACCTATCGTCCTTTCGCCGGAGGATTCGCCTTATGGTTCGTTAGAGACCAACGACGCGGCGCGCAAGTGTGCCGATCTCTTCCGCGCGAACCGCGATGACATCATCGGTGTCGTCGTCACGCTGCCCAACTTCGGCGAGGAAGGCCCCATCGCCAACGCGCTGCGCTGGGCCGAGTTGAACGTGCCGGTGCTCATCCAGGCCACGCCCGATGACGCGAACTTCATGACCATCGCTCACCGCCGCGACTCATTCTGCGGCAAGATGTCCACCTGCAACAACCTCAAGCAGATGGGGATCAAGTACTCGCTCACCACGTTGCACACGGTTGATCTCGAAAGCGATAGCTTCCGCAAAGATTTGCGCAACTTCGTGGCGACTTGCCGTGTCGTCAGGGGTTTGAAACACGCGCGGGTTGGTATGGTCGGCGCGCGCCCGGCAGCCTTCAACACCGTCCGCTTCAGCGAGAAGCTCTTCGAGCGCGCCGGCATCAGCGTGGATACGATTGACCTTTCTGAGGTCTTCGGGCGTATTGAGCGTCTCAAGGACGACGATCCCGCCCTGGTCGCCAAGCTGGAAGCGACGAAGGCGTACCTCAAGATCAAGGGCGTTCCCAACGAGGCGCTGGTCAAGATGGCGAAGTTCGGCACGGTTGTGGATCAATGGATGGCGGACGAGGGCCTCATCGCCAGTGCAGTGCAGTGTTGGACGGCGATGGAGGAGTATTACGGCGTCGTCCCCTGCACGATGATGAGCATGATGAGCAATAACCTCATGCCCTCCGCGTGCGAGACGGACATCGCGGGCGTAATCGGCATGGCGGCGATGGCGTTTGCCTCCGGCAAGCCCAGCGCGCTGGCCGACTGGAACAACAACTACGGTGACGATCCCAACAAGGGCGTTCTATTCCACTGTTCGAACCTGCCCAAGGATTTCTTCGAGGAGACGCCCGATATGGATTACCAGGAGATCATCGCCGGGACGGTGGGCAAGGACAACACCTACGGCACGGTCGTAGGCCGCGTCAAGGCTGCGCCCTTTACCTACACGCGCATCTCCACCAACGATTTTGAGGGCAAAATCCAGGTCTATCTGGGCGAAGGCAAACTCACCAAGGACCCGCTCAAGACCTTCGGCGGGTACGGCGTCTTCGAGATTCCCAACTTGCAAGACCTGCTTCACTATATTTGTGAGAATGGCTTCGAGCACCACGTCGCCGTCAACATCTCGCGGACAGCGGATGCGGTGAATGAGGCGTTGGGCAAGTACTTAGGGTGGGATGTTTACTATCATAAGTAAAGAGGGATGAGTAAAGAGAAATGAGTGAAAGACCAATTTTCACTCATTTCTCATTTCCCTTTACTCATTACCCGTTTCTTCACAAGGAGCACGTACATGACCAAAACCAAATACGCCATTGGCGTCGACTTTGGAACCGAGTCCGGGCGGGCGGTGTTGGTGGATGTGGCGGACGGCAGCATTGTGGCGACGGACGTCTACCAATATGCCAACGGTGTGATCGACGAGAAATTGCCAGGAACCGACATCAGACTGGAGCCGGATTGGGCGCTACAAGATCCGAACGATTATCTCGAAACCTTCAAGCGCACGATTCCTGCCGTGTTGGAAGAAAGCGGGATCGATCCTGCCGATGTGATCGGTATCGGTGTCGATTTCACGGCTTGTACGGTGCTGCCCACCAAAGCCGACGGGACGCCATTGTGCTTTCTGCCGGAGTGGCGCGACAACCCGCATGCCTGGATCAAGTTGTGGAAGCATCACGCCGCGCAGCCGGAAGCGAACAAACTCAACGCCGTCGCCCGCGAGAGGGGCGAGGACTGGCTCGACCGCTACGGCGGCAAGATCAGCTCCGAGTGGTTCTTCCCCAAAGTCTGGCAGACGTTGGACGAGGCCCCGGAGGTCTAC
>JAFGSL010000553.1 GCA_016934645.1 Anaerolineae bacterium
GGCTTGAGGCCAGGAATGTTGAAATCGAGGCGCAGACGCGCGTCTGTCTCCAGCCAAAACTCATTGTGGGATTCCAAACGGTCGAGTTTGCCGTAACGATAGGTGAAGTAGGCGCACGCGCGGAGCAACTGCGCGTAATCGTGCAAACTGTCGACACGATAATATTCCGTAAGCGCATCCCGCAATTCCGGACGCAGCGCTTCGTAGTGTGCATCGCCAATAGCGAGAACAGTCGCGCCCGCGCGTTTCAACCCCACCGCAAACTGATAATAACTGAGCGGGAAGTTGGGTGACAGCAAGACAACGTTCATCAGTCTGCGCTCTCCAACGCCTGTATCCCAGCAGTCGCCGACAGGACCACATCCAAGTCTGGCGACCGCACCAGGTACGAGTAATTCCCCAGCGCGGGCGAGAGAACGTCGCTCATCGGGCCATGTTCAATGAGCAGGTTACCGTAGCGCTCCAATACCTCAGCATGTGACAGACTGTACGCGCGCGTCTTGCGGCGTCCGATGTAGGCACAGTGATAGGGGCGCATGTACTTTGCCTGGAAACGGTCAAAGGCAATAATATTCGCCCACTCCCGGTAAAGGTCGATATTGTTGGCATAGTTGAACATGTCCATCGTCATACCGCCCGGCGGGCGCATATTGACCTCCAACGCTACCCAACGCCCATCATCCAGGTGAAAAAACTCGATGTGAAAAAAGCGCTCGCGCAACTTGAATGCCGCTACCGCGCGCCGCCCGGCATCCTCAAGACCTGGGGGAAGCTCGCGCAGAGAATAGTAGAAGATATCAAGTTCCTGATTGACGGTTTCCATGATACCCTGGCTGAAGAAATGCGACGTATAGAAGACGATATTGCCATCTCGATCAACCAGACCATCGAAGGAATACAGCTCCCCAGAGACAAAAGCTTCGAACAGATAATCTGCGGCCGGTTTCGCAGCAAAGAACTGCGCTAGGTCAGCGTCATTGCGGATCTTATACGTCCCGCTGGCGCCAACACCGGTATCCGGCTTGGCGACGACGGGATACCCCACCTCGGCAACAAACTGCGCGGCCTCGTCAAGTGTGTGCGCCACCAGACCAGGAGCAACCTCGATCCCAGCCTGAACGAAGATTTGCTTCATCTTCGATTTCTGCTTCACCCACACCAACTCGTCGGACTTAGGACCGGGGATGTTAAAATCAGTGCGCAGGCGTGCGTCCGTCTCCAGCCAGTATTCGTTGTGTGACTCGATACGGTCCAACTTACCGTAACGGTGCGTGAAGTAGCCACACGCACGGATCAAATCATCATAGCGGTGCAGATCGTCCACACGGTAGTATTCCGAGAGCGCCGAACGCAATTCAAAGCGCAAATCGCCGTAGGGAGCATCCCCCACCCCCAGAACATTGACGCCATTATGGCGCAACGCCACAGCAAAATGGTAATAATTGGTTGGAAAGTAGGGTGATAGCAAGACAATATTCATCGCATCCCTCTCAATAAGGTCAAAGGGGTAACACCCCCAACATAAAAGAAATGGGGGGAGAGGGATATCCCCCTCCCCCCAAAATCACACCATGCTTTAAGTGATACCCTGTTTTGACGAAAAGTCAACCAGGACAGACGCAGTCAGACTACGAAAGTCTCGCGAACAGCTTGATTTGGCAAGAATCCGCTCTGAACACGAAACGTGTACGAACAGACCTGGGCTGAGACTTTTGTAGTCTCTGACCGGCCCGACTGAGACCCCTGCGATCTTTTTTAACGCTTTTCCCACCACACGTAGATTAGCGCCCGAGCGCCATCTCCGTAATACTCAGCTTTCACTTCATGCGCGCCTTTGGTAAGCTCGGTTGTAGCGTAGGAAGACAGGCCGTTAGACAGATGCCATTCATCGACAAGCCGCACGCCGTCCACGTACAACCGTACACCATCGTTGGCCATGGCGCAGAAGGCATAGCTTCCCTTGTCAAAGGTGACCTTGCACGTCCAGCGCACACCGAAGTAATCCTGTGGAATGGCTGGATCGGGCGATTATTTTGGTACTAACCTCCTATATACATTCTTTGGCTTGTGCGGTATAATAGAGTTATGCAAAAAGTTTTTAAACCGTTATAGTGGGCTTGCAATCCCCACCACACGAGGGGTCTTGCGTGACAAAAATCCTCAGTTTGCATGCCGAATCGGATATTCTTAACCTGCTTCATATTATTCTTGAACGAGCAGGCTACGAACATTTATTTACCACTCATGCCGAGACCGCACTCAGCATCTTACAGTCAGAAAAAATCGATCTCTTCATCCAGAATCTAATGCGCTCCGACATCAACGGCTGCGAGTTCTACGATATCATGCAAGATGATGAAAAGCTCCTGCATATCCCAGTTCTCATCATCAGCGCTATCAATCCGTTGACTTATCCCGAGATATGTTTCCGCATCATTCAAAACCTCTATCCCGATCATTATCTCCTGCTACCTTTTAGCCCGCAAGTACTCTTGTCCGCGATAAACAGGATTCTCTCCAAAGCAACTCCGCAATAAACGCAATGCTAGATCATGGCAATTTCCCTATCACCCTAGTTGTGCTACAATAGCAGTATGCTAGATACGTAAGGGCTGCTAGGTCACCGCAAAAAAGATGTAGCAATAGATCTGTCCAGCCCCTTCGTAGTTGGTTTTGGTTGAAGTAGTTATCCAGGTAGTTAAAAAGTGGTATAATAGCCTGCGTCAGACTGTAACAAGCTAGGGGCCGAAAACTAAATAACTTCCCAACATCGCCGACTTATAATGCCCGTTTTCGGCTTGCTTGCGGTAAGTTATAAATTTTACGGACCCTAAGGAGCTGCTTATGGAACTGGGGATCATCGGGTTACCATCTAGCGGAAAAACAACCGTCTTTAACGCGCTCACGGGAGCCAATCGTCCCACAGCCGTCGCCTCCAGTGGACGTCTGGAGCTTTATAGCATGGTAGTCGATGTACCAGACATACGCGTTGATACGCTGAGTAAGTTGTACAACCCACACAAGACTACCTACGCCAAAGTCACCTATACCGATATCGCCGGTCTAGATCAAGATCTGGGCAGGACTGGGCTGACCGGTGAGTTACGTAACAAGATCGCGCCGATGGACGCCTTCGTTCACGTGGTGCGCGCTTTTGAAAATGACCTGGTTCCACACCTAGCCGGCAGCATTGACCCCCAGCGCGATGCAGAGACACTGGATGGCGAGTTCCTACTGGCCGATATGATAACCGTTGAAAATCGCCTAGCGCGCATCGATGAGGGGCTTCACAAAGGCGCACGAGGTGATGAACGCAAAGCACTGCTAGAGAATCAAGAGCTTTTCCAGCGCCTGCATGCCGCACTCAATACAGAGACACCACTGCGCGACCTGGACCTCACCACAGAAGAGATTGCCGGGTTGCGTGGCTTTAGCTTGCTAACACTTAAACCGGTGTTGGTTCTGCTCAATACAGATGAAGACCCCAGCGATCCCGATAAAGTTATCACTTACGATCACAAACATTCAATGGTGCTTGGTATGCAAGGCGAACTCGAGATGGAAATCAGCCAGCTTCCTGAAGACGAAGCTGCCGATTTTATGGAAGAATTCGGCATCGCCGAACTGGCACGTGCGCGCGTGATTCAGGCCTCCTACGAACTCGTGGGACTACAATCGTTCTTCACCGTAGGTGAGGATGAGGTACGTGCCTGGAACGTGCACGTCGGTGCGCATGCGCAAGAAGCTGCGGGCGTCATTCACACCGATCTGGCACGAGGCTTCATTCGTGCGGAAGTCGTGGCCTACACCGATCATATCGCGGAAGGATCGATGGTGGCAGCCCGTAAAGCTGGCAAAGTTCATCTGGAAGGCAAAGATTACATCGTGCAAGATGGCGACATCATTCACGTGCGTTTCTCGATATAGTTGACCGAATTTGGACAATGAATAAGAAAACCGATAGAAAAAAACGCACCAAAGACACAAGCCCTCGAGATACACCGGGCAGTAAAAAAGTATCCTCTAAACGTAGACGCGCGCGTGCCTCCGAGGCAAAAACCAAGATGGCGCGCGGGGATCAAAGCCCCCGCACATCTCTGAGTGAGTCAGAATTCAAAATTGAGTTGCTCTTCATCAGCCTGAGATGGCTCTTTTTAGTCAGTGTCGCTGGCGTCATCGGCATCAACACCGCATTCAAGGCCTCAGAATTTCCGACTGCAGTTATCGCCTTGCTCGTTGTCGGCGGTGTCGCCAACATCATAGCAACAATCACACTGTTCAAAAATGCACTGAGTAAACCAATCCAATACGTCATGCTGGGTCAAGACATTGGCCTGACACTGGGATTCATCGCCGGTTCGGGAGGAGCAGAAAGTCCACTATTATTCGTTTCGCTGATCCCGATGGTCACGGCAGCCCTGCGATTCACGCGGCTGTACGGCCTCACTATAGTGCTAGGTATCGTTCTGGTTTACTGGGTTATCACATGGCACCAGCTCCAATTCTCTCTAGCCATGCCATTGAATGCGTTGATGTTACACGCACTGCCCTATCTCATCAACGGGATCATCCTTCTGTTGGCGGGCAGTGCGATGAGCCAGATTGGCGTGCGCATCAAACAGGCGTTGATTTCCGAGCGCGAAAAGCGAGAGCACGAAGCACAAACAGCACTAGAAGCGGCGCATCAAAAAGTCCGCCTGATTTTTGAGCTGGCTAGCACATTGAGTGCAACACTCAATTACGAACGCGTGCTGGAAGCAGCACTGGATGTAAGTAACGCCGGGCTACGCGAGTTCTTCTCGGGAGACAAAGAGATCACCCAAGTGGGAATGATCCTGCTTTTCGGGATGGATCAAACTCTCTATGTCGCTAAGGCTAGAGGTATCACAACGCAGGATGAACGCCTGCGCTTGCCTGCACAAAGCGGCGTACTTGCCGAAGCCATCGAGAAGACTGACCCGATTGTCATTGATAACCCCAGGGAGGATCCGGAACTGGAGAAAGTCGCAGCGATGTATAGCTGCAAACAAGCCATCGTCGTGCCATTGCGGGCCGGTTTCGAAAGTTACGGGTTGTTGATCCTGGGCAGTCCGGAACCCGAAACCTACTCGCCCGATTTCCAGGACTTACTCGTCGCCATCTGCAACCAAGCTGTGATGGCAATTCAAAACGCCAACCTCTACCAGAACTTAATGGAAGAGAAAGACCGGTTGGTGACCGTGGAAGAGGATGCCCGCAAAAAACTGGCACGCAACCTCCACGACGGTCCAACCCAGACGATTGCCGCCATTGCGATGCGCCTCAACTATATCCGCATGCTTGTAGAGCGTGAGCCGGCCAAATCCCTTGAGGAACTGAAACAGCTAGAAGAATTAGCGCGCAAAACCACCAAAGAAATCCGTCAGATGCTGTTCACGCTGCGACCACTCATCCTGGAAACACAGGGGCTCATCCCCGCGCTGGAACAACTCAAACAGAAGATCAGCGAAACGGATCCTCTACCGGTAATCCACCTGGAATTGAACAAAGAGGCAGAAGCGCTGCTCAGCAAAGAGGCTCAGGGCGCAATTTTTTACATCACTGAAGAAGCAACAACCAACGTACGCAAATACGCCAGAGCGAAGAATCTGTGGATTCGCCTTAACCAACGTGGGATGAATGTCATCGCGGAAATCGAGGATGATGGCCTAGGATTCGACGTTGCTGCGATGGAGGCCAACTACGCCACTCGCGGCAGTTTGGGACTGATCAACCTGCGCGAACGCGCCACCCTCGTCAAAGGCAAGACAATCATCAAATCTGCACCGGGACAGGGAACCAAAGTCACCGTCACAATCCCGGTTACCCCTCCGGATGAAAACAACCATTGAGCACTGAAACCGCCTTACTCGAACGCTGGGTGTGGTTGAATATCTCGCTGGTGATTGCGTTACTTGCCAGTGCTCTCCGTTGGTTCTTAGAGCGTCCTCACCTACAGAAACACCTCCGCCTGGATGCTGCCCTCATCCCGTATCACGCCGTCTGGGAGATCCCCTGGATCATTCAGCCTCTGCGATTACTCTATGCTGTGGGTATGCCGGCCCTGGCGTTATTGTGGCGCGGTGTATTGACTCCCAGCGGCTTGGGACTCAAGCCGCTCTTCCGGACAACCGATCAGGCGCTCTCCGCATCCCCTGGTAATTGGGACACCTGGGTACGAGATCTCGGCTGGACGTGTGCCTTTGCCGGTGGATTCTGGATACTCGTCGCTCTCGCTGACCGGACCGCCAGGCGTTTTTCGGCACCGCGCACAACACGGCGCAGCCTGGGGGTAGCCCTACGCGAGGCGGTATACCATCAAGCGCATTGGGCATTCTACCGCGAGCCTTTTGTGCTACTGCTCGGCGTGGGGATGGGAGCCTGGGCTGGCCTATTGCCTGTAGCTGGCGAAGCGCTGCTCAATCCGGCGCGCTGGACCGATCTGCAATCCCCTACGCACGGACGCGATCTCCTTATCCGCGCAGGCCTGGCAGTACTGAGCGCCATGCTCTTCATCCAAACCCAAAATATCTGGCTGATGCTGCTAGCTGACACATGGCTAGCCTGGTTATTGGGCCAGAAGCACGAAACCATATAATGCAAACAGGGGTGGCCAGACCCACCCCTGTTTTTACGCCAGACTCTCCGTCTACACTACGACAAACGCCAACACGATAAGTAGCACCAACATCGCCATCGCCAGCCACGCGATCTTCTTGAGATCGGTCAGCACATAGCGATATTCTGCTACCAAATCCTCGTCGTCCGGTTGAGCTAAGGTTGCCGCCGTCTTCGTTGCCGAAGCTGCCGCAGAACCCCCACCAACACCAGCCATACCTGGTTGATAAAGTTGACGCTCGGAAAGACGGGGCTCTCCAATTTTACGCTTTTTCGTCTTCTTTGCCATGCCTCATCACTCCTCGTTTTATTCTCAAGCCCTATTTTCCCCTAGTTGCTGATTTTGGCAAGCTCGCGCTTCCTATTTGGACCATCTCTTTGCCTTTCCCATTCGCTCAAGGAGGAAGCTATGCTTCAGTAACATTGTCTTAGCCTAGATTTGACACCTGAAACGGTGCCGAGACACGTAATACTGAGCCCGGTGTTTTGGGCGCTTGAACCTTAACAAGCGAGCCACTTTTTGAAGATCGTCAAAGCGGTGTTGGCTTCCAGGTGCGCTGCGTTGGTCGCCAGCGCATAGCGTCCGTCCAGTGCTTGGGCACGGGCCAGGCGGTCTCGGTTGATGTGAAACGTCAACTGGCGGGCTTCATTCTCCCCGGTTAGCCCCATCTCGACCAAGTCTGTGGCCGGATTGCCGCGTTGGATACTCCCTAGTGATTGCACGATTCATGATTCACCTCGCGTGCGTTTTTACTGGATATGGTGTAGAATAAGAACAAGACTCTATCCGAAAATTGTACCTGCAAGCGTCTGAGGTGCGTCAATAGTGAATTCTTGGATAGGTTCTAAACAAGTAAAGGAGATAATATATGCCAACAATAAAACTCGGGATTGTCGGAGCAGGATTTGTGGCGAATTTCCACACACGGGCCATCAAACAAGTACGCACCATGGAGGTCGCCGGGATTACGGCACTCAAGGGCGCAGAGGCACTTTCGGCAACGGTACAGAAGCACGGGTTGGGCGCAGGGACGGTCTACCCCAATGTGGCCGAGATGGCAAAGCATGTGGATGCCATCGCCGTCTATGTCCCCAACTTCGCGCGCGTCGAGACGGTTGAGCAAATCGTGGATGCGGTTAAGGCGGGCGCAGCACTCAAGGGCGTTATCTGCGAGAAGCCACTCGGGCGCAATGTGAAAGAGGCGCGGCGGCTCGTTGAACTGGCCAACGAGGCGGGGCTGAAAACTGCCTACTTCGAGAACCAAATCTTTATGAAGCCCATCCAGGCGCAGCTTGAACAACTTGCCCCGCTACAAAAGACAATGGGGCCACTCGCGTTAACGCGCTCATCTGAGGAGCACGGTGGGCCGCATGAGGGCTGGTTCTGGGATCCAACCCGTCAGGGTGGCGGCGTGCTGTGCGATATGGGCTGCCACAGCATCGCCGTGGGCTGGTACGCGTTGACGCCGTTAGGCAAATCACCGACCTTCCTAGAACCAGTCTCCATCAGCGCGGAAACAGCACTGCTGAAGTGGGGTCTGCCACAATGGCGCGAGAAACTGCTCCGCGAGCGCGGCGTCGATTATACGAAGATCCCTGCCGAGGACTTCACTACCGGAATTGTCACCTTCCGCAATCCGGAGACGGGCCAACACGTCAAGGCGCAGTTCACCGACTCGTGGATGTTTGAGAAGCAAGGGTTGCGACTTTTCATGGACGGTATGGGGCCGGGCTATGCCTTCGAGGTGAATACGCTCCTGTCATCGCTGCAAATCTTCATCGGTGACGTGGCAGCCGAGGCCATCGCCGACGCAGAGACGGCACTGGAAAAAGCAACCGCCACGCGCGGCCTACTCGCCGTCCAACACAACGAGGCCGACCTCTACGGCTACACTGACGAGAACGAG
Source organism: Anaerolineae bacterium (assembly GCA_016934645.1). Next base: position 8,544 of record JAFGSL010000553.1, read on the forward strand.
GAGGCCGCTGCCGCCTTCCTGACGGGCAAGGACGGCTTCCTACCGTGGAGCTACGGCCTGGAGATCACCAAGTTGGTGATGGCTGGCTATATGTCCGCCGAGCGTCAAAAAACCATCGACTTGACCGATCCCGCCATCCAGCAAGAGCTGGAAACCTACATTCCCCTCATCCAACAAGGCAAAGGCGCCGACGTTTTGCACGTATTATAGCACTGTAACTCACGCAATGTCCACCCGAGAAATCCCACGCTATTGCGTAGGACAAGACTGTGCCAGAGAGGGCTGATGGAAATCGGGACGATCCAAAAGACGATCAAGCTCTTCAAAGAGACACTCGAAGGCCTGCACGCCGATATTGCACGACTAAAGCTGGAAGGCTTGGCGATCATGGTTCACAAGGCCATGACCGTACAGGCCCGTTACTTCCACACACCGGAACACATTTTCTCGCTCTCCGATGCATCCAATCCAATTCAGGCGCTCGCAGCCTTGTATCACGACATTGTCTATTACCAGGTCGATGAAGGATTTATCCCGGAAATCCAGACACTCATCAACCCTTATGTACGAGAAGATGAGGGGCGGCTGTTCCTCACTGCGCACGTAGACCCTGCCGATGCCGCTTTCTCCCGCACGCTGGAGATTTTTGCCTTCAAACCCGGACAACGACTCACCCCACTCGGAGGGCAAAACGAATTTCTCAGCGCCTTGACGCTGAACAAGAGCCTCGAAGGCATCGTCAGTGCGCAGGATCTACTCAAGGCAATTGTTTGCATTGAGGCAACCATCCCCTTTCGCGGCATCAACGCGCAGGGAGAAAGCCCCGCCGATGTGCTCGAACGCCGGCTTTCCACCATCAACGCCGATCACGACTATGGGATGTCCGCAGAAGAGATCGCACAGACCGTCGAAATGGCCGTCGCACTTTCCAACCGCGACGTGGCAAGTTTCGCGGAAAAAGATACAGCGCTCTTTTTGGATGGGACGTGGCTGCTGCTGCCCGAAACGAATCCCTCGCTAAGGCTCAAGGGCATCTATACCATCCGGAATTATCGCCAGGCGTTGCAGAATATGGCCGGATTTCTGAATTTCCTCGATCCCGACGTAATTTTCAACCGCTATCGCGATACACCGCCTCTGGAGACCTATACCGAGATGGTGAGTTTGGCGCACCAGAATATCCAAACTGCGCTTGAGTATCTCAATATCAAACTACTCACTGCCGCCATCCTCGAGGCATTGGCAGAATTAACTGGCGGCGATGCACCGATGGCGCTCTTTATGGGCGATATCGATACCATCGATACAGATTACGCACACATAGAGGATTTTCTGCCGCAATCCCTGTGCCCCACACCGGAAGAGGAAGCATCACCGATCTTCCGCCTGCTGGCGTATGGTCGCGCCAGCGCAACGAGTTTCGATATGAGCAATTCGCCTTTGTCGCTGTTCATCTATCGCCACCTAGGGATGGAGGATACCAAACGCATGCTCAAACTTGCCGAGTCGATGTTCGATGGGCAACTAGATCCTGAAGCACTTCTTGATCAGTTACCCACATCGCTTATCGTCCCCATTGTCACGGCTTGCGCAGTGATGGCGACCACGCGCAGTGTTGCCCTGCGCCGCTATCTGGCGCACAAAATGCCTGTCGTTGAATCCACCGTATAATTCACCAAATTAGGAGGTATGATGTCAACTGAATGTACAAATCAGACTGTACCCACCACGAAGTGGGCGTCCACGAAGTGGGCGTCCACGAAGTGGGCGTCCACGAAGTGGGCCACCATCTTCACCCTCACTATCATCGGGATATTGTTCGTCGTCGGCCTGAGCATACCGCAAGAATCGGAGGCCGGCACGGTCGCACGTCAATCGCTTCTCTTTCAAAGCCCCATCGGCAATCCGGCACTCACCATCGACAAAACAGCGGATAACACCACACCGCAACCGGGCGACATCGTAAATTACACCATCTCTTACGCCAATACCAACCTCGGATCGCAAGCTTTCAACGTGCGTCTGTACGATTTCCTGCCAGCCGGCGTGCAGTACATCACTGCGGTACCTCTGCCTGTGTCCAGCAGTGACGGCACCCTGTTGTTCACCGTGTCATCTGTCGGACCGACAACAGCAACCACAAACATCAATGTGCAGGTACGCGTCCTACCGGGCTACGCCAGGCTTCTGAACCAGGCTTTGGTCACTGCTGATGGCGTAACTCCAACGACAGACTCACTATTGATCACGACCCTACCGGGCACAAATCACTTAACCTTAGACAAGGAAGGTGACCTTGCGGCGTTAGCCGGAGGCGCGATAGAATACACATTGCATTGCGAAAACACCAGTCCCGTGACCTACCGCAATATCGAACTCCTCGATGTACTACCTACCGGCGCGACATTGGTGAACGCCACCATCCTGCCGGCAGAAAACACGCCACCACTGCTTAAATGGACAGTGGGGACCCTGGCCCCAGGCGATTGGTGGGAAGTTACCCTCGTTACCACCGTACCGGCAAACGTGGGGGTGATTACGAACACAGCCTCGCTGTACGCGCCCACACACACACCTGTACAAGCGTTGTGGGCCACCGAGGTCATCAGCGAGGGTGTCATCCTGAGAGTGGATAAAACAGGCAGTGCCGACCCCGTCAGTCGCGGCGATCCACTCATCTATACGTTGACTTACCAGAACATAGGCACAGCGTCTGCCGATGTCGTCTTGACTGACACCCTACCCACAGACGTCGTCGCTGTGGGAGCTTATCCTGCGCCAACGACTACCATCGGACAACAGTGGAAGTGGGAGGAAATTCCGACACTAGGTCCTGGAATGACAGGAACCATAGTAATCACGACGACGGTTGGACCAGGCGCGTCAGGCACACTACACAACCATGTTGACATCGGCGCGCCAGGGGCTTGGGGGGACTCTGATGATCTCTACACCTCGATCGGGCAGCACAATCTCTACTTGCCGTTGATTCTGCGGGTGTACACACCCTAGATAACGCAAGTTGCGACCGGTCCGAGAAAACGTTTCACCGCAGAGAGCACGGAAGACGCTGAGAAAGCCTGTCTATCTGTCTCTCTGCGGTAAATGGACATATGTCACATTGTCTATCTTTTAACATGTGGGTAATCACCAGCAAAAACCTATTGACACTGCGAATAAACTATGTTATAGTTTAAGATAGCTCCGGGAACGATACCGGTATTGTTACCGAAGTATAAGTCATCGCAATTGAAACGTATAAATCGTTCAAAACTTCACATACCATTCAAGAAATTACCAAAGGTTGCAGAAATTATAGTCTCATGTTTTGAACGGCTAAAACAATTGGTAGAGAATTTCCCGAGTTCAGAAAGGAGGTCCAAACCAGAATATTTTGACAACCCTATAAGCGTCTTTCCCAATCTCAAAAACTCACAATTTAATCACAGGAGGAAATAGAAATGTCTCGTACAGTTTCCCGGTCTTTGATGACTATTCTCATTGTGGCCATGCTTTTGACCAGCCTCGCTGGTTGCAAAGGCAGCGGCAAAACCAAGGTCGGTCTGTCGTTCTCCGATTTCGCGACTGAGCGATGGAAGAACGAAGAAATACTGATGACCAAGTTACTGGAAGAAAAAGGCTACGAAGTGATCTCCCAGGAAGCGGCGCACGACGTGAAGCTGCAAAACGACCAGATTGACAACATGGTCACGCAGGGCGTCAAGGCCATCATCATCGTGGCTGAAGA
>JAFGSL010000069.1 GCA_016934645.1 Anaerolineae bacterium
GTGTTTGGAAATCGCCGTGTTTTATTATATAATAGTTGATATTCATAAAACCTGCAAGTGACGCATGATATTTTGAAGAAGATGCGCGACATTCCTTTGTAAAGTAAGGGCCTAACCAGCGAAATTCTTGCCCAACGAGCAAGAAAACTACAGTGAACTTCTTTTTGATTCCGGTTTATCCGGGTTAGGGCGCAAGTATGGACATATTGTTGGTCGAAGATGAGGTTTCCCACGTTGAATTGATCCGGCGCGCGTTCCGTCAGCGTTTGCCAGAAGCCAACCTGTTTATTGCCCACAACCTAAAGGAAGCACATCATTTCCTGGCAACACAACCGGTCGATCTGGTGATCACGGATTGGCTGCTGCCCGATGGACAGGGTGTGGATGTTTTATTGAAGCACGAGCGGGAGCCTGCTTTTCCGGTCATCTTGATGACCAGTCACGGCAATGAGCAGGTGGCTGTGGAGGCAATGAAGGCCGGCGCGCTGGATTACGTGGTCAAAACAGCAGAGACGCTGACCGATATGCCACACATCGCTGAGCGTGCGCTGCGCGAGTGGCATTATCTCGCCGAGCGCCGTCGGACTGAGCAGGAAATTATACGCCTGCAGCATCTCCTGCAAAACATCACCGATTCCATGCCCTCCGCTTTGATCACCCTGGACACCGAAGGGCACGTGCTGACCTGGAACCCCGCCGCCGAGCAGTTCACGCACTGCGCCAAAGAACAACTCCTGGGTAATCTGGTATGGGATTTGTGCCCAGCGATAAGGCATTACCAACCTCTGGTAGATGAAGTATTGGCGACACAGCACGTGGCGCACCGGCACCGCGAGGCGGTACACACCCTGGATGGCGTGCGCTACTACGATGTACACGTCTTCCCGCTCCTCTCTGATGCCATTGCCGGGGTCGTGTTGAGTATAGATGATGCAACCCAACGCGTCCAACTTGAAGATACGATGCTGCAAGCAACCAAACTGGCGAGCGTCGGCGGGTTGGCGGCGGGCATGGCGCATGAAATCAACAACCCGCTCGGCGCTATGATGCAGGCGGCGCAGTTTTTGGAGCTGGCCCTCAACCCGCAACACCCGCGCACGCGAGCGCGGGTGGAAACCGCCGGCATCGACCCAGAACGGCTGGAAGCCTATATGCAAGAACGTGGATTGCTCGATTATATAGAAGGGATCCGCGACATGGGTGCGCGCGCGGCCAAGATCGTCTCCGATTTACTCAGTTTCGCGCGTAAAGGAACCTCCAACCGCGCACCGTGTAATCTGAACGCGCTCCTCAAGCAGACGGTCGAACTGGCGGCTACAGATTACGATCTGAAACGCCAGTATGATTTCCGCGACATCGAGATCGTGTACGAACTGGCATCCCCACTGCCCGAGGTATCGTGTGATCACCAGCAAATTCAGCAAGTCCTCCTCAACTTGATACGCAATGCCGCCCAGGCCATGGCCGACAAACGCGCCGAGGTGGGAACAGACTATATCCCGCAGTTGCTGCTACGCACGTCGGTCGTCGAATCCAGTGTACGCGTAGAAGTGGCGGACAACGGCCCCGGCATTCCCGAAGCCGTACAACGCCGGCTCTTCGAGCCATTTTTCACCACCAAGGAGGTAGGGGAGGGAACCGGCCTGGGGTTATGGTTATGCTGGTCCATCATCCACGAGCGACACCACGGGCGCATCTGGGTCGAGCCGCAGCAGCCATGTGGAACCCGCTTTGCGTTCGAGTTGCCGATTGCGGATTAACAACGAGACAAGACATGCCCAACACAGATCAGACTCTCCCACGCCCAGCCCGCCTGACCATCGGGATGCTCTTTGAGAACATGCCCAATGAGCAGCAGGAGTATCTGTCCCAAGTTTTAGCTGGCGTCACATCGGTGGCGCAAGAGCAGGATGTCAACCTGCTGTGCTTTGCCGGCGGGCACCTGTATCACACCTTCTACAACCAATTCGACACGCAGCGCAATATTCTCTACGAGCTGATCACGCAGGACATCGTTGACGGCCTGATTATCCTGGGTACCATCATCACTTATGTGCCTATACCCAAGGCCATTGAGTTCTATCAACGTTACAGTCGATTGCCCCTCGTCCACATCGGACTGCCCATAGAGGGTTTTCCCACGGTGGTGGCGACCGAAACCGCCGGCCTCTACGAAGCCGTAGCGCATCTCATTCGTGATCATCACTATCGCCAGATTGCCTTCATCAACAGCCCCGAAAATCGCCCCACGGCCAGACCGCGCTACCAGGCCTACGCGCAAGCTCTAGCGGACCACGGAATACCTATCGATCCTATGCTTATCGTCCCCGGAGATTGGACCGTGCGCGCAGGTAGGGAAGCCGTTGAGATACTGCTCGATCAACGCCAAGTGGATGTGCAAGCCATCGTTGCCTCCAACGACAATATGGCGTTGGGCGCATTAGCAGCGCTGCAAGCGCGTGGCATTCATGTGCCTTACGATATAGCTCTGACCGGTTTCGACGATACCCGCATGTCCGAGCTGGCGACGCCATCGTTGACGACGGTGCGCCAATCGATGTTTGAATTGGGCGCGCAGGGGCTGACGGTACTGCTGGCGAAAATCGCCGGAGAGGAGATTGCACTCGAAGTGCTGCTCCCCACCGAACTGATCATTCGCCAATCGTGCGGCTGTCCCGATCCGGCGGTTGCCAGGGCGATGGCAGAGGCGTCCCCTGAAGCGGCCCAACCGGCGGAGCGCCATTTCGTCACCGGACGTGAGCGGATCATCGCCGAAGTTGCATCTCTCCTCGGTGCAACGGCAGAGGCCGCTGGCTGGATCGAGGACTTACTCACTGCCTTCACGTCAGACATAGAAGACGAATCCACCGGTGCTTTTATGCCCACACTGGACAAGGTTCTGCGTCAGGTGATCCACAGCGGCGGCGATATCAGGCGGTGGCAGGATGTCATCTCTGCACTGCGCCGCCGCCTGCGACCCCATTCCGGCGATCCCACGCTATGCGCGCGCGCGGAGAATCTCTGGCATCAAGCGCGTGTGTTCATCGGAGAAGCGATGCGGAAGGCGCTGGCACAGCACCAGTTACAGGCGGATCAACAGAACATCACAGTGCGCATATTTGGCCAGGCATTGATGAGCACATTCGACTTCGATACCCTCCTAAACATCATCGCCGAGCGTATGCCGGAATTGGCCATCCCGACTTGCTACCTCGCCCTGTACGAAGATCCGCAGCCCTACGCATACCCGCAACCCGCGCCGGAATGGTCGCGTCTGGTGCTGGCGTATCACGAAACCGAATCACCCCTCTCTGCCCACCACGTCGACGTGGATGCCACCGAGCGGCGTTTTCGCTCACAAATGCTGCTCCCACCGGAGCTATGGTCCCGCGACAAGCGCTACACGTGGATCGTTGAGCCACTGTACTTCCAAAATGACCAACTCGGCTTTGTGATCCTGGAGATGGGGGCGGCAGAAGGGCCGGTGTACGAGATCGTGCGCGAGCAGATCAGCAGCGCGCTCAAAAGTGTGCTCCTCTTTCGGGAACAAAAACGGGCCGAAGCCGCGCTAGTGCAGGCGTATGCGCACGTCGAGCAGCAAGTCCACGCACGTACCCGCGAACTGGAACAAGAAATCAGCGAACGCAAACAGGCCGA
>JAFGSL010000554.1 GCA_016934645.1 Anaerolineae bacterium
AATCCGGACTGGATGAGCTTACCCCCATTTGTTAGACCACAAATGGGTTAGAATAAGTTAAAACGGGGACGCTGTCATCTCGCTCCTTAGCCCCGTAATGGACCTTAACAGGCGTTGCATAGTTCGGGCTCTGATGCGGTCGCTCCTGGTTGTAGAATCGGAAGTACCGCTCCAGGATCGAAGTTCGAAGTAGAAAGGATTGAACCTCCGGCGTCTGGCTGTGGAGCACTTCCTCCGTGAGATATTCCAAAATTTAGTGATGCGTGCCTGTAAAGGCGGAGACAAAAGCCGACGAATCTGTACAGTTTTGCAGTGCCAGCGCGGCCAATTGCAGGCCCACAATCCAGCCCTCGGTGCGCTCTTCCAACGTCGTGATGTTTTCTGGGGACAGATTCAGATGCAACACCTCGTTCAGCAGCGTCATTGTTTCCGCGGCGGTGAATCGCAAATCGTTGGCGCGTATCTCCGTCAGCCGACGTCTGGCGCGCAACCGGGCCAGAGGCAACGGCGGATCGGCGCGGGTTGACAGCGCCAGGTGCAGTTGCGGCGGCTGATGATCAAGCAGGAACGCTACCCCTTCGCGGATAGCCGGTGTATGAATGACGTGATAATCGTCCAGAACCAGGATGATCTGCGTGGGCAAGTCCGCCAGTTCGTTGAGCAAAGTTGTCAAAATCGTCGGCGTGTGGGGCGATTGAGGGAGTTGTAAGAGTTCCAGCGTATCCTGCCCAAATTCGGCTTCGGTGTCCGTGCGGAGCGCAGTCTGCAGCGCCGCAACCACGTAAGTCCAGAAGCGTGCCGCGTCGTTATCGTCTTCATCCAGTGAAAGCCATCCGACCGGGACGCCGCACTTGGAGGCGCAATCGCTCAACAACGTGGATTTGCCGAATCCGGCAGGCGCTGAGATGAGGGTGAGTTTATGACCGGCATCTAGCGCCTGCCGCAAGCGCGCCAGTAACCGGGGGCGGGCTACCAATTCAGAGCGGATGGGCGGCAGGTAAAGCTTGGTCTTTAGCAACGGCACGTTCATTCTTCTATACTATGCAACATACACAAGAGAAACAATACCGTATATTATATCTAAATTGCAGACAAGGGCAATTCACTGAACGCGCCGGCGATACATCCCCCACCCAATGATGACGATGACGATCATGCTCAAAATGCCATGCATCCCCGGTGTAAACAAAAGCTCGGTCGTTGACTGCACGCGCGCATAACCGCCGGTCAATAAGGTGAGGATGATGGCGTTGCTCACGGCGTGCATCAACACCGCAGGCCACACGGAACCGGTCAACAGGCGGATTTCACCAAAGGCAATGCTCGCGGCGACGAGACCCAGGATGGTAAACAGGATGAATACGATCAGGTTTTGGGATGTGTAGAGCCGGATTTCTGACGCATTCAGCAGGCCCAGATAGTAAGGCAGATGCCAGATACCCCAGATTGCGCCGGTGATGAGGTGTGCTGTGACGTTGGGTAGCGCCAATTTCGCCAGCTTGGGCGTCAGATAACCACGCCAGCCGAATTCCTCGAAGATGTTCCTGACAAAGTTGAAGACCAGCGCACTCAGCAATACCGGTACAAAGACGACAGCTTTGTCGCCGCTGAAGTCAAACGTAATGCCCCCGGACATCGCGCCGACGAGCAAGACCAATCCCACCGCCACCGGATAGATCAGCACGCTGAGTGCGTAGTCCAGGCTGTTCCCTTTGAATTTGGGCTTGAAGCCCAGGTCTTGCCAGCCATCGCCGCCAAAAAGCCGCAGCGCAACACAAACGACGAGAGGACTGATAACAAAGATCAATGAACCGAGATCCCGGCTTTCGGCTGAACCGCCTGATGCGCCGACGAGCCAACCCAGCCAGCCAAGAGCGATGACCAAAACCGTGAAAACCACGACATTGCGGATGATATGAGAGTGAGTTTGTGATGTGTTTTCCATGTCTCCTCCGATTTTTGAAACGGCGACAATAGAAACGTGATGAGTCACTCCTGCTTTACCCATCACGTCTCACGTTCTACAAACCCTTTACCCGAACAGCAGCCCCATCGTCGGGAGAAGCAACGCCAGGAAGAAAACGATGCCCAGTACCCAGTTGAGCCATTTTTTCTCCGGGTGAGCGACCCAGTAGAAGGTGACGGCGGACAGTAAAAGGGATTGTACATAAATCTCGATTTGTCCCGTCATATGGGCGGAAAACGGCAGCGTCGTAAAGATCAGTCCTTCGATAGAGCCCGGCGCCGGGCCAAAAGGCGTGATGATACCGATGATAAGCAGGACGGCCCACGCGATCAGCCAACCGTTTTTCTTGTTGAATAATGTCTCGCGCAGCAAGTAGAACGCGATACCGAACAACGCCCCACGGATAGGCTGAAATAGCGGTCCGGCGATCACCAGTGGCTCCGTCGTCTGGCGCATCAACAGGCGCAGACTGGTTTCCGCATATTGTGTGCTGTAATCGATGACGGCGTAGGCCAGCATCCCCACCAGGAAATAGGTGACGGTGTGAACCACAGCCGTTTTGAGTGTGATGCCCCAGAAAGTCAGTTGATTGTTTTTCATCTCTTCTCCTCCCCTATGGGGTCCTTTACTGAGCCTTCTCTGTACCCTGAAGCGCAGCCAGTGCCAGGGCGAACAGCCCGATGCCCAGCAGCGTCACACCCGTCGCCGGCGTGATAGCGCTCAAGATGCCCAGCGCGACTGCGGCGACTCCCATCCCCAATGCGACGGCCTTCAAAATCAACGTAACGGTTCCTTTGTTCTGGTTCATGATTATCCCTCCTTAGTGGACTTGATAGGTTATGATGAGGTGTGATTCTCTGTGGGATCCCATACACGGTCACAGGCAATGAGCGCAACGCCCATATTGTGGAGCTTGAGGAGCAACCCGTGGAGTGCGGACTGATCTTCGACCGGGCCAGTCAGCGTGGTGGTGCCATCCGGCATCTGCGTCAACGCCATCCCGTCAAACCACTCCGACCACTCGTCGCCCAGATGCCCCTCAACGCGGATACAATAGATTTCGGGTTCTCTCATCGCTATTCCCTTCTCATCGTGAATGACGTTCATAGTATGCCAGATTCACACACGAAAGTCATCATTCAGAGGAATGATTCAAGGGGATGATTGAAGAGGATGAACGGCTCATCCTTTTGGGTGATAAAAAACGCTCCCGGACATATCTGAGAACGCCATCGATTTTCGCCCGCCCGGAAATAGGACTATAATACCCCCATCTCCAACTGTAAAGGACAGAACATGAAAATCACACGTATTTGCATCTATAAACCTCAAAAACTCAACCGCACGTTTAATCAAAGCAACTACGTCGTCACCGTAGAAACCGACACCGGCATCGTCGGCATCGGAGAAGGCGGCACGCCTGACACGCTGACGCAGTGTGCACAGATGCTCATTGGCGAGGACCCGCGCCGAAGCCACCATCTCTGGCAGATGATGTATCGCGGCTGGTTTTACCCCGCTGGACGCGAGAAACTGCACGCCCTCGGCGCGCTCGACTTGGCGCTTTGGGACATCAAAGGCAAAGCACTCAACACGCCTGTCTACGATCTGCTGGGCGGTCTTACCCGCGATTATATGGAATGTTACGCCACCGGTTTCCGTCATCCCGGCACGCTGGCCGAAAAGGCCAAAGCCTGTATCGACGCAGGACTCCGCGCGTTCCGCATCGGTGCGGGGGATGGGCCGGGGCCATTCAACGCACGCCAGCAGGTCAACCGAGCCTACGAACAAAGCCGGATCGTCAGCGAGGCAGTCGGTGATGGGGACTGGGCCATTGACTTTCACACACGCTTTGACCTAGCCGACGCAGTACGGCTGGCCAACCTGCTGGAACCCCTGAACCCGTTTTTCTGCGAGGACCCACTGCGCAGCGAGAACCCAGCGGTGCTGGCGGCCTTCCGTCAGCAGACCAAAGTCCCCGTGGCCGTGGGGGAACAATTCGGCGACCGCTGGGACGTCAACGAGCTGATCGAAAACCATCTCATCGACTACACGCGCGTCACGCTGCCCAACGTAGGTGGCATCACAGAGATGGTGAAGATCGCCGCGTTGTGCGAAACGCACTACATCGGGATGATCCCGCACTTCACCGGGCCTATCAGCGTGGCGGCATTAGTACACGTATTTGCCTCACAACCCGTACCAGCGGTGATGGAGCTGGCCGGGGGCGTGTATGCATTGCCCACGCACTTAACGAAGGCCGCCAACTTCCACGACGGAAAACTCTGGCCAGTGGACCGCCCCGGTCTGGGTGTGGATTTCAACCCCGAAGCGGCGGAGCTGGTCGGCGAGATCACGGAGAAAGATGCACCCATCCCTATGCTATATCGCCCGGATGGTTCGATCACAAATTGGTAAGAGATAGACATATTCTCTATATCAAGTCTAACGCCCGCGCTTTTGCCACCGCCTCGGTGCGGTTGCCCACGTCTAACTTGCCATAGATGTTGCGCGCATGCGTCTTGACGGTGTTGATAGACACAACTAGCTTTTCGGCGATGGCGCGGTTCGTCATCCCCGTGGCGATGAGATGCAGCAGTTCCAGTTCACGTTCGCTGAGGGGGTCGATTAGGGGTTGTGGGGGATGGATTGTGGGTTGTGGGATGGAGTCGAGTTGCGTTTGAGGGAATGCCGCTAACAGGATATTCCCGTATGGAGACAAATCAGAAGGAGTAGCGCTGAGTTGTCGCAGTAACGTCTGCATCGGTTGTCCCATATCCACAAAAACGCGGATGTACCCCTCCGGCGCGGCGAGGGTGAGGGCGCGGCGAAGCGTCGCCAGGGCTGCCTGTGGCTGAGATTGCGCGGATTGCGCCAACGCCAATAAAGCCAGACACTCGATGGCACGACCAGTATACTCGTTTTGGACGGTAGCCGCGCACAAGCGCTCGAGCAGATGTGTGGCTTGCTGGGGCTCTCCTGTCACAATGTAGGCATGGGCGAGAATGATGAACTCGCTTTCGCGCAGATAGACAAAGTCACTATCGGCCCGCAGGTCCGTCTGCTGCATCCAGGCCTTAACGGCATCCAGTTCATTCCGTCGTATCCACAGCCATGCTCGCTGCGCTTGAAGCCGTGTCCGCCCCCATGGCGCTTGCGACGCCGCGATGCGCGCTTCCATATCCTGCAGGAGAGCGTGCGCCTGTGTCCAATTGCTCTGCGCAGCCAGAACCTGGCTCAGCCCAAGTGTGCCGGACGCCAATGTCTCCCAGTGCGTCCATGGCTGAGCCAGCGCGATGCCCTGCTGCAAGCACGCTTCTGCGGCGGCTAGGTCGTTGAATTCATAGAGGATATGACCCAGCCCGGTGTGCGCGATACCCGACAGTTGTGAGGGGAGCGCGGCGGCTTCTTCCGTATATTGGATTGCCTGACGATAGATCTCGGCCGCCTGCTTTAACTTCCCCTGAACCTGCAACACCTGCGCCAGATGACTTGCTGACAAAGGGATGAGGTGCCAATTCCCGATCTGGCGATTGACCCGTAGCGCACGCTGGAACTGCTCTGTAGCTTGACGCATATCGCCGCTGAATTCGTAGGCCAAGCCCATGTTAAAGGTGATGATCCCCTGCAATGCAGCATACTTGTCGGGACACGCAATTTTCGCCTCGCCATCCAAGTAGTGCAGCGCCTGCTGCGAAAGCGCCAACACGCGCGCTAAATCCGAATAGTGAAAAGCGACATTGGCGCGGATGCTTGCAATTTCAGCCAGCGTGCATCGCGCCGCAGGTGTCGCAGCAAGACTCGACGTAGAGTCGTCGGCGGTCATACCAAGGATGTGTTCTACATCCTGTAGATGAGGTTCTACTTTGTCGGGCTGGCTGCTGGCGAGGAAAATCCAGGCGTAAGCCATACTCAGGTTCGTCGTCCTGCGCACCAACGTCTCGGGCAGCACATCCAGCCAACCTCGCAGGGTGGTCAGGCTGTACGCGCCTATCATATCCATCGCCGAATCCTTAAGCATCGCAACAACGCGCATAAAATCGTCAATCCGCAACGCGTGCTGGATGGCTTGAGCCATATCCCCGCCGCGCTCGTACCATCCGCTGGCCTGACGGTGCAGGCCTGCGATTGCTTCCGGCGCGTACGTCCGTTGGAGATGTGCGCACAACACGTCCTGGAAGAGGTGATGATAGCGATACCAGCATTGCTCATCGTCGAGGGCCACGACAAAGACGTTCTCCCTTTCCAGGCGCTCCAACATCGCTCGCCCATCGCCCCGCCCGGTCAACGCGTCGCACAGCGCGCCGCAAAGCCGGTCGAGTACCGAAGTTTTTAACAGAAAGCTCTGTACCGCTTCCGGCTGCTGCGTGAAAACCTCCTCGATGAGATAACTCAGAATGTGACGGTGGCTACCGGTAAAAGCCGCGATAAAGCCAGCGAGATCGACCCGATCCCGCATCGCCATTGCAGCAACCTGCAATCCGGCAATCCAGCCCTCGGTACGGGCTTCCAGGGCCGCCACGTCGGCCGGGGATAAATCGAGGCGCAGCACCTCATTGAGGAATGTAGCAACCTCCTGCTGACGGAACATCCTCGATATAGTAACCGGCTCCCGCCATATCGTCAATACGAAACTTGATCCAGATGCGAAACTGTCCGGTAGGAGTTGGCGTCGCGGGCAATCCCGTTGAGACCAAATAAGTCTGTACAATCGCGCCGTTCTCGTAGGCGCGCAATGTCTGTTCCGATAGATCGACATCGATCCAGCGAATTTCGTCAATCTGCTCTGGCGTTGCCGGGGGAAGAATGGTGTCTGGCGCGTAGCCGGCTTCAGGGGCGGGAAAATCGCTCACAATAGCTACGTTTTCGGCATTTTTGGTTGTGACGATGCCGCCGTAGACCCATCCAGAATCGCCTTCGATGTCGATTTTCCACCAATCGTTATAGCGCCCGGTAACTGCAGCGTGAGTGCCGGGTTCCAGGAAAGCGAACTTCTCGTGATACGTACTCGGCCCGCGACGGACGTTCACACCGTTAGGACCGGTGATAAGACTAGGTCCGCTGTGTGCAGGGACAGGTGTCGGCGCCATCATTGTAGGTGTAAAAAGGACAGGCGTGGTTGGCTCTATTTGCTCTTGAGAAGGGAGCGGTGAACGAGAATCGTCCGCTTCCGAGGTAGCCGTAACCGTCGGCGTTGCCATCGGCATTGCCTGAACTTCCGTCGGCGCGAAAATGGATGAAAATGCAAACCCAATCTTCGCGACCAAGACAAATACGAAAACCAGGATGGCCAGCATCCATACGCATTTCATCAGGTTGAACAGGTTGTTGATGGTAGGTCGTGTTTCTATAAACATTCTAATACTCTCCGGTGTTGGTAAATACTTTTTGTCCGCCACTGTGCTGTTTCGCTCTAATAGACACCTGGATTGACCGTTGTGTTCCCGAAATCGCCTGGGCAACGGGTGTGTTTTCGACTGTCCCTATGGAGAGTTTTCATCCTGGTCAAGTGACCAGGATCACAATCCTGACATGCAATTGACTTCTTTATGCAGGTGAGTATCTTATCCCTAAAACCTGATGGATGAGATGAGGGATTCTCCATGAAGATTCGACGCTACGAAGAGGCCGACCACGAGCCAATAAAGGCCATTACGGCGATTTGCTTTGAAGGTGTATCCATTGACTATGGCATCGAGGTAAAATATGGTTCTATCGATGGCAAGGACTGGCGGTGGCGCAAGGTGCGCCAGATTGATGACGACATTGCTGCTAACGCGGAGGGCATCTTTGTCGCTGTTGAGGATGGCGAGGTTATCGGCTATGTGACTTCTCGCGTTGATCACGACTCGAAGATTGGTTGGATTCCGAACCTAGCCGTGCTGCCTGAGTACCAACAACGTGGGATAGGTAAGGATCTCATCGAAATGGCCTTGACCTATATGGCTGAATCCGGGATGCTCTACGCCCGCATCGAAACCCTGGCACACAACACCGTGGGACAGCATTTCTATCCCAGCATGGGATTTGAAGAGGTGGCACGGCAGATTCACTACATCATGCCGTTGGGGAAGAAGTAAGAAGTATGAAGCTCATACAGACGGAAGCGGAGCTAGACGAACAGCTTTCAAAGCCATCGCCGGCGGTATTGGAGGCGCTGCACGGGCTGGATAGCGACTTGCTCATCCTGGGCGCGGGGGGCAAGATGGGGCCAACGCTGGCACGGATGGCGGCGCGCACGCTGCGAGAGATAGACTCCCCCTACACAGTAGTCGGTGTCTCACGCTTCAGCCAACCAGGGATGCGCGAGCAGTTGGAGGCGTGGGGTGTGCGCACTCTGGTATGTGACTTGCTGGATCGCGAGGCCGTCGCCGCGCTACCCGATAGCTACAACATCGTCTACATGATTGGGCAGAAATTCGGCACGACAGAGAATGCCTCACTGACCTGGGCGATCAACACTTACGTGCCGGCTCTGGTCGCCGAACGTTTTCCCGATGCGCGGATTGTGGTCTTTTCCACCGGCAACGTATACCCACTTACCCCTGTTGTCGAAGGCGGTTCCCAGGAAGACGATGTCCTGGAGCCATTGGGCGAGTACGCCAACTCCTGTGTTGGGAGGGAGCGCATCTTCACGTATTTTTTGCGGCGCACCTGCATGCGCTGCGCCATCGTGCGCCTCAACTACGCGATTGCCCTTCGTTACGGCGTCCTGGTGGACATCGCTCGCCGCGTATTAGCGCGGAAGCCGGTGGACGTGACGATGGGCGCAGTCAACGTCATCTGGCAGGGAGATGCTAACGCGCAGGCTTTGGCGCTGCTAGCGCACTGTGCTTCTCCGCCGTTTGTGCTCAACGTGACCGGTCCGGAGACGGTATCCGTGCGACGTGTGGCAGAACGTTTCGGACGTAGATTCAACGTCCCAGTGACGCTAACCGGCGAGGAGTCACCGCGGGCGCTACTCAGCCATACCGCAAAATCGCAGCAACTATTCGGTTATCCTCGCGTGACGCTCGATCAAATGATCACCTGGACAGCAGCTTGGGTGCAGCAAGGCGGACCGTTCCTGGACAAGCCCACGCACTTTGAGATGCGAGATGGGAAGTATTGAGGAATGACAAATGGTGAGTGGGAGTATGGGAGTGTGGGGGGATTGACGGAGAAGCTGAGAAAGTTATTAAGGGGTGGGACGGTAATTCCGGCACACCCCTTAGCACTGACGGCGGAACGCAAGCTTGATGAGCAGCATCAGGCGGCCTTAACCCGTTATTACTGTGCTGCCGGGGCAGGCGGGATCGCCGTAGGCGTGCATACGACACAGTTCGAGATCCGTGAGCCGCGCTATGGGCTGTTGGAACCGGTGCTGGCGCTAGCGTCGGAAACGGCAGTTGCTGCGCTCCAGGACAATCCGCGCCCGTTCATCAAGGTTGCCGGCCTGTGCGGTGATACTCGCCAGGCACTTCGGGAGGCGGAGCTGGCCCTGTCGCTGGGCTACCATGCTGGGTTGTTGAGCCTGGCGGCGTTCAAGGATGCCGCGGATGCGGATCTTCTGGTACATTGCCGCCATGTCGCTGAGGTGATGCCCGTCTTCGGCTTCTATCTGCAACCAGCGGTAGGTGGACGTGTGCTCAGCTACACCTTCTGGCGGCAGTTTACCGAAATCCCCAACGTGGTGGCGATCAAAATAGCGCCTTTCAACCGTTACCAAACACTGGATGTGGTGCGCGCTGTGAGCGACGCCGGGCGCGCGTCTGACATCGCGCTATACACCGGCAACGATGACAACATCATCGCCGATTTGCTGACCGAGTTTGACGTGGGGACGGGGGAACCGGTGCGCATCGTCGGGGGATTGCTGGGCCAGCGGGCTGTGTGGACGCATACAGCAGTGAGGATGCTGCACGACATTCAATCACAGCGTGCTACCGGAACCTTGGACGCGGCTGCTTGGCTCCGGCTTGGCGCACAGCTTACGGATGCCAACGCAGCAATCTTCGACGCGGCACATGGTTTCCGGGGTTGCATCCCCGGCATCCACGAAATACTGCGCCACCAAGGGCTGATGCGGGGAAGGTGGTGCCTCGATCCAGCGCTGGATATATCGTCAGGACAGCAGGCAGAGATTGAGCGTGTGTACCGGTCGTATCCACATCTCAACGATGATGCGTTTGTGCGTGAGCATTTGGATGGATGGTTGCGGTGAAAGGATCAAATCTCAACGTAAAGTTTCTATCTCTAGGACTGGTCGTTATCCTCGTCGCGGGTTGTACGCAGGCCACGGCAATACCAACGCGCACACCAACACATAGCCCCACGCCAAAACCAACACCAACACTGACATGGACACCAAAACCGACACTAACGCCGACTCCCACACTGACGTCAACGCCGACGCCGACATTCACACCAACGCCCAGCCCAACACCGACGCCGATCCCTTTCTGGGACACGAGAACGTCCACTCCCGAAGAACAGGGCGTAGACTCGATGGTGTTGGTCAGGATGTTCGACTATATCGCGGCCCAAGAGGCCGAGGTTCACAGCGTGATCATCGTGCGTAACGGGTATCTGGTGACGGAAGCATACTATCACCCGTACAATCAGGATCGTGCGCACAGGCTGACTTCGTGCACCAAGAGCTTTCTCTCCGCGCTGGTCGGTATCGCAGTCAAAGAGGGACTTCTCGACCTCGATGCCAAGGCCCTGGACTTTTTCCCCGGGTACACGATTGCGAACGACAGCCCGCTCAAGCGCGAGATCACGGTTGAACACTTGTTGTTGATGCGATCCGGCCTGGACTGGCCCGAGTCATCCGTCTCCTACAGCTCCGGCAACAACATCCTGCGACAGATGATGAACAGCCAGGACTGGGTACAGTTTGTGCTTGATCGCCCTATGGTAGTCGCGCCGGGGAGCGTGTTCAACTACAGCACCGGTGATTCACAGATCTTGGGTGCAGTGCTGAAGCAAGCCACAGGGGTGACGATACAGGACTTTGCACGGACACGTCTTTTCGAGCCACTGCATATTCTGCCCAGGCAATGGTATTGGACATCCACACCAGAGGGCGTTGCCTTTGCCGGTGGCGGCCTTCATCTGACGCCACGCGCAATGGCCCGGTTTGGTTACCTCTACCTGAAAGGCGGCACATGGAACGGGAAACGAATCGTCCCGGCGGAATGGATTGAAGCCTCCGTTGCGCCACCTACCTATGGCTACCACTGGTGGCGACTCAGTAACGGCGGCTATGCAGCACTCGGATATGGCGGACAGCGAGTCGCTGTCGTGCCTTCCCTTAACCTGATTGTCGTTATAACCGGTGATTTCCCCGGCACGACGTCGCGTTATCTTGTGGACGCGTTTGTCGTCCCTGCGGCCCGATCATCTGAGCCACTACCTGCAAACCCAGAGGCGCTAGCGCTGTTGGAATCTCGCATAGGCGAGGCCGGGCAACCCTAGCAAATGGGGATATCAATGCTATCCACATCGCATTAAACTGACAAAACTGGAGGAGGAATTATGGAACGCATATATGGAGCCGAACTCGGAAAATACGCAGGCCAGAAAGTAAAGGTGGTGGGATGGGTGCACAACTTACGAAAACTGGGGAAGGTCAATTTCCTGACCGTGCGTGACGTATCGGGGATATTCCAGGTATTTTTGACAAAAGCCGAAGCCACACAACTGGATGATTTATTGCCGGAAAGTGTTATTGAAATTATAGGGGATGTCATTGCTGAACCACAAGCTTCTGGGGGCTATGAAATACATCATCCTGAGATCTCGGTGTTGTCCCGTGTTTCGGAAGGCCTGCCCTTTTCGCTGAATCAGCCCATACTCAAGGCTCATCTCGATACATTTCTCGATTATGCACCATTTGGACTGAGATATCCAACGAAAAGGGCGCTTTTCCGGCTATCCGCAGGGATTATGCAAGGGTTTCGCAGCTACCTTGATCAGGCAGGATTTACAGAAATTGCCACACCCAAGCTGGTAGAATCCGCCACCGAAAGTGGCGCCAATGTTTTTGCCGTCAACTACTTCGATCGTCCGGCCTACCTGGCACAAAGCCCGCAGTTCTACAAACAGATCATGGTAGGGGTGTTCGAAAAGGTATACGAAGTCGCCCCAGTTTTCCGCGCCGAACCGCATGCGACAACTCGCCATCTCAACGAATACGTCAGTATGGATGCCGAGATGGGTTTCATCAAGGACCACTTCGACGTCATGGCACTCTTAAGCCAGGTCATCAAAGCCATCCTCGAACATCTACAAGAGAATTATGCAGCCGAACTGGATATGCTTGAAGTCGAAATGCCCTCCATCCCCGATGTATTTCCGCACATCCATTTCCCTGAAGCTCAAGAGCTAATTTATCAGCAGCACCAAGAAGACTGCCGAGGTGAACCTGACTTAGCCCCCCAGCACGAACATTGGTTGGGCGAATGGGCAAGGAAAGAGTACCAATCCGATTTTATTTTTGTGACAGGGTATCCGATGAAAAAGCGCCCGTTTTACACATATCCCGATCCTGAAGATCCCACCTACTCCAACAGCTTTGACCTGCTATTTAGAGGGACAGAATTGGTCACAGGCGGCCAAAGACTGCATTTATACGAGGATTACTTGCGGGCCTTAAAACAACAGGGCGTTTCCGATTTGACGCTATTCGAGGGGTATCTGCAGGCTTTTAGATACGGTATGCCGCCGCATGGAGGATTTGCGATCGGTTTAGAGAGATTCTTGATGAAGTTAACGGGAGCTTCGAACCTCCGGGAAACAGTCTTGTTCCCGCGTGATATAACCCGACTATCTCCTTAAATACGAGTTTTTATGAACCTTAAAGAGGGAAAAGATATGAAGATTCAAAGGTTCCGCGTTGTAGCAGCTTTGATGTCGAGCCTGGGCCTGCTGGTTCTCGTCGTGGTTGCCCTATCCATCGCGTCTGCGCCATCTATCTTGCACGCATCACCTTTGGCTCAGGTAGACAACCCGTGTGGTTATGTATTTCACATCGTTCCCGATGTATTTCCTCCTGAACTCTGTGGCACCCGATTCTTTACGGTACCCGAGGAATTACAGCCAGCGTTAGGGGATCTCTATGTGGCGCCTGATGGCACGGACGTTGGCACCTGCACCGACAGCGATTTCCCTTGTCGAACCGTGCAATACGCAGTGGACCAGGCCAGCGAGGGCAGCGTCATCAAGGTGGCATCCGGCATCTACACGGATCTGAACGCGCGCGCTCGTAACGACCTGACAAACACGGGGATCGTTACGCAGGTGGCTTATATCAGTAAATCGGTGACCCTCCGGGGTGGCTATGTCCCCACCAACTGGTATGTGTCCAATCCTATATCCTACCCTACCACGCTCGATGCGCAGGGACAGGGACGCGTGTTCTACATCACGGGCGCAGACGCGCTGGGGGCAGGCATCAGCCCAACTCTTGAGGGGTTAACCATCACCGGCGGAGATTCGGCCGGACTGGGGGGTGGACCGTCGGGGGAGACTGGCGGCGGGGTCTATGCCATCAGCGCCTCGGTGATGCTCAGTGGGTGTCAGGTGGTATTCAACACGGCCAACCAATTCATACCGTACGGCGGCGACGGCGGTGGGATATATCTCATATACAGCCCCAACGCTATGTTGATCGCTAACACTATCCGGGATAACGAGGCCTGGTTTGGGGGCGGGGTCTACATATATGCCAGCGACAACGCCACCCTGATCAGCAACACCGTCCTGGATAACCTAGCCCACGGATGGTATGGCGCAGGCGGGGGTGGGATCCTCCTGCGAGAGAGCGCCAATGTTATGTTGAGTGGGAACACCATCCAGGGCAATGCGACCCAAATTGGCGGTGGCGTCTTGCTGCTGGGCAGCGACAACGCTACACTGAAAGGCAATACGATACTCAGTAACACGGCCTTCGGCAGTCATATATTTCTCGAAGGGGGTGGTGGGGTCTCCGTGCGGGGTAGCGATGGCGTGGCCCTGATTCGCAACATTATCCGGGGCAACGAGAGCACGTGGGGCGGCGGCATCTGCCTGGTGGACAGTCGGCATGGCATGTTGGACAACAACGTCATCGCCGACAACCAGTGGGGCGGCGGTGTCCTTGTGGCGGACAGCACGGTTCACTTACGCCACACGACGCTGGCCCGCAATCGCGGTGAAAATGGATTCTATGGATTCTATATTACCGGTCTGTCAGGCTATAGCACCGTAGCCCTGACCAACACTATTCTGGTGAGCCACACAGCGGGTATCAGCATCACGGCAGGCAGTACCGCCACGCTGGAGGCTACGCTATGGGGCGCGGGGGTCTGGGCTAACACTGCTGACTATGGAGGTTCGGGTACGATCATCACCGGCACGTCCGCCCTTAATATATGGGGCGACCCAGCCTTTATGAACCCCGATGCAGGTGACTATCACATCAACGCTGCCAGTGCGGCGGTAAACGCTGGCGTAGACACGGGCGTGCTTGAGGACATTGATGGTGAGCCGCGCACCGATGGTCATCCCGACATTGGCGTGGACGAAGTCCAAAGTGTGCTGAGTGTCACCAAGTGGGCCTATCCCAGCACGGTGGAGGCTGGTGAACGCCTGACCTATACTATCCGTATCACAAATACCGGCAATACTGACCTGCACGCGGTGATCACCGATACCCTGCCCTTGTCTGTCACCCTTGGGGGAACGCCTGGTGGAACAATCATGTTACCCGATGGAAGGATGGGGATCACTTGGACGGCATCTATCCCCGCGCCTGGGAGTGTATGGATGGAAACGCTTGTCGTCACCGTAGCTATGGGGTACTCCGGCCCATTGACCAACGTGGTCAACGTCGCCACTGAGGAGGGCGCGACGGGCATAGATACCGAGACCGTTGACGTAATTACCCGGTGTTCTGTTTATCTACCCCTCGTTCTGAGGAACTAATTGCGCCTAAAGGTGCGGGGTCGACCCTCTCTTGTGAAAATTAGTGTTTGGGGTTTTGGGACAGCCCTCATCTTCAGGTCAGTAGTTGATATTTGCAGCGTTTTGGGATATAGTCAGAGTAGGTAATGCGAACATTGCATTGCCGGTACGGTGATGTCAGGGTTACAACGTTCTCACTGAGAGCCCCTTCTTTCTCCCTTCTGCGACGTATATGCGACGTATCGGAGAGGTGATTTGTGAGAAATGACCATGACAGGAGGTCGGCCTTTTAGGTAAAGGGGGCTATACTGTGTCCGACCTGGAAGAACAAATCTCCAAACTTAAAACTGCAATCGCTGTCCAAGAAACATTGCGCCTCACGCTTGGCGACGTAGTAGCAGACACTACTATTGCTGCGCTACGAGCACAGCTTGATGCCCTCCGCGCGCAGCGGCAAGCCACCGCTCATCCCAAACTCGTCCCCGAGCAACTTCTCGAACGATTGAAAAGCTACCTTCCGCAAGGCCTTGCTGAAAAGATGCAGGGCGTCGGCCATATCGAAGGGGAACGCAGGCAGGTCACCGTTCTCTTTGCCGACATTTCCGGCTTTACTGCGTTGAGCGAAAAGCTGGACCCCGAACAAGTCGTAGCACTGACCAATGCTGTGCTGAAAGAGATGGCCATCGCCATCTACCAGTACGAAGGTTACGTTGACAAGTTCCTCGGCGACGCGGTGATGGCCGTCTTTGGCGCGCCGGTAGCCCACGAGGACGACGCCGAACGCGCCTTACGCGCGGCGCTGCTGATGCGCGAGCGGCTGGAAGCCTTTCATCAGCGCCAAGCACACTTACTGAGCCCCCCTCTCTCGATCCATATTGGCGTCAACACCGGCACCGTCATCGCTGGCAATGTTGGCTCTGACCTGCGTATGTCGTACACGGTGATGGGCGACACGGTGAACACCGCCTCGCGACTGGAAGATGCCTCCAAACCGGGCCAAATCCTGGTCAGCCGGGCCACGTACCGTCTGGTACGTGGCGCGTTCACCTTCCTGGCGCTGGAGCCGATTCGAGTGAAGGGCAAGCAAGAACCGCTGACCGTGTACGAACTACAGCAGGCCAAAAGCGTGCCCCTCAAAATGCGCGGCCTGCGCAACCTGGCTTCGGCTTTTGTGGGGCGCGAGAGTGAGATGGCACAACTGCGGGCGGTGCTGGACGATATGAATGCGGGACGGGGGTGCGTTGTCAGCGTCAGCGGGGAAGCGGGGATCGGCAAATCGCGGTTGATGGCCGAGTGGCGGGCGGAAATCCTGAGTGACGAGCGCGCCACTTGGCTGGAGGGGCGTTGTCTGGCCTACACCACATCGATTCCCTATGGACCATTCCTCGATCTGATCCGTCGCTATGCGGGGATCAGAGAAGAGCAGTCGGAAGATGCTGCGCGCGAGCGGTTGAATGCCGTCGCAGAGCGTTTCTTTCCCGGTGACGCCGAGGTCAAGGCTGTCTTTGCCAGCCTGCTAGCTCTCCAATTGTCTGACAAAGAGCGCGACCTCCTCAAGATGTTACCTGGGGAGCAGCTACGCAAGCGATTGTTCGCCCTGTTGGAAGCATTCTTTGTCCAGTTGGCAAAGGAGCATCCAATACTGCTGGTCATCGAAGACATGCACTGGATCGACGCCACCTCGCTCGAGCTGACCGAGCACCTGTTAGCCTTGGTCGAAAACCTGCCGTTTACAGTTGTCGGCGTCTCTCGCCAGCAACCAGGCGCTGTGCCTTCGCTGGCCAAAGCGCAGGCACAGCATCCTGAGCGTTTCACTGCACTCACGCTGGAACCGCTGTCAGGGGACAATAGCCTAGAGATGGTAGCTCAACTGCTGACCATCGATGAACTGCCGCCGGCGCTTCAGAATCTGATCGTGAACAAGGCGGAAGGTAACCCTTTCTTTGTGGAAGAAGTGATCCGTATGCTGATCGAGCACGGCACACTACACCAAGCGGAAAGGGGAAGCGGTGTCCGGTGGGAAGCGACATCGTTGATCGAGACCATCGCCGTGCCCGACACGCTGCACGGACTGTTGATGGCCCGTCTCGACCGCCTGCCGGCAGAGACGAAATGGTTAGCCCAGCAGGCGTCAGTCATCGGCCGCATCTTTCTCTACCGCGTGCTGCAGCACATAGTCGAAAGCAATGCATACATAGACAAAGATCTAGACCGGATGCAACACGACGATCTGATCCGCGAGCGAATGCGCGACCCGGAACTAGAGTATATGTTCTGCCATGCACTGACGCAAGAGGTAGCCTACGAGAGCTTGCTGGCTGAGCGGCGCAAGGAACTGCACCGCAAGGTGGGGAAAGCAATGGAAGCCATCTTTGCCGGGCGGATTGCCGAGTTCACCGTTGTCATCGGCGAGCACTATTAGCAAGGAGAAGCGTGGGAGCAGGCATTCGAGTACATGACCCGGTCTGGAGATGTAGCAACTCGACTGTACGCCCTTGCCGAAGCGCGGCAGCACTATTCCAAGGCGCTGAATGCCCTGGCACACCTGCCAGACACGATGGAGAACCGACGCCGACGTGTGGACTCGCTTGTCAGACTGGTCACCGCGGCTTGGCGATCCGATCCTCCGGAGAAAAACCTGACTCGCTTGGCCGAAGCGGAACGGCTGCTGAAAGAATTGCCCGGCCCTAACGGAACGCCTGGTGGTGACCGGTTACGCCTGGCGCGGGTCCACCTTTGGATGGGGCGGACCCACTATGTACGCGGTGTACTGCGTGAAGCGATTGGATATTACCAGAGAGTGCTACCGGTGGCGCAAGAGTCAGGTGACGCTGAAATGCTAGCCATTCCGTCCAGCGCGATCGGCCAAGCTATGGCAATACAAGGGCATTATGGCAAATCCGCGGATTTGCTTGATCAGGCGATACCCCTATTCGAGCAAATGGGCAATTGGACAGAATGGGTTCGGGCGATGAGCTTCCATGGTATTGCCCTCACCATGATGGGCAAATGTGACGCAGGGGTAACCGAAACTCAAAGCGCTCTTGCCCGGGCACGGGAGATGAATTCGCTGACTGAAATCGCCATGAGTAACCTGCATCTGATTCTAATCTACCTGTTTAGTGGCAATCTACCTCTCGCCATTGAAGCCGGCCTTCAGACAGTGGAAATGGCTGAACGATCCGGCGACCGGGTGTATACTTATTTGGGAGAAGGTTTGCGGGGTTGGGCTGAGAGTCGCGCCGGACACTTTGAAGCTGCAAAAGCCAGCCTGACCAGATCCCAAGCCGCTGCACAGGAACTTGGCAGGTCTCTCCAACTGTTAATGGGAACACTGCGAATCTGACTTGGTCCAAGAACACGTTTTTCTAGCGGGCCAAATACCCGGAATCCCATTTTTTGAATATCATGCAAGGAGAATAGCTATGAGCAAAGCAAGTTATCGTTTTGAGGTAGGAACGTTTGAATGCGTCATCGTTATGGATGGCACCTTTGCCTATTCTCATCCCGCTGCGATGTTTTTTGCCAATGCACCCCAAGACCGCCTAGAGCAGGTATTGCGCGAACACAACATCAACGTGGAGCAGTGGAAAGCCTATGTCAGTCCGTACCCCAGCCTGGTGATCGACACAGGTCAGCACCTAGTGCTTGTGGACACAGGAGCAGGTGGGATAGCGCCAACGACGGGGAATCTGATTCCCAACCTTCATACCGAAGGGATAGCGCCCGATGATATCGATACGGTCATCCTTACCCACGGCCATCCAGATCACATCGGTGGAACTGTCGACGATGAGGGCAGGCCAGCTTTCCCAAAAGCCCATTACGTGATGGGGAAGGATGAGTGGGAGTTCTGGACCTCAGAACCCAACTTAACAGAGTGGCAGATGGTCGAACCAATCAAACAACTAATGCTGACATACGCACACAACAACCTCCTGCCGCTCCAAGGCCGACTCGATCTCGTCGACGCCGAAGAGGAAATCGTGCCCGGTATCCGCGTCGTCTCTGCTCCTGGGCACACCCCAGGCCATATGGCGTTGTCTATTTCTTCAGATGACGAACAACTGCTATGTGCCTCCGACACACTGATCCATCCTATACACCTGGAACAGATCGATTGGTTCTCTGCCTTTGACCTTGCACCCGAGCAGACACTGGTTAGCAGACGACAGTTTTTGGAAAGAGCGGCAACTGAGAAGGCTTTGGTACACAGCTTTCATTTTCCCTTTCCCGGGTTGGGATATGTTATCCGAAAGGGGAATGCATGGCAGTGGCAACCGATAAAGATGGAATCAACATCCTAGAGGTGCTCTATCTGAGGAGATAGATTCCCATTTCCTTCACAGCTTCACCTGTGGGGTTGCTATCGGTTTAGAGAGATCCTTGATGCAATTAACGGGAGCTTCGAACCTTAGGACGAGCATCATCTCTCTGCCTGTTTAGGATCGCGGATGAAGAGCGCGATCAAAAGGATAGCGAGTGCCGTGGCAATCGTAGCACCAACCCAGGGAGAGGCCGGATGCCAGGTATAAAGGTATCCGCCGGCAAGGGAAGCGAGCATCAAAGGAATAATGGTAATGTAGCCTACACCCGGACCGCCGGCGCCTCCTCCGGTGACCCCGATCTTGATCCCGCCGTGGCCCAGGGCTGCCATCACCCGCCCGCGCACCTCGCGGGGGACTATGTCGGCCATCAACGCGGAACATGCCGGCAGCCCAATCGCATAGGCGATAGCGATGCCAATACGTCCTAGCAGGACGGCGACAAAACTCGGTGCAAGAACGAAGAGCGGTGTGCATACCAGAGAAATTGACAATGCCGTGATAGCAGAGACCGTCCTTCCCCAGCGATCCACCAGGATGCCAGCCGGAATGAACATCATGCTCTTCAAAACCAGTTCCACCAGCAAGATCATGCCCCAGGTTGAAAGCGAAAGCCCGATGCGCTCCACTGCGTAGAGCGCCCAAAATGGCCCAACCAGCGCGGTGGCAACGTAACTCAGAATGATCGCGGCGGCCAGTGCCTTGAGGGAATGCGGCAGTTGCCCCAGGAGCGGTAAAATGCCTTTGTAGGCATCCCTCAACACGCCGCGCAGGTCGGACAGGGTCAGGCGTTTACGATCCACGCCGTTTGCGGTGGTTTCTTTGAGAAAGCGCGTTTGTATCACCGCAGCGATGATATAGGCCACCATAACGACGCCATATAGAGAGCGCGGCCCGGTCCTTGGTCCGTAAGTATCGACGACGATACCGCCAATGTAGGGGGCGAACACAGTCAGTCCCCAGGAAAGGGTATTCTGCGCAGCGATGCCCCGTCCGCGATCCTCCGGTGGCAGCGAGTCGGCGATGAGCGCTGATCTCGCCGGAAGTGCGAAGACAACAAAGCCCTGCACCAGCGCTGCCATAGCCATGACCTCCCAAGTTGGTGCGAGGATGTCTGTCAGGACGATGATGGCGGATAGACAGCTTCCGAGCACGACCAATCTGACGCGGCTGGCGTGATCGGCAATGTAGCCGCCGATCGGAAACATGATGAGTCCGGCGAGTGGGCTGATCGAGTTCACGAGGCCAATCTGGGTCGTATCTCCGCCCAAGGCCAGGATGTAGAACGAGACGTAGGGTATCACCATACCACGGGCAAAATTGCCCAGCAGGTCGGTCGACGCAAAGACCAGATTGTTGCCTCGCAGAAATCTGAGCGCATCACGAAATGAACGGCTCTTCGACATTGACTATCCCTTAGTCTTGCCTGAGTGACACCCAACGGAGTTTATTGTACTCGCTTTGAGATTCGGGGCAAAGCCGCCGCTACATCTTGGGCAGGATGGTTTTTGACAAAGTCTCAAGATACACTATACTTTTACATGTGCGATGCCGGTAAAACGTCGTCGTATAGGGCCGGTGGCAAAAACGGTGACGTGATTTGCATAACGGCCCTCGCTGGCCCTCCAAAAAACAATAGGCCGGAGCGATCCGGCAAAGCGGGAGCACGTCTTCCCAGCACAAGACGCCTGTTTATACTTCAATCCATCTCTGCGGAGATAGACTGAGGTATGAACGGGTGTTTTTGTTTGTAGCGGTCAGCCTTCAGCAGTCAGTTGTACACAACCGACAAGAATTGGTACTTTAACAACCGAATAGCCCTTCCTGTGTTAGGCGGTCAGGATGAGTAGA
>JAFGSL010000070.1 GCA_016934645.1 Anaerolineae bacterium
GACCGGGCGGTATTCGGGCGTGATGCGGGCGCTGCCGGGATTGTCCTTGATGCGGGCGACGAGTTCGTCGGAGAGGTAGGGCGTGAGCCGGTCGAGGCGGTCGACCAGGTAGGTGAGCTGTTGCTGGACGTCGCCGGCGGGTGGTTCCTGCCAGACGGTGCGGGCGAGCGCGCCCTGGTCGGCGGGCGGCGCGGCGACGAGGCGCACATAATCGTCGTCCGGCTCTTTGGTGACGGCTTCCACGGTGATCGCGTCGCCGAGCAGTTCGTAGGTGGCGCGGGTCATTGCGGCCTCGCCGGGATTGGCGTGGCCTTCAGCTTCTTCGGCCAGGTTGACGGTGTGCCCGGTGGTGACGTAGGCCGTCAAGCCGTTTTCGTCGTTGTAACGCGGATTGGGCGGCACGCCGATGTGCGCCGCGAAGTACGGCCCGGAGGAGATGCCGCATTTGATCAGGAGAGCGCGCGTCTCGCCAGCGGCCTCGATGGCGGCGTATTTGTCTTGCTTCATCACGTCTAACATCGCCAGCGCCGCCTGAGATGCTTTGAGAGCGTTCGCCCGCATTTCGTTGTCGGTGGTGGCGGGGAAGACGCCGAGCAGCGCGTCACCGCCGAACTTGAGCAGGACGCCGCCGTGGTCGAAGAGGGCGCGCACCAGCTCCGTGAACAGGCTGTCGATGATCTCGGCGACGCGCTCCGCGCCGCCGGTCACGCGCTTGAGGGCCTCGGAGAGTGGCGTGAAGCCGGAGACGTCACCGAAGAGGAACACGCCACGCTCTATGCCGCCGCGCGGTTCTCCGGCAGGCTGCGGATGCATCCAGACGGGCTGCGGCAGGTAAGTCTTGATGGTCTTGAGCAAATCGGTCAGATGGTCGCGCGCCGCGTCGAAGTCGCGGTCTTTGGGGCGGCGTTCCAGCGGTTCGTAGAGGGCTTCGGGCAGATAGCGTTGCAACGAAGCGCGCAGATCGTCCAACGAGCGCGCTTCCGGCAGGGACGTGATAGCCGTGGCCTCCTCTACAGGTTCCAGTGCTTGGGGTGGGGCTACCGGTGCAGGCGCAATAACAGGTTGCGCCACCCTTGCGAAGGTGTGCGAACTTTGTTCGCCTGAACCTTCGCAAGGGTAAGTGCCTTCCCTCACAAACGCCCCGCAATGCGTGCAGTAGCGCGCTTGTGACGGCAGCAGCGTGTGGCACGTCGTGCAGATGATACTCTGAATGAGTTTAGAGCCGCAGCCCATGCAGAAACGGGCCTGAGCTGGGTTGATGGTTCCACATGTCGGACATTGCATAATCGTCATCCTTCCTGTTGGATCAGACGGTTTTCCTCGCGTTGGCGAATCTTGGCGCGGATTTCATCCGCTTGCTGTTGCAGGGTTTGCTCGCGCTGTTGGATCGCTGCAGCCATGTCAACGATGGTGCGCGATAGCTGTCCGATCTCTTCCTGCCGCCCGGTGAGTTTCGCCAGCGTGGCGGGATCGAATTGGCGTGCCTCGATGGCGGCGATGGCTTCGATCAATTGCTGTGAGGGCCGGTTGAACTGGCCGTTGAGCACAATCGCCGCGACGATGGCCAAAATTACGAAAAAGATCAGTGCGATGCTGCTGATGAAAAAGGCGCCGAGTTGGGTGATATATTGTAGCGCATCTGTGTCTTCAAAAACGATGTAGCTTTCCTCTAAAATCCCCTCAATCTTTGCGTTGAGACTGTAGATTTCCTCAAACAGCACTTCTTGTTGCGCGTCGACGCTTTCCCATTCTTTTTCGTAAACGGCGGGGATGATTGCCTGGAAGTTGGCGGCATGGCTTTGCAGCGCCTCCTGCAACGCGACGAGGGCATTTTTCTCCTCGGGACTGCTGGCCTTGATGAGAGCCTGACGGACGAAGGTCTCCATCTGGGCGTTGTAGTTGTCGAACGCGTCCAGATCGCTGTCATAACCCTGCGCGATGAAACTCTTTTCGGCCAGGTCCATCTTTTGGAGGATATTCTGCGCCTGGTAATATTCCCGCAGGGTGCGGAACAGAAGATCCAACACTTCGCTCTGCGCGCCAATCCGGACCGTATTGAGGAGGTTGAAGCCAATTGCCAGCGTGCAGATGAGGATGAGGATGCCGAAAACTATGAAGAGTTTGCTTTGGATATTGAGCTTATTGAACCACGTTTTCATTGTTTGCTCCTTGCCGGGTACAGTCAGGCGCTCTCGGCGTCTCGTCCGGGGAATGTCGGGTTGAACTTACGGCGCCGGGTTTCGTGAAGCTGTTCACGGAGACTGCCGATTTCGGCTTCGAATTCTGCCTCACGTGTTTGGGATGTTTGTGCCAGGTGTTCCAACGCGCGCGCTAACTGGCCGAGTCTGTCGTGGCGGCCGTCAATCTCATCTAGCACTTCAGGTCGGAAATGATCGCCCGTGATGGCGGTCGCGGCCTGGGTCAGTGTCAGAACAGGTTGTGTGATGCGGCTGGCCAGGCCAAAGGCCCAGATGGCGAGAAAAGGCAGGAAGATCAGGCTGATGGCGCCAGTGCGAATCGCGCTTTGCAAGTCGCTCTCGAGCGTCTGCATTGCTGTTTGCCGAGCCGTTTCAATCTCGTAGATCAACTCCCGTAGCGCGCTGCGCACTACATCGCTCTCTTGTTGGGTGACGGCCCGCTGTGCCTCGATCTCATCCCACGTCCAACCCTGCGTGCTGAAGATATGTTTGATCTCCTCGAAGGCTTCCATGTAGGTTGTCTGTGCGTCGCTGATGTCGCCGACAAGTGCGAATTCTCTGTCGGAGAGATCGTACTCCATCTCATCTTGTAATTCGGCGAGCGCGGCATCGATTTCCTCGCGCGCTTCGTTGAAGAATTCCAGCGATTCCTCTCCATATTCGCCTTCGGTGTAAACGTAGTAGTTCTCCTCAATGATTTGGTTGACGACGTAGTAGTTTACCGTGTCTTCCAGGAGCATCAGTTTTATGCCTTCGTTGTAGATGTTGTCGCTGTCTGCCCAGACACGGTTAAATGCAAGCGTAGAGGCGACAATGAGGCCAATGCAGATGAGGAGGATAAGGCCGAAAGCCCCCAGTGCTTTCACGCCGGTGAAAAATCTTTTGATGCGTTGCATAGCTTTCTCCTTGTGAAAGGTGTTAGGATACCCTTGCGAAGGTTTTTGGTAGATTTGGCTTCAATAGTTAGTGCGCAACCTTTGCAAGGGTGAACGCGTCAGTTACTTGGAGGTCATAACTTCGACGCCATCCCAGTCTTCGGGAAGGGGCTGGTTGAGCATCGCCGTTGCGTGTTCCAGGTACAGCGCAGCGGTCTTGTCATCGGGATCGCGTTGCAGCACCGCTTTGAAACTCGCGATGGCTTCGGTAAATTTGCCGGTCGTGTATAGTTTCAGGCCGCGCTCGAAATCGGCTTTGGTCTGCTCGCGGCGCAGGCGCACGCTTTCCGGCGCTCCATCGTAGACTTCGTACAGGGCGATAGGATGTTCGCGGCCTTTGACCTGTGCTTTGCCCAGGTAGCGCATCTGATACCGGATCGGCTTTTGAAGGCGCATCAGCGTCTCCTCGCTAATGATCATCGAGATACCGTAGAATTTGGTCAGACCTTCCAGCCGCGACGTCAGGTTGACGTTGTCGGAGAAGGCGTCGCCTTGCATGCGCATCTCTTCACCGATCATGCCTACCATCATGTGCCCGGTGTGGATGCCGATGCCGACCTGGATGGGCGGTAGCCCTTTGCGGTGAAGTTCGACATTGAAGGCTTCGACCTGTCGCTGCTTCTCGATGCCGGCCCTGACAGCGTCATCCACGGCATACGGGAAGATCGCCATCATCCCATCGCCGAGGAATTTGACGATGAAGCCGTCGTAACGTTGGATGATAGGGCTGACCATTTGCAGATAGGCGTTGACAAAGTCGAAGTTCTCCTGCGGACTCATATCTTCGGACATCGTGGTGAAGCCGCGAATGTCGGAGAACATCACCGCCATTTCCGCGCTGACGTGATCGCCCAATTTGACGTCGATAAGGCTTGGCTTTTCCAGGAATTCGAGGTACTGGTCGGGCACAAAACGTTCAGCAGCTTGCAGGAACAACTCGCGTTCGCGCGCCGACGTGGTGATCGACTCTACCATCGCGGCGAAAGCACGTGTCAATTTGCCCATTTCGTCACGTCGCCGGATGTACTTTGTTAGCGATTCGGGATTGTATGTGTTGGTTTCGAGCGCGGCAACGGCGTTGGTCAGGTGCATCACCGGTTCGGTGATCTGGTGGGCGATGCTCGCGGAGCCGATGACGAGTATGGTGAGGAGCACCAACGTGCTAAGACCAAGGAAGAGGGTGTTACGTACCTGCTGGCGCGTCTGCTGCGTTAACTCCTGTAGGGTCAACTCACGCTTGATCAACATCACTTCGATTTGCGCCTGGACGGCATCTGCCAGACTGTCGGCTTCGTCCAGGCTGCGCTGGATAGTGAGGGTTTCGTCGGTATCGCCCATCTCATAGGCCAGCTCAATGGCGGCGACAGCCGCGTTGTACTCACCAAGATTTTGCTCCAGGGTGGTCAAGTCTTCGTTCTTGTCCGTTGTGTTGGCATTCAGATGCGCGCGACGCAGGTAGGCATCTAGCTGCTCGTCGTAGCGTTGATACTGTCCAGGGAAATAAGCATCATCGGTGAGTAGGTAGTTCTTGGAATCGATCCAGCGCCGGAGAAAGTATCCTTGCGCTTTGGCGACTTCCGCGAGAGCGGACGTTTCTCGCTCGACCTGCCTGATCTTTTCTTGCAGACGCAAGACGTTGACCATGCTCCAACCCGTTGTCACTGCGCCCACCAGTGCAATGATGGCAAAAGTGAGCAGGAGCTTATTCTGAGTTTTTAAATTCGCGAACCATCTCATGTTCCCTCCAGAATTCGTCGAGAATCCACCATCCACCATCAACAGCTATCTGCGCTTACGCAATGATCGTGCCTGACTTTGCAGCGTCTGGAAATAGTCGGTCTCTGTGATCTCTTCGAGTTGTTTCTGTCGCTTGGCTTCGTTGATCTCGATTCGCAGTTCCATAACTTCTTTGCGCAGTTCTTCCTCGCGTTGATGCACCTGCGCAGCCATCTGTGCGAACTCGGCGGCTAGGCTTTCAATGGAGTTATCCTGGTAATCCTTACTGGCGGCAAAGCTGCGATCGTATTGCCCGGCGGCGACACGCTGAATCCACTCGCGGACTTCGGATAGGAAATCGGTGGTGTAGCGGATGCGATCGTTGAGCCCGGCCATCACGGCCAGCGCCATATCGGGGTAGGCGCGCAGCAACTGGCGGAGATCGTCGCCGGTTAGGACGAGGACTTCGGCAGGCTCCAGGGCGCGCGCGCTCAACGAGCGGGGCTGGTTGTCGATGAGCGCCATCTCGCCTAGTGCCTCGCCCGCTTCGAAGATGCGGATGGGGCGTTCCTCACCCGGCTTCTCGGGATTTGGCGTGTAAATGGCGACGCGTCCGGCGTTGACGATGAAGAGTTCGTCGCCCGGGTCGCCCATCGAGAAGAGTACCTCCCCATCGGCTAACATACGAGATTTGAGTGCGGCAGCGACCTCATTGAGCGCCGCCTCCGGCAGACGATTGAAAATCAATATTGTCTTGAGTCCGGTGATCTCTGTCATTTCGACCTCCTAGTCGTCTAGACTCTAAAGTCCAATGGTAATTACATTCATTCTAGCTCAGAATGGAAATAACAACAGAATGCAGCAGGCGTCCTTGTAGGACTGCCAGTGCCATGGGGGCCAGTTGCCAGTGCTGTGGCCCGTGACGATGTCCAGCGCTGCACGGACAGCTTCCCGGTCCACGTGATGTAGTTCGTCGTCGCCGAGTAGTGCTAGTGCCGTTTCAAGCGCGGCGCGGGCGACTGCCGGCGTCCCGCTTTGCCAGTAGGCTTTGGCCTGCAGATAGCGGGCGAGGGCCAATCCTGTTGTGTCATCCTCTTGTTTCCATAGTTCGGCGGCGCTTTCGTAATGAGCGAGCGCCGTGGCGATGTCGTCGTTGTGCAAGGCGCGGTCACCTTGACGGCAGTCCGCCAGCGCTGCGCCGTCAGTATGACCGAGTGCAAGGTGGGCGCGCTGGGCGGCTTCCCATTCACCGCTGAAGTCGTTGAGCAGCGCGGTGATGCTCGCTGTCCAACGGTCGACGGGAGTTGCGGCTAACGGGCGCGCGTAGTCAATCCACGCACGCGCATTCTTATCATCCTCGCGCCACAGCAGCCAGGCCAGAACCGCGCTCGAGGCTAACAGGCAAGGAGCGTCGTCTAGCGGCGAGAGCGACCACGCCTCGCGCGCGCACGCGACGGCCTCTTCGGCCTGTTCCTGTGTGGGCAGCATCAGTGCCAGTTTGACAAGCACCATGGCGGGTGTTTCCGGCGCAGAAATCTGCCGGGCCGTGTTGTAGTGGGTCGTTGCTGCCCCGAAATCGCCGGTCAGTAGGGCGATGTCGCCGAGGCCAGTATGAGCTTGGACAGTGAGTGCGATATAGTCGGATGCGGCGGACTGTACGGGCAGGCGGTCCAGCATCTCCAGCGCGCGCCGGTAACAAGCGGCAGCCTGGGTGAAGGCATAACGTTGTTTGGCCTTGTTGGCGGAGAGGTTCATGTAACGTGCCGCCGAGAGCCAGCGCTGCGCCGCCGCAAAGTGATGGGCCAGCAGTTCGGCGTAAGTGGCAAGGACAGAGGCGTACCGCTTCTCCAAGTATTCAGCCAGGCGCGCGTGCTGCGTGCGGCGTTTTTCAAAGGGCTGGCTGTTGTAGATGAACTCACGGGTGACGGTTTGACGGAAAGCGTAGTGAACGTCGGCGGGCGACATCTGGAGCACCATCTGTGCTGTCTCCAACCCATCAAGCGATGCGGTGAGGCTCGCTTTGTCCACGTCGTCATCTTGTAGTGGCACCAGATCACTACTGCGGAAGTCGTCGCCGACGATAGCGGCATCCTTAGCGGCGACGCGCTCGCTGTACGGGAGGCTGTCCACCCGGCTGATGATGAGTTCTTGTAGGACGTCCGAACTCTGCAGACCGTTCTCCACGGATTCGGACGTCGTGCAGCCGGTGCGCTGCATCCAGCGGGCGATTTCTTCGATGAAGAGCGGATTGCCTTCGCTGTGCCGGTGAATGCTCTGGCATAGCGCTGCGATATCGTCGGACGTGTCGCACTGTAGCATAGATGTGGCGAGATCACATGTCCCCGCTTCATCCAGTGGGTACAGGACGAGCATGTTCTTGTCTGCAACATCGCTGGTGTCACCTTCAGTACGCTGCGCCAGCACAATCAATACAGGCCATGCCGTGATCTGCGTTTGTAGATAATCGAGTAACGCCTGGGACAGCGTATCCATCCACTGGGCGTTTTCCAGGAGCAGGACGAGCGGAGCACGCTGCGCCAGCTGTTCCACCAGCGAACTCACCGCCGCAAAGAGGCGTTCTCGCTCGCGGGCGGTGACGCGCGCTTCGAGACGCTGCCACATTTGCCCGCTTTTAGGCTTTTGTCGCTCCGCTTCCTGCCGCTCTTGTGCTAGTTTCCAGAAATTTGGTACAGGAGGTCCTTCGCGCGGTTTGGCGGGCCCACTCGTCACTCTCTGGCCCAATTGAGCGAAAAGCCCCACTCGCGCCGGAGGTTTGGTGGTGGTAGATGTTTCGGTCTCCTGTGGTGTAGGTGGGATCAACGCCGGTGGGTGGGGATTTCGCAGGCCGATTAGGGTGAAGAGCGCATCGATGGCACGGCTGTCGGTCATTCCCAACTCAGTAAGCCACGTGTAGAGTTTCTCGCTGCGTTGCTGCGGGTCTTCGTCTGCCGTAAAGCCGGCGAGGGTGTGCAGCAGCGATGTCCAGGCGTTGTAGGGCGTTTCGGCGGTGTAAGCGTGGCACTCGGCCATGATGACTTGTGCGCCCATTTCCAGGGCGTGCGCTGCCAGGGTGTAGGCCAGGTGGCTTTTGCCGATACCCGCCGGGCCGCGGAGGGTCAATTGTGTTCCGTGACCGGAGAGCGCGTCACGTGCCACCTCGAGCGCGGTCGCAAGTTCTGCCTGGCGACCCAATAAAGTCGGAAGATCGCGCAGGCGCCCGGCCAGCGGGTTTTCTTCTGCGAGGCCGTCCACCTGGTAGATGGGGATGGGGTCGGTCTTGCCTTTGACGCGGATGGCAGGCAGGGCGGTGATGGCGAACCGCGGTGCGACCTTCGCGTAGACCGACGGCGCGAGCAGAATCTGGCCCGGCGTTCCCGCCGACATCAGCCGCGCCGCGAGGTTCACGTCGTCGCCCATGACGGTGTATTCGCGGCGTGTGGCGGCCCCGGCCTGCCCTGCAAAGGTCAGCCCGTGGGTGATGCCGGTGCGCTGTTGGATGATGGAGGTGTCGTGTTGCCAACGCGCGTTAAGCCCTGCCAGTTCCGCCATCATTTCCAAAGCGGTACGCGTTCCGCGTTCGGGATCGTCCTCATGCGCGACCGGCGCGCCGAAGAGGGTGAGGACTTTCGAGCCTTTGCTGTAGGGATCGATGCGAGTGATGACGCCATCGTAACGCGTGACGATGCTGTGTAGCGCGTTGAAATAATCGCTCATCAGCCGGGTAACGTGGTCGAGCGATGTGTTATTGCCGGTAGGTGCTGTCGGTAGCAGGCTCTCGAAGCCGGTGACATTGGTGAACAGCACCGTCGTCAGACGGTATTCGCTCTCGATGCGGCGTTGCTCAGAGGCGTCGATGATGCGTTCGACCAGCGGGTGGGGGAGGTAGGGGGTCAATGCTGCGATTTGATCGACGAGACGCTGTACGTCTGCCGCCATCTCTGCCTGGGTGAAAGCACTGCCTTCGACGGGACGCGCGTGCCCGGTTTCCGCGCGGATCTCGAAGTCACCGAGTGTCTCGCCGGGTTCTTCTTCCACCACGTAAAAGCCATTGCCGGAATCGGTATACACCGAGGGGGCGAGTTGGGCGAAGGTTGCGCTGTCGATGACGATTTGCCCGGCGGTGGCTGCGCCCTCGGCGCCCATCACGCGCGTCACGGGATCGCCGAGGAGCACGTACTCCATCCGTTTGGTGGAACCGATGCTCAACGCGGCAAAGCGCCCGCTGCTGACGCCGATCTTCATCTTGAGCGCCACCGCACCGAGGGCCGTGGGGATGGCGGCGAACTCGCCCATCGCGCGCATCATCCGCTGCCCGGCGCGCACGGTCCAGTGTGCCTGCGTGCCGTCTTTATCTGCGGGAAAGTACACGAGCAGGGCGTCCCCGGCGAATTTGAGGAGGATGCCGCCGGACCAGGCAAGGATGTCGAGCATGCGCTTGAAGTAGGCGTTGATGGCGCGGGTGAGTTGTTCCGCGCCTTCCTGACCTTGATGTGCCAGACGCTCGGAGAGGGCGGTAAACCCGCTGACGTCGGAAAAGAGCAGGCTGCCGTTGAGCCATTCCCCGGAGGGCTGCCCGACGGTGGGGTGAAGCAGCTTGGCTTGCGCAAGGTGACTGGGGACGTAGGTTGAGAGCAGATAGCGCAGCGAGCGCAGATGATTCAGCGCGCTGAACCACGCGCGACGGTTGAAACGTGGCTCGCGGAGCGGATGCAGGAGCTTCACTGGCAGATAAGCATCGAGGTTGGGCGGCAGCGCCAATGCATCCGACGCTACCGCGTCTTTTACGTCATTGCTGAACTTGGCTTGCCCTATGCAAGCATCACTCGCGGTCACGTTGTCTCCGTACCCTTGTGAAGGTTATGGATAAGGTTGCGCAGTACGAACACGGTGCTATTGGAGGACGCTCTCATCCCAAGGTCTGCGCAAAACCTTTGCAAGGGTCCGCTATTGGGTCTCTGTCGGTTTGTCCGCCTGGGCCTGAATCTGGCCGAAGATGCTGCGCTTTGGCGCGTCCGTGGGTGTGGTGGCCCCACTCTGGGGCACCTCGGAACGGGGCGTTGTCAACATTCTGGCCCACTTTTGCACATCCGCTGGACCCGTCTGCGCGGCGACCAGCTCCATGCGTGCCCAGACGTTCAACGCGCCTGCAGGGAAGACGCTGCGCACGAAAGTCATCACGTAGGGGCCGATGGCCTTGCGGAGTTGCTCCATTTCTTCCTGCATCTGCGCAATTTCTTGCGTCAGTTGCTCTTTCTGTTTGGGATCTTCCAGTTTTTCCTGAACCTTGCGTTTGATCCCTAACTGCGCCTGGCGTAGCACGAGCGCCATCACTTGCTCGGTTTTCTGCGGGAATTGTTTGGTGATGGGAGCCAGCATTTCTTCGAGTGTGCTGTAAGACTGCGCGGCACGTACTTCGGCTCCGGTGACGCCGACCTTGCGGTCGAGTGTGTCGGCAAGCCATTGCTTTTGTTCGCGCAGCCCCAAAGA
This sequence comes from Anaerolineae bacterium, assembly GCA_016934645.1. The sequence continues at coordinate 10,337 of JAFGSL010000070.1, forward strand.
GATAATATAGGCAATGAGGCCCACACCGGCAAAGCCGATGCCAATGGGGATGATCGCCTGGAGCGAACTCGGCAGCGACTCGGATTGGGTAATTGCATTGAACGTGCCGTGCAGGATCATGGCGATGATCCAGCCACCTGTCAGCCCCAACCCTCGCCCCGCTTTTTGCTGGAAACGTACTCGTCCGATGGCGATGCCCACCAATCCGGCAGCCGCGCCGTGCATCAAGCACGTCGAAAAAGCGCGCGACACCGCCAGCGTGACCCCCATCCGCGGATTCTGGCTCAGGTAGATAAAGTTTTCGACGATGGAGAAGCCGATGCCAGAAGCAAATCCGTAGATTGCGCCATCCACAAAGTAGGTGAATTCCGACCGGCGTGAAACATACAACAGAACAAGCGACTTGGTCAGCTCTTCGGCGATGGGTGCGAACAGTACGTACAGCAGGAGTAAATCCCAGCCGAGTTTACGGATGGTGGGATAAGCAACATAGCTGTTGAAGAGAAAAGACAGTCCCACGCCGCCAAGCGCACCCCAGGCAAAGCAGATCAGCACCAGCCGGAAGGTGCGCGAGGCGTAAAGATCTTGCGTGTAGATAATGAGCAAGAAGAGGGCCGGGATACCGGCAGCTAAGAGTATGGCTAACGGATTCATCGTGTGAAACCGCCGTTGATCTCAGTCGCCCGGCTCTTTGGTCTTGTCATCCAGCGCAGCCCATAGGCTCCCAGAAATTGCTTGAGGGTCTGTGCGCCCATACCGTATCCGGTATTGGTGGGTCAGTGGATCGTGTTGTAAATAGCCCTTTTCGACAAGAACGTCCAGATCGTGTTGGGTTTCCTCCGCCGATTGTCCGATTTGAGCTGCCGCCGTTTCTACGTCGAGCGTTTTGACGCGGTTGATGGTCAGCATCAATGTGCGCATCGACTTGGGCAACTCAAGGAGATCGGAGGGTTTGATGCCTTCCTGCCGTTCTTCTATTTTCTTTGAGATTGAACCAAAAATGCCCATTGCGTGACCTCCTAGAAAAACTCCGGCATTTCGATAGGCTCCGGTTGCGGCTGAC
>JAFGSL010000555.1 GCA_016934645.1 Anaerolineae bacterium
GAACGCGTCTTGTCCTCATCAGCAAAAACCGGTGCGCTAAAAAAATGTTTCAACCAGGTCATTGTCTATCCCTCTTGACAGCCATCATCTACAGACCGGATTATGGGCCGGTGCTATCATTTTCCAGGTCGGCCTGCAATTGCACTTCTACCTCGGCCAGGCCCAGCGCCTCGCGCATCTCGCGCACGGCTGTCTGCAACACAACTTCTACATCCAACGATTCGCGTATCCGCGCCGCTACCAGCGCAGACATCTGCTCGCGGGCCGCGCGACGCCGCGTATCTTGATACAAGCGCGCACTTTCCAATGCCACACCCAGTTGTTCGGTCAGCGTCTCCAGGAGCGCAACCTGCTCTTGCGTCCATGCGCCCTGCTCCGGTTTGTGGACATCAATCACGCCAATGACCTGATCACGCACTTTGATCGGTAGCGCCACACCTCGTTCATCATCGGCGGCTACGGTGACTGTGCCCGTCTGTGTGGCCACACGCAGGTGCGGCTCGATGGCAGTGGTTGCCGGCATGAGGCCGCGCTCGTCATAGGTAAAACTTAGATCCGTTCGCATGTGCAGCAACCGCTGCCATGCCTCACGGCTCAGTTCACCATACGCCCGGCGCTCCGCTTCCAGGCTGTCCTGGACCTGTTGGAACAGCCGCGCATTGCCAATCGCCAGGGCAACCTGGTCGGCCATGGTTTGCAGAATGGCCACATCTTCATCGCTGAACGCTTCCGGCTCGACACTTTGCACGTCCAGCGCGCCGATAACCTCGCCTCGACTGATGAGCGGCAATGCCACCTCCGAACGCGTATCCGGCAGGAGCGGGTTATCAAATCGCACAGCCTGCTCTGCGTGACCTACATCCAGAGCAATGCGGGCCTGTCTGTGCGATATAGTCCAGCCCACCATTGAGGTATCGTCAATTTCTAGCCGGTGTCCTTGAACCAGCATCTGTCGTCCTGCTTCGCCTGTGCCGGCCCGCAGTACGGCCCACCGGCTTGAAGCATCTGCCGCTTCGCCTTCTAGATCGGTCAAGAACAGCCCGACGTAGTACACGCCAAACCGTTCTTGTATCACGTTTACCACTTGTTGCGCCAACTCATCCAGCTCCAGGATACTGCTGGTCGCCCGCGAGACTTGGGTGACTGTCTGGAACTGGAGCGCACGGTTCTCTACGCGCCGGATCAGCGCAGCGCCTTGCAGCGCACTGCTGATTTGCACACGCAAGACCTCATAAACGTTGGCCTCGCGCGGTCCCGGCTCAAACAGAACAAAGCCAATCTGGTTATCCTGGAAATAGAGTGGTGTGGCGACCAGATCGTAGCGCCGACCTTGTGGCAACACGCCTTCGGGCAGCAGTTGGCGCGAAGGAAAGCGCCATCCATCCGGTTCCAATTCGATCCGCCCGTTTTCGTTATAGGCCAGCATCAACCTGGACCATTCTGGGGGTGGCTGAGGATACCGATATGGCCGGGGAGCTTCATACAAGGACAGATAACAGCTCGGGATACCCAAGTCGGGTAACAATTTAGCCAGCATGTCCATCAACCCGTGGAGGTCGAAGGTGGTGAGCAACGCCGTGCCGATCTCGCGCAACATGAGCGCCCGTTGATCCGCCTGCAATTGCACTTGCGCTTGCACACGTTGCGCCGTCTCGCCGATGACGATGCGCGCTTGTTGCCAAAGATCGCCGACCAGTGCAAACGCCTGGTCTTGTACACAAGCGCGTGTCTGGCGTTGCAACGCCGATATAGCGCCGTGCCAGGCGATCACGTCGCCGCCGGCTGTTACGGTCTGGCGCAAGGCCCTGTCCAGCTCTCGAATAAACAGGCCGGGCGTCTCCCGGCTTAGCTCGTCGGCAAGACTGATTAAAAGCCGCTCCAAGTCGCGGAGGACGACCGTATTTGCATCGCCCAGGGCCTGCGCCATTGCCGCGATAGTCTCGGTCCGCTGCGAGTTCAAAACAGACACGATCGTTTCGCGCCCTGATTCTTCCAATTCTAGTTTAGCTTGCGCTATCAATGGATCCAGGCAGCCGCACGATTGGCGCACGATCATCTGGGCCGACACAAAGGTTTCTGGGGAAACCGGCTTGCCTTCAAGCAAGGCCAGCACTGTATCTATGGCCTGGTATCCCAGTTTGTAATATGGCGCCGCAACGGTGGTCAATGGCGGCATATTGAACCGGCCCTGCAAGACGTTATCGAATCCGGCGACAGCCAGGTCGCCGGGAACCTGGATTTCCCGCGCTTGCAGCACTTGCAACGCGCCCAAGAGCAAACCGTCATTGGCGGCCACGATTGCATCCAGATCGACCTGCAGGCGCAACTGGCGCTCGTCGAGGAAAAGGCCGATAGCCTGCCGCCCGAAATCACGCGCCCAGCTTCCTGCCGGCGGAGTAACGAGGAGCGGGTCGATGGGCAAGTCGTGGGCCTTTAGCGCATCCAGATAGGCCTGATAGCGAGCTTGCGCTTGCACGTGATTCTCTGGGCCACGAATAAACGCCAAGTGGCGGCAGCGATGAACTTCGATCAAGTGCGCCACCGTCTCATACATGCCGTGATAACTTTCCATCGACAAACCGGGGATGCCTTCCCACACTCGTCCGATGGTTACCACCGGTAAGGGGTGGTAACGCTCGTGGAAAGCCTTGATCTCGTCGGGAGCAACTAGGTTGCCGATTGATGAGGCCCAACTCACCAAACCATCCACGCTGTTTGCGCCGACCAAAGCGTAGAGGATGTTGGCCTGTTCCGGGGAATCAGGAGCGAGGCGCAGGGTAGCGCCGGGGAAGCAAATCAAATTCACGTCCCGTTCCCGAGCAGCATCAACCGCGCCCAGCCATTGAGGTTGGCTCTCTTCATGGATGGCAGGCGCAAGGTAGCCAATGGTCAGGCGTCTATCGCGCGCCCCATTGCGCTGTGGATGTTCAGCCGGTTGAGATTCTGCCATAATGCTCGTTCTCCCTCTAGTCCTTTTTACCGCACCGCGAACGTGTTATCATTCCTGAGCTGTTCCTAGATGGATGGTAATCTTATCCAGGCCAAGTGAGCGGCCCATTTCTCTGGTCGCCGTCTTGAGCACGGTTTCCATATCGAGCGACTCACGAATGCGCGCGGTGACCTCGCCAACCAGTTGCTCTTGAGCCGCGCGACGCTGTGTATCCTGGTACAGGCGCGCACTTTCCAGCGCCACCCCCAACTGATCGGCCACGGTCTGTACCGTCGCAATTTGTTCCGGCGTCCACTGACCGGCATTGCTTCCGTCATCGTCGGGCTGTGTGATATCCAGCACACCGATGACCTGGCCGCGGACCTGGATGGGCACAGCAAGTGTAACGGCATCTGCAACGATGGGCTTTCCCGTGTGCAGCGCCTCGCGCATCTGCGGTTCCCATAGCTCCTGCGCCGGCGATACCCCTTGTTCGATGCTGACAAAGCCCAACGTGGCCTGACTGAGCAGTCGAGTCCAGGCTCGCTGGCTCGACTCACCATAAGCCTGGCGTTGGATTTCCAGGGTCTCTTCGGCTTGAGCAAAGAGTCGCGCGTTGTCGATGGCCAGGGCCACTTGATCGGCCAGCGTCTGCAAGACGGCTACGTCTTCATCCGTAAAAGCTTCCGGTGCAGTACTCTGCACGTCGAGCACACCGATGATCTTGCCGCGCGCGCGCAGCGGCAAGGCAGCCTCGGAGCGTGTGGCAGGTAGGTCGGGGTTATGCAGGAAGGCGATGTCGGCGTCTGTATCTAGCGCGATGCGCGGTTCGCCGCGATTGGCCGCATAGCCGACAATCCCCATGTCCTCGATCCGCAGGCGGTGTTTGCGTTGGAGCATCCGCTGTCCACCTTCACTAGAAGCGGCTCTTAGCTCGACCCATTCACCGGCGGGATCAGCCAGAAAAATGCCGATATGGTAAAAGTCGAATTGCTCTCCGATGAGGTTGGCAATACGTGGCAGCAAATCTTCCAGTTCAAGTGTCGCAGAGGCCTCACGCACCACACGCGTGGTAGCCTCCAGATAGCTGGAGCGCCGCGCCAAATCGCGGGTGCGCTCGTCCACGCGCTGCTCCAAACCACTGATCAGGGTGTTAAGCTGTTGGGTCATACTGTTGAAAGCCGTTGCCAGGCTGGCCACCTCGCTTGGTCCGGCGACCTCAGCCTGTAATGCCGTTTCGCCGGCAGCAATCCGGGTCGCCGTTTTGGTCAAATCGATCAAAGGCACGGCCATACGCCGCGCCAGATAGGCGCCAATCAGGCCGGCTAGTACGGCCATAATCAAGGTCGTCCCCGCCGACACCCCAATGCCGCGTATGACCTCCCAGTAGGCCTCCTGCCAGGGGATTTCGACGACAACAGCCCAATCCGGCATGCCCAGCGCGATAAAGGTTCCTGCGACCTCAGTTCCGCGAATCCCAGTGTACAATTCGCTGCTTGTCGTATCGATCAATTCCGTGCTATTGATAAACTGGTCGACCTTGACAATACCCCGGACGTTTTCGCCTCTTAGAACGCGATCGGTCTCCCTAAAGGCGATCAACGTGCCCTGCCTATCCACCACATAGGCCCACCCCGTCTCCCCTACCTCAAGCCGGTCGACCAAATCCCACATGAACTTTAGATTGACTTCGGCTGCCAGTACGCCTTGAAAATCCCGCAGTGCGTCAGTCACGGGCACAGCCAGGGTAACCAAAGGCTCATTGGTGATTTGCTCAATATAGATTGGGCTGATATATCTTTGCCCCTGCCGGGTTTGCGCCAGCATATCATCCGTGAGTTGAGCGGTAAATTGCTCGGACGGCGTCAGGGAGACGCGAGAAACATAGACCAATTCCTGGCTTTGCGCATCCAACAGAACAATCTCACGAAAGGCTGGCTGAACGCCCAACAAGCTGTCCAGAATCTGCCTTTGCATCGCCGGCGAAACTACAACAGGATTGATCAGACTGATGGATGCTTCCAGCGCGCCGAATTTCTCCTGGATGAAGCTGCTCACCTGACCACTGGCGTCTTGCGCGATGAGCCGTTGTTGGCTGGCAATCGTGTCACGCTGAATTTGAAAGTTAAGGGCCAGTTGTAGGCCGCTGGAAATCAAAAGCGTCAGCGCACTCAAAGCAAAAAAAGCAATGACCAGGATAGCAACCAGGCTTCGTCCTGTTTTGGTTCTCTTGATTCGTCTCTTCATCGTCTTTCTCACCTTACTTGATCGCGGAGAAACACCACTCGTTTTCGCTTTTAAGATGGCTCAAGCCACCAATAGCCAAAGTTGACTCGACGCTAACGGATGATTTCTGCCGCCTGCCGCAACAGACCTTCAGGTATCGTCAACCCAAGTTCCTGAGCCACTTTGTAATTGATCCACAGGTCTTGCTCGGGCGTAACCACCGGGATGGTGCCGGCCGGAGTGCCCTTAAGAACTTTGTCCACCAGAGGCGCGGCCAGTTCGCCCATTTTGACAAAATCGTTTGCATTGCCAAAGACGGCCCCCAACTGCACCGTGTAAAGAAAGCTACCGCCCAGCGGGACTTTCTGTTCTGCCGCAAACTTGCTGATGACTTCCAAGCCGGCCGGCGTATGGTTGAAGGAATCGGGCATAAGAATAATGGCATCCACGCCCAGATCGGTCGACTGCGCGCGGGCAGCAAGGTCCGCCGCCATTTCCTCTATCGTGGCACAAGGTGCTTCTACCAGCTCGATGCCCTTGGCGACCGCCAGCGGACGCAACACTGCCAGCGTGGGGACGGCATTCGGATAATTCTTGTCGTAGCCTATCCAGACTCGCCTGACATTCGGCGAGATCTCGAGCAATATCTCCAGGCGTCTGGTGATCTGTTCCGGGCCGGGATAACGTACCCCGGTGATATTCCCGCCGGGTTCGCGCACGCTGGCCACTAAATCGGCCCCTTCCAAGCCGGCAAAAACAAACACCACCGGAATATCCGTCCCTTGCGTCACTTCCTTGGCGATCACACTCGATTCAGTGGCGAGCGAAACGATCACGTCAACCTTGTCGTTGACGAGTTTTTCGGCCATGGCCCGTTCTGCAGCCGGGTCTGCGTTCGCACTCTGCACATCGTAGATAATGTTCTCGCCCTCGACATATCCCAGCTCGGCCATTTTTGTTCTTAAGCCGTCGGCTATTGGGAGAAAATCCTCCGTTCCGCTCAGAATACCCACGCGATACACTTTAGGCTGGGGGGTAGTACACCCACTCAGAATCGTTACCACCGCGACGACAGCAACGAGAACCATCCACCACTTTCGGGTTCTGTCTTGAAAACTGATATTACCTAACATTGTCATGTCCTCCTTAGCTAAAAGCTAAAACAGATGGGCGCACAGCTTGGCTTCGTGTAGCACTCACCTCGCTGTTTATACGATCTCTGGCAGCGTTTATCCCTTTGCCAACTGCACCACAACTCGTTGTGCGCCAAGCGACTGACGGATCTGTTCCGCTGCCGTCTTGAGCACGGTTTCCATATCAAGCGATTCACGAACGCGCGCGGTGATCTCGCCGACCAATCGCTCTTGCACGGCCCGCCGTTGCGTCTCATCAAACAACCGCAAACTCTCGATGGTTTGGGCGAGTTGTCCGGTGACGTCTTCAATCAGGGATAACTCCTCTTCAGTCCACGGACGGCCATCGGGGTGCTCCCCGCCGAGAGCACCGACGACCTGCCGGTTGATGACCAACGGTACGGCAACGCCTTCACCCTCAGCCACCGGCTTCCCACTGTTCGCAGCCCGCTGCATCTGCGGCAGCCACCCCACTTCCGGTACAATCTGATTTTGCCGGTAGGTAAATCCCGGCTGCACACGCCCCGACGCCACGACAGTTTGCCAGCTCTGCTCCGCATAACGGCGCTGCACTTCCTGAGACTGAGTCAGCGCCGCGACCAACGCATCCACCGTCGTGTTGAGATATTCGCCCAGCGCGTGCAGCTCGGGATCACCTTCCACATTCTCATCCAATTCGCCCACATCCACCCGCGCTGTGTAATCGCCAGCCGCCACACGCGACAAGTATTCGGCATACCCGGCCACAGTCTCGCGGAGGTGCTGCGCCGAACGCGTCTCTCGCGCGCGCGATTCACGCTCGGCCTCCGCCGCGGCTTGTGCCAACCGGGTAGACTCGGCCAGCGCGCGTTCGCGTTCATACACGACCGTCATACTTTGCTGCCCGCGCTGAACGAAAACGCGCACGATAATGGCAACCAACAACAACGAGGTTGGAAACACAGTGTAGTACAGGGCACGCGCCGCGTCAGTCGGCAACTGGACCGGCGTCGCTAAACCCAGAATTTCGAGCGCCATCGCCACCAACCAAAAGAAGATCACCACGATGGTGCCCCACCGCACGGCGAAGGTGCCGCCAAGCTGCCCCGCCAACACCGGAAAGACAATCAAGAACAGCAGAAACGGTCCGGTGACGCCGCCGGTAAAGTTGATGCCAGCAAACGTCGTCAACGTTAGCCCTGCAATGTAGAAAACAATCGCCGGCTGCAAACTCACGCGCCGGACAATGATCATGCTGACCAGGCTGAATAACAACACAGCCCCCGCCACGCCCACCATAGACCGCGCCGGGAATTCAGTTTCGAGCAACCCGAGGAACATAAACACCACGACCAACCCTAGCCCGCCGATGGCAGTCAGCCGGGTAACATTTTCAAAAATACGCTGCCGCCATATCGTTTCTTCTTGCAGCGGATCCGTTTCTATGACCTGGTCTTTCATGTCCGCCTCCCTCGCGTCATCGGTGACGTCGTATCCATCACCATGCGCGCCATCATCTCAGCACCCAGCGCGTCACCCAACTGCTGGATCGCGCGCTGTACCGCCTCATCGACCGTGAACGCCCCGCGGATCTGATCGGTGATTTCGCGCGTCAGGCGCTCGCGCCCGGCGCGGCGTTGGGTCTCTTCAAGCAAGCGCAGCGTTTCGGCGACGATGCCCATACGTTCAGCGATCGCCTCGACCAGGGCGATCTCGTCCTCCGTCCAGCGCCGCTTCTGGTCTTCGTCGTGGATGCCCAGCGCGCCGACGACCTCATCACGCACCGAAATCGGCGCGACCAGAGCAGCGTAGTCGGCGCCGTGAGCATCATCGGACAAGGCAACGACATCCTGCCGGGCTAACATCTCCTGAACTTCAGGTAGCAGACTCGCCTCGCGCAAGGGAATAACACCAGGGCGTGTCACCTCGTAATCCGTGATTAACGTCGATGCCTGACTTCCGCTCCAGGTCTCGCGCACATACTGGCGTTGGATCATTTCCAGATCGCGTAAGGCGCTCTGCGTTTGTCCGAACAGACGGATGTTCTCGATGGCATTGGCCAACTGGTCGGCCAATGCTTGCAACACGGCGATGTCTTCCTGCCCAAACGCGGCAGATTCGCTGCTCTGGATGGTCAACGCGCCGATAACGCCGCCACGGCTGCGGAGCGGCAGCGCCAGTTCCGAACGCGTTTCCGGCAGCAACGGGTTATCGAAGCGCACGGCCTCGGCGCCTACATCAAGCGCGATACGCGCCTCTTCCGTCGCCACGCACTGCCCGATCATCGAACTGCCACCGACCTCCAGACGGTGCCGGCGGGCGACCATCTGCGCGCCGGCCTCCCCGGTTCCGGCGCGCAACACGGCCCATTGTCGTCGTGGCACGCTGGCAAACTCGGCCGGGGCGGTCATCGTATCCACGAGGAACAGTCCCGCATAGTACAGGTCCAGTTGTTCGCGCAGCAAATCTACGGCCTGCTGGATCAAGGTGTCCACGTCCAACACCTCACTCGCTAACCGCGCTACATCGGCTACCGTTTGGAGTTGCAAATCGCGTCGTCGCATCAAGGCTTCGGTGCGTTTGCGTTCAGTAATATCGCGGGTCAACCCCACAAAACCGGTGATGGTGCCGTCGGCATCTCGCAGTGGCACCTTAGTGCTCGATACCCACAGGCTTTCACCTGTCATCTGATCCATCACCGGTTCTTCACGGTCGATCAAGGTTTCACCGGTTTCCATCAGTTTTTGCTCATCGGTGTAATATTGGATTGCCAGTTCGTGGGGGAACATGTCAAAATCGCCCTTCCCGATCACTTCTTCCTGCGTCTGCGCGCCCAACACACGCAGATGGGCAATATTGTTGATCAAGAAACGGCTCTGGCGATCCTTGATGTAAATATAATCCGGCAGGTTGTCGATGAGAGTACGTAGCAGGTTGCGCTCCTGAGCCAACTGTATCTCCGCAGTTTTACGCTCGGTAATATCCGTCGAAATGCCAAACGTGCCGATGATATTGCCCTCGCGGTCACGCAGTGGCATTTTTGACGTCGAAACCCAGGTATCGGGCCGGTCAGGCCACGTTTCGCGCTCCTCGAGTCCCAAGAGCGGTTTCCCGGTGCGGATGATGCGCTGCTCGTCCTCGTAAGCAGGGCGGGCATGCTCTTCGGTAAAGAAATCGAAGTCGCTTTTGCCAATAGCGTCCATCGGATGGCTCAGCCCAAAACGTTCGGTTTGCGAACGGCTGGCGCGAAGGAAGCGGCTCTCTCGATCCTTAAAGTAGATGTGATCCGGGATACTGTCCAGCAGGGCGGCCATCAAATACTGCTCGAATTCCAGAGCTTCATACAACCGCGCATTGGTGATGGCGTTAGCGAGCTGATCCGCCAGCGCTTGCAACACGGTGATATCTTCAGAACTAAAGGCGCTCTCTTGCGCACTCTGAATGGTCAACGCGCCGATGACGTCACCTCGGCTGATCAAGGGCAACGCCAGTTCCGAGCGCGTGTCGGGCAGCAGAGGATGCGGGCGACGCACCGCGTCGCGGCCCACATCCAGGGTAATGCGCGCTTGCCGGTTGGCAACACACCAACCGATCATCGAAGCGCCGCCCACCTGCAAGCGATGTCCTTGTTCCACCATACGCTTCCCGGCCTCGCCCGAACCCGCCTTCAGGACGGCCCATTGAATGTCAGGCTTCTCTGGGTCAGATTCCACCAGGAATAGGCCGGCGTAATAGAGATCGAAGCGGTCGCGCACCAGCGTCACGACTTGCCGGATCAGATCGTCTGGATCGAGCATCGCACTCGCCGCGCGGGAGACTTCGGCGGCGGTTTGCAGTTGCAAGGCGCGCCCGGCCAGCCGTTCGGTGGTCAACACCCCTTGCAACGCGCCGCTGATCTGCAGACGCAATGTGTCGTAGATGGAGCTTTCGCGCGGGCCAACCTCGAAGTATGCCTGACCGAGGTACTCATCCCTGAAATGCAAAGGTTCGATCACCAGGCTGTAACGCCGGTCCGCGGGCAGTGCGCCCTCGGGCAGCAGGTCACGTGCGGGATAGCGTTGTTTTTCTCTTTGTTCCAAACCACGGGTACGGTCGAGGGCCAACAGCAACTGCGACATCGTCGAAGGCGGAGGCGTTTCTTTTGGCGTTTGCAGGTCGGCGTACATCGACAGGTAGAAAGCTGGAATGCCCAACCGGGGCAATCCATAAGACATCGCATCCAATAAATCATCCAGCGCACCCACAGAAACAAATACCTGGCCGATTTCGCGCATCACGCCTTCGCGTTGGGCGGCTTGCAGCCGCTGGTGCGCCTGCGCTTGCTGCGCCGCGCCGCCAATCAGGACCCGCGCTTGCTGCAGTAGGCCTTCGATGCGCTGCGACAGGGTTATGTCGCTGGTGCAAGCGAGTGCATGAGAACGCAAAATCGAGAGACTGTTCTGCCAGGCCGTCACATCACCCTGTTCCAGCATCGTCTCGCGCATGAGACCATCAAGTACGCGCAAGAAGACCTCGGCGGAGGCGGCAGCCTCATCCTGCGTTGCGCCAATGAAAGCATCCACCAGACGGATGACACGCGCCATGACCATCGCGCTGGCGTCATCGGATAACGGCTCAACGGTGAGCATCCTGACCATTTCGGATAGCATGACTTCACGGTGTGTAGCCATAGCTGCCGGGAAGGATGCGCAGGGTTCGGTGGAAGTCTCTGGCCTCAACCGCGATTCCGCTTGCAGCACAGCAGCATCCAGACAACCGCACGATTGACGCACGATCAACTGTGGGCGCAAGTTGACCTGCGGCGGGACGGTCTCCCCTTGCAACTGCGCCAACACCAGTTCCGCCGCCCGGCGACCCTGCTCGTGCAGAGGCTGGCGCGCCGTCGTCAGGGCAGGGATGACATAGCGGCTATCCTCGATGTCGTCGAAGCCAACGACCGCTATGTCATCAGGGACTTGAATACCCCGCGCCTGCAAGATGCCCAATATCTGAAGCGCGATCCCATCATCGTTAGCGATCAGCGCCTCAACATCTATCCGCGGATGCAATTGGCGTTCATCCAACAATAAGCGGATTCCGGATTCGGGTGTGTTGTAGTGAACACCGGGGATCACGAGAGTGGGATCAACGGCAATCCCATGTTCAGCCAACACGCTGACGTAGGCATTATAGCGCGCATCATTCTCCGGGTGGCCCTCCTGCTTGTGGAAGAAGGCAATGCGCCGGTAGCCATGCACATCCATAAGATGGAGCATCAGTTCGCGCACACCGTAATCATTATCCATAAGCGGTCATTATTCCTATTAGCCAAGCCAGATTCGATGCATTAACCTATTCCCGAAATCCTGCTGTTAAATATTTCGGAGAAGAAGTCGA
>JAFGSL010000556.1 GCA_016934645.1 Anaerolineae bacterium
CGAGCGCGCGATGGCCGTGATCGGGGATGCTATCGGCACCCCGCCGGACGGCGTAGACGTTCCCTCGTTCCCCGTCTCGTGGGGAACTATATTGTTCAGGCTTGTACCCCGTGAGTTTGGCAACGAAGTGAAGAAAAACAAGCTACGGAAATCCGCGTCTGAATTCCTGGCGAAGGTGCGGAATCGCTGCCCGGCGTTACGACGACGGATAGGGGAGGTGCAAGGCGATGCGTTGATCTCCCTGTGGATGGATGACATCAGGCCTATGTGGAAAGAAATCTATCTCCTCCAGGATAAGATGAACGAGGAGCTTGCGGCGGTGACGCGCAAGCTCAAGGCAGAGTTGACCAAACTTCTAGGGGAAGAGGACGCCAACACGCTGCTGGCTACGATCAGTAACGCCGGAGAGCTGGACAGCCTAGGGCCACTGGTGGGGCTTTCCAAGTTAAGGCGTGGGGAGCTGAGCCGCGAAAAGTATATGCAACGCTATGGCCACCGCGGGACCTACGAGAACGAGCTATCCGAACCACGTCCGTATGAAGATCCGACATGGCTTGACCGGCAGTTGGTGGAATTTGACAAATCACCGCTCGATGTGAACGCGATGTTGAAGAAACGCGATGCCGAATTCGACGCGCTGCGACAAAAGATCGCGCATAAGGTGCCGCCGAATAAAGCCCAGACCATAGAACGTAAAATCGGCGAGGTGGTCACAACGAATACGCTGCGCGAGGCAACGCGCTCAGAGATCACGCGGACGGTCGATGTGATCCGTACGTTTTTCTTGCGCGCCAGTGAGCTTACCGGTCTCGGCGATGGTATATTCTTCCTGACGGTTGATGAGGTCGTTGCCGTGTTGTCCGGCAACGCGTCATCCGTGGACCAGATTCCTGCCCGGCGAGAGCTGTATGAGAAATACAAGGCTCTGCCGCCCATGCCGAGGTGGATTCGTGGTCGCTTCGATCCGCTTGAGTGGGCGGCCGACCCAAATCGCCGGATGGATGTCTACGATGCTCGCACTTCTTTAGCCCCAGCCGCGCTGCGTGCTGATAACGCCATAAAAGGTGGCGTCAAGGGACACCCCGGCTCCGCGGGATGTGTGGAAGGGGTCGTGCGGCGCATTGACAGCCCAGAAGAGGGCGATCAGCTCCAACCCGGCGAGATTCTGGTCACTGTCTCGACGAACGTGGGCTGGACGCCGCTGTTCCCGCGTCTCGCGGCAGTGGTCACGGACATCGGCGGCTCGTTGTCGCACGCAGCCATCGTCGCCCGCGAGTTGGGCATCCCTGCCGTCGTCGGTTGTGGCGATGCCACCCTACGCCTGAAGACCGGCGACCGGGTCCGTGTGGATGGCGGAGCAGGAACGGTAACATTGTCAGGAGGTGAATAGATGACGATGCAAACGCAGATTTCTTTGAGGCAGCAGTTTATGGAGCGGGTTCGCTATTTTAACAAGCGCTATTTGAATCCCTTCACGTTGAGTTTCGCGGGACGGCCACACAGCCCCTATGCCATTGTGCAGCACGTAGGGCGCAAGTCAGGGCGTGTCTATGCGACGCCGGTGTTGGCGATGGCAGATGGGGACGACTTTGTCATCCCGTTGCCTTACGGGACGCACGTGGATTGGTGTCGCAATGTCCTGGCGGCGGAGGCGTGTACCATAGGCTTCCAGGGACGCGCTTATCGGGTGGGGAAACCGGAATTGATCAGCCCATCCGAAGGTCTGCCTGCTTTTCCCCAGTGGACTCAATCTATGCTCGTCCGGGCAGAAACTGCGCAGTTTTTACGCTTGAAGCGGCTATCCGCTGCACCAGAGGACGAGGCTGAATACCAACGCCTCATTGCCGAATATCCTATCGATCGCGCGGTGTGGTCCCTGGTAGCCGGCCTTCTTGGCGTGTTTATCCTCTTAAGGCTATTCAAGGCTTTACGATCCCGCAAGTAGTTTCATATATCTAGCTAATATCGCAGTCTAAATTCAGAAAGCGGACTTATCGGTCCGGGTAGGGGGACTTTTTTGTCTCTGTGAACTGACGGCTGACCGCTGGCAATCTCGGAGGTTCGTTATGGACACAAGCAATCGCAAAAATATCGCTATCTTGGCCTTCACCCTGATCGTGGTGATGTTAGGATACGGGTTGGTGATCCCGCTATTCCCGTTCTACATCGAGAAACTCGGCGCCAGCGGAAGTGAACTGGGCCTGCTCGTCTCCATTTCGGCTTTGCTGGAACTGATTTTTGGTCCTGTCTGGGGCAGTATTTCCGACCGTGTAGGACGCAAACCAGTTCTTTTGCTGGGTGTGTTCGGCTACGCGCTCTCGTCGCTGTTGTTTGGTCTCTCGACCGAGGTGTGGATGCTCTTTGCGTCGCGTGCGCTATCGGGCGTGCTCTCCTCGGCGGTATCTGCGACGGCGCTGGCCTACATCAGCGACTGCACGTCGACTGAAGAGCGGGGGTGGGGGATGGGAATGTTGGGCGCAGCGATGGGCCTGGGTATCATCTTGGGACCGGCGGCGGGCGGTTGGCTCGGCGCGAGCTCACTCTCGCTGCCGTTCTTTATCGCGGCGGGGATGTCGTTGGTGGCTTTAGTACTCGGCGCGGTGTTGCTGCCGGAGTCGCTGCCACCCGAAATTCGGGCTGAGGCCCGGAGTCGTGCGGGGAAGGTCAAGACGGTGCAGTTTGGATTATTGTGGCAGTCACTGTTTGGGCCGGTTGGCTTGTTGCTGTTTATGCTCTTCCTGGTCAGTTTCGGCTTGACCAACTTCGAGTCCGTTTTTGGCCTGTATGCAGCGCATGAACTCGACTATGGCCCGGAGCGTGTGGGAACGATTCTGGCGGTTGTTGGCCTGACTTCGACGCTCGGCAAGGCCATTCTCATCGGGCCGTTGACACGGCGGTGGGGCGAAGCGCCGATCATCAAGGTGTCGCTAGCGGCCAGTTCAGTGGCCTTCCTCGTGCTGCTGCTGGCGCGGACGTATCCCGGCGTGTTGGCGGCAACCGGTGTGTTCATCCTCTCTAAGACGCTGCTGCGCACCGTTATTATTTCCCTCACCTCCAAGCGCACGCTGCTGGGGCAGGGCACCGCGATGGGACTGAGTAACTCGTTTATGAATCTAGGGCGTGTCGTCGGGCCGATCTGGGCGGGTTTTATCTTCGATGTGAATGTGACCTATCCGTATCTTAGCGGAGCAGCGATCATGTTCGTGGGGTTCATCATCAGTCTGATTTGGATTTCGCAGCCACAGACGGAGCCATCTACTGCTTAACAACCCAGAAGACAAATAAAGTCTCCTTGTATAAAATATAGTCATATAGTGGTCAAATTGGGTGTTCCGACGACAATAGCAGCAACTCAGAAGGTCTGAGCCGCTGA
>JAFGSL010000557.1 GCA_016934645.1 Anaerolineae bacterium
CGTGAAAAGCGCGCCAAGTTAACCGCAGATGGCACACACGTCGTTCTGATTACGGGCGAGCCGTGGTATGGCGACATCGTTAAAGAGGCCGGCGCCGACTTGTTGTTGGAGAAACCCGTAGCGCTCGACACACTGGTGGGATTGATCGGACGGCTCACGATGCCGCGCGGGGCATGAAAATGGACAGTACACAGGAATGTATACCAATTCTTACAAAACCCGATTTCATCAAATAAGTAATGTTTTCAACTATAGCTCAGGAGGTAAATGTATCATGAAAAGGAACACAGTGCGAAATAAAATTGGAAGTTGGATGCGTTGGATGAGTCTAATCGTAGTGGTAGGTCTACTGGCCAGCGGTTGCAAGGCCGCCCAACCCCAGAAGGTGTACCGGATAGGCGTGTTGGTCGGTTTGGAATTTCTCTTCGACGGCACGGCCGGCTTCAAGGAAGGTATGGCCGAGTTAGGCTACGTCGAAGGGCAGAACGTCATCTACGATGTACAGGAAACCGGATTCGATATGGAAGTCTATCAGAGAATTCTCAAGCAATTCGTGGCGGATAAGGTCGATGTGATTTTCGTCGGCCCAACCGAAGCAACGCTGGAAGCACAGGCTGCCGTGCAAGGAACCGACATTCCTGTCGTCTTCACTTACGTCTCGCTCGAAGGAGTCGATGTGGTCGATAGCATACGCGCCCCCGGCAGGAATACCAGTGGCGTGCAATATCCGTCGGCGGACGTCGCGGTCAAACGGTTCGAAGTGCTCCTGGCGATGGCGCCACAGGCCAGGAACATCCTCGTGCCCTACATTCAAGATTACCCCAATGTACCGCCACAAGTCGCCGCGATGCGCCAGGCTGCTGCGCAGACCGCTGAGGGCATCACGCTCATCGACCTGCCCGTCACCAGCCCGGACGAGCTGGCGGCGGCATTGGATGCTTATGTGCGACAAGACGAGATCGGCATTGATGCCATTCTGTTCATTTCGGACCCCTTGAGTGTAACCCCGGCTTTCTTCGCCATCGCGGCTGAGTTTGCCTACGAGCACAACATCCCCATTGGTGGCGCGCCGATGGCCGCCGGTGGTTACGAAAGCATGTTTGGTGTGGTTCCCACGCCGTTCGAATCGGCGAAACTCGCCGCACCTATCGTTGACAAAGTCCTGAAAGGGACGCCGGCAGGGACTATTCCGATTGTTTCGCCCGAGTACTTCATCCAAATCAATTACAAAGCGGCGACCAGCATCGGGTTGACTGTGCCTGACAGCCTGTTGGTGCAAGCCAACGAGATTATTCGTTAGAACCGGCGATAACACACATACGTCAGGGGATGAGCGCGGTTTCCACCATGAAACCGCGTCCTTCCCCACCTTACAATGCATATACTGGGAAATGGGAGAATAACTATGTCGAAGAAAGTGAAACCACGTCAAGAGGGGCGGAGCCTGGCGTTTACGTTGGCCGGGGCCTTTCTGGCCTTGAGTATCATTGTTCTGCTGGTGGCCAATAGTCTGCAGACCGCGCTCAACTACCAAACCCAACGCGAGCTGGTGGCGCGCCAACAGACACTCATCGCACAAAACGCAGCCAGCGCCGTCGCCAGTTTTATCCGGGAAAAGTTCAGCGAGTTGGACGCGACTGCCAGATTGGGCATTATGCCCGCGCCGTCCGCCGAAAAACGTCAGGAAGTATTGAACAACCTGATGGGGCTGGAGTTCGCTTTCCGGCAAGTTGTCCTACTGGACCTACAGGGGCGCGAACAAGCCCGGGCTACGCGGTTAGCGCAAGTGACAGAGGGTGAATTATCCGGGCGTTTGACCAATGAAGCGTGGACGCAGCTCAAGCAAGGCCATCCGCAAATCAGCGCCGTGTACATCGACGCGAACACCAGCGAACCATTGGCCGTGCTCGCCGTGGCCGTTACCGATGTCTTCGGCGATCCGCAAGGGATTTTATTGGCCGAAATCAACCTGAAATTCATGTGGGATTTGGTCGAGCGCCTGCAAGTCGGCGCAACCGGCAGCGCCTACGTCGTCGACCGGCAGGGTGACTTGTTGGCTTTCGGCGATATTTCTCGGGTGTTGCGCGGGGAAAACATACGCTATCTGGTCCCGGTACGTACTTTCATCGACAGCCCGGCAGCTCAGAAAGAAACCAGCGTCGAGACGTTCGAAGGCATCGAAGGCGAAACCGTCATCGGAACCTACATCCCGCTCGGCGTACCCGACTGGGCCGTAGTAACCGAGTTGCCTACCGCCGAAGCTTACCGGGAAGTTGTCCGGAGTGTATGGATATCCCTGGGGGTTCTACTGGTGATGGCGGTTCTGGCAGGGTTGGCCGGCGCTTATATCGCGCGCCGGTTGGTCGCTCCTATCTTGGGGCTGACCGAAGCCGCCGCCCGCATTGCCGAGGGCGAAACAGGGCTGCAAGCCGTCGCGGAAGGGCCATCCGAGGTCATCAGCCTGGCGCGAGCGTTCAACTATATGACCAGGCAGGTTAGCAATCTCCTGCAGACGGTCCAAGCCCGCAGTGCAGAGTTGGAGGAACGCACCAAAGAACTCGAAGCCAGCCAGCGCGTGACCTTCGCCGCCAGCGAGCGCGCCACCCCCGACGAACTCCTCGATCTGGTGGTAAACCTGATCCGCGACCAATTCGATCTCTACCACGCGCAAGTGTATTTGATCGATGAAGAAAAACAGGCCGCTGTGTTACGCCAGTCCACCGGCTATGCCGGGCGACAACTGTTGCAACGCAAACACCAGATCGCCCTGGACGCTACGGCCCTCGTCACACAAGCCATTCATACCGGCGAAGCAATCCTGGTCGATGACGTAAAAGCCGATCCTAACTTCTTACCGAATCCACTCTTGCCCGACACACGCTCGGAACTGGCGGTTCCCCTTAAACGCGAAGGTAAAGTTATCGGCGTTTTGGACGCGCAGGACCGCACTGCCGGGCGTTTCAATCCGAGCACCATCGCCCTCTTCCAGTCTATGACAGACCAAGTCGCCATCCTCTTCGAAAATAGCGCGCTCTTGGAGCGCGTCACCGAGCAAACCGAGGTCATGAGCATCTTCACCAACCAGTTACGCACCGCCGCCGACATCGCCCGGCGCTTGGGTACGATCCTCGATCCGGAGCAGTTGTTACAAGAGGTCGTCGAGTTAATCCAGAGTCGCTTTGGTCTCTACCACGCGCATATCTATCTCCTGGACGAAACGGAAGACATGCTCAAACTGGCAACCGGTTCCGGCGAAGTGGGGCGGGTACTGCGTGAGCGCGGTCACAGCATCCCAATGAACGCCGAGAAAAGCCTGGTTGCGCGGGCTGCCCGCGCGCGCAACGCAGTCTTGGTGGTCGATACCACCCTGGAATCCGATTACATGCCCAACCCCTTATTGCCGCAGACGCGCTCAGAACTATCGCTCCCCCTGATGGTCAGCGATACCGTCCTGGGTGTACTCGACCTGCAAGACGATCAAGCCAGGCGTTTTACCGAGGCCGAACGTGACACCTTCGGCACGCTGGCCGGGTTAGTCGCCACAGCCATCCAGAACGCAAGGTTGTTCGCCGCCCAGCAAGAAATCGAGGCCCAAATTCTCCAGGAACGCAACTTCTCCGAGGCCGTGATCAACAGCTTGCCCGGTAATTTCTACGTCATCGACGATCAAGCAAATTTGACCCGGTGGAACGAGAGCTTTGTAATCGCAAGCGGGTATACGCCGGAAGAACTGCAACAAATTGGGGCGCTCGGTACGATCGCCGAGGAAGATCGCGCCGCTGTTGCAGAAGCCATCCAGCAAGTGTTCATCACCGGCGAAGAAGCCACTCTTGAAGCGCACGCCGCCACGAAGAGCGGCGAACGGATACCCTATTACTACACCGGGATACGCGCAGTCATCGAGGGAAAAGCTTACGTCGTTGGTATGGGAATCGACATCACAGACCGGGTCCGGGCTGAGACTGCGGTACGGGAAAGCCAACGCCGCTTGGCTGAAGCCTTGAACATTGCACAAATGGGATATTGGACACTCGATATAGAAACTAACACCTTTACCTTCAACGACCAGTATTACAAGGCCATCCTTAACACGACCGCTGAAGAAGTGGGCGGCTATCAGATAGCGGCGGCGGAATTCGCGCAACGCTTTGTTGTCCCAGAAGATGCCCCACTCGTGGCGAAGAACGCCCAATTGGCGATCGAAAGCCCTGATCCTGATTTCCAGATCCAGTTCGAGTCGCGTAACCTGAACGCTAATGGCGAAGAAGTCTGGACTACGATATGGACGACGGCTGAAAGGGATGCTGAGGGGCGCACCGTCGGGATGCGTGGTGTGAGCCAGGTCATTACCGAGCGCAAGCGGGCCGAGGCTGAACTCCAGAAACGCGCGTCCGAGCTGCAGACGGTGGCGGAAGTGAGTACGGCAGCCTCCACCATCCTGGAACCTAACCGGTTGTTGAGCCAGGTTGTCGAATTGACCAAAGCGAACTTCGACCTCTATCACGCGCACATCTACCTCATCGATGAGGCCGGCGAATCACTCGTCCTGGCTGCCGGTGCAGGCAAGGCCGGCAAGCAGATGCTGGCGCAGGGCTGGCAGATTGCGGCGGACAACGCGAACTCACTGGTAGCGCGCGCCTTCCGCTCCCGCGAGGGCGTCGTCGTCAACGACGTGCGGGCCGCGCCCGATTTCCTCCCCAACCCGTTGCTGCCCGATACACGTTCCGAGATGGCCGTTCCACTTATCGTTGGCGAGCAAGTCCTGGGCGTCCTGGACGTGCAGGCAGATCAGGTGGATCACTTCACCTCCGAGGATGTCCTGATCCAAACGACGCTGGCCGGACAGATTGCGACAGCTTTGCAGAACGCGCAGTTCGTAGGACAAGTAGAACGCAACCTACAGGAAACCGGAGTGCGTTTCAATGTCAGCCAGGCGCTGGCCAAGGCGCAGACCGAGGAGCAGGTGCTGGACGTGTTGGCCGAGCAGTCTAGCCTGTATCCACAGGTGGGCGTGGACATAATGACCCTCGAGCGGGGCGAGGATGGTCTCACACTGGTCGGCCGGCGCTCCTTGAGTTTCGACAGCGGCATCCCAGAGACCCCTGCCGGCGCTCGATTCCCGGCCTCCGAGTTCCCGCTCGTCAACCTCATTACGCCTGATACGCTGTTCACATCGGCCGATGTACTGCACGATGAGCGTATCGATGAAAACACCCGGGCGCTTGCCGTTCAGGAAGGGTGGGGCAGCATCGCAATCATGCCCATCACCGCCGGCGACATTTGGCTGGGGATCATCGTCGCGGTATCCAAGGAAGAGGGGCGTTTCGATGCGAGTAAACTGGCGCTCTACCAGACCCTGGCCGAGCAAGGCGCCATCGCCCTGCAGATCGCCCGCCTGAACGACGAAA
>JAFGSL010000558.1 GCA_016934645.1 Anaerolineae bacterium
GCGCTGTCGCCCTTTGGCCTGCGATGTGCGCTGCCCAGCCATATAGCGGCGGATGTAGTCCTCGGTTTTGGCGATTTCCTGCTGCTGCGTTTCGAAGGCGACTTGTTGTTGCCGGCGACGGTCAACGCGTTGTTGGACATAGGCGGTGTAATTGCCCCGGAAAGCGTCGATGTGGCCGAACTCCATTTCCAACACCCGGTTGGCGACCGCGTCCAGAAACTCGCGGTCGTGTCCCACAACGATGATGCCGCCCTTCCAGGCTTTGAGCTGCTCTTCCAGCCACTCGATCCCTTCCAGGTCCAGGTGGTTGGTCGGTTCGTCCATCAGCAGTAGGTCCGGCTCTTCCAACAGCAGCCGAGCTAGCAGCGCACGTGTTTGTTCGCCACCGCTGAGGTAGGCTGTCGGCATGTCGAACTCTTCCTTGCGAAATCCCAAGCCGCCGAGTACCTGCCCTATGCGCGTCTCGTACGTGAAACCACCTGCGTGTTCGAATTTATCCAGCAGAACGCCATAACGGGCAATCGCTGTTTCCCGCTCTGCTTCGTTTGGTGAGGCCATCTGTTCTTCCAGACGGCGCAGCGTTTCCTGCTGTGTTTGCAGGTCGGCAAAAACGGCCTCCATGGCTTCCCACAAAGTCCCCGAGGTGTCGAAGTCAGGGGTTTGCGGCAAGTAGCCGATGCGAATATCGCGCGCGCGACTCACCGTTCCGGCGTCAAGCTCCTGGACACCGGCGATGATATCTAACAGTGTGCTCTTTCCACAGCCGTTGACGCCCACCAAAGCCACACAATCGCCTTGATGGACTTCGAAGGAAATCTGCGAGAAGATTTCATCCGGGCCGAAGTATTTCGTTAGATTGGAAGTTGACAGTAGTGCCATAATGCTTGAATTATACCAGACTTCTTAGTCGTGGTTGACTTCGGCTTTTTGATTCCTGCGCTTTCGCAGGTATAATTAGCGTATGTTGATTTGGTTCCACGTATGCGAGAGCCTCCGGCAGGCTGCGCTGAATCGTTGGTTAGAGGGAAGGCGCGAAGTGTTGTGCTATGCCTGACGGAGATGGACGATGATGGTGCAGCCTGAACTGATTCAGATTTTGGCCCAGACGGATTTGTTTACCGATGGAAAAGTTTATCTGCTCGTCAAGATCAGTCCGGTGCAAGGGGAATGCAGCACTTCGGGATCAGAAACAGAGCTGGCGTCGTTCCAGGCTTGCATTCGCGATAAGGATGAGACGACACTGGTACTGGCTCAGGAAGCTTTTGAGCAGCTCCCTTCGTCTGTTGTGATGCTGGACGTCTCGCCACCATATCGTTTGATCACGTTCGATATCCCGTTGGATTGGGGTGTCATCGGTTATCTGGCAGCGTTGACGTCCGAATTGGCCGAGGCGGGGATAAGCATAATCGCCCTGTCGGCCTTCTCGCGGGATCACATCTTCGTCGCTGAGATAGATTTTGACCGTGCGTGGGATGTACTGGACACGTTTATCCGCGCCTGTCGAGAACAAGTGGCTAATCTTGCAGCTCCTGGGGAGTTTGTGTGACGAGTGTTCTGTATCTAATTGGTAAGACCCTTGGCAAGTACGAGGTGCTCGAACACATCGGGCACGGGGGAATGTCGGAGGTCTATAAAGGCCAGCACGCGCAGCTAGACCGTATGGTGGCGGTCAAAGTGCTGCATCCTTTTCTGGCGGGTGAGGAAGGCTTTGTCACGCGCTTCAAACGCGAGGCACGCATTGTCGCCACGTTGCGCCATCCCAATATCATGCAGGTTTACGATTTCGATTACAACGACGCGTTGGACATTTACTACATGGTGATGGAGTACATCGACGGTCCGACGCTCAAAACCCGCCTATCCGAAGGGTTGTTACCCCAGGAAGAAGCCGTGCGCATCGGGATCGCGATTGCTGACGCGCTTGATTACGCACATCAGCGCGGCATGGTTCACCGGGACGTCAAACCCGCCAACATCATGTTTATGCAAGACGGTCAGCCAGTGCTGACGGACTTCGGTATTGCCAAGATGCTGACACTTTCTGGATTGACCGCCAGCGGCGCAATGGTCGGTACACCCGCATATATGGCCCCCGAAGTAGGGATGGGCCGTCAGGGAACGGCTGCTTCGGATATCTATTCGCTCGGTGTGGTGCTTTATCAGATGCTGACCGGGCAGCTACCTTTCGAGTCCGATTCCCCTATGGGAATGGTGATGCAGCACATCAACGACACTCCACCTCCTCTCGCGCGATTTACGCAGTCGGTGCCGAAGGATTTCGAGGCGGTGGTCCTTAAAGCAATGGAGAAGATCCCAGAGGAGCGGTTTGGGCATGCTGCCGAAATGGCCGCGGCACTGCGCCGAGTGGTCGGATTGGAGACATACGGTGGATTGCCTGCAGTTTCACCTCCGCCTGCAATCCTGACACCGACCTCAGCGGTGGCAACGCCCCCACCAGCGTCGCGGCGTCCCTCGCGCGAGGAGGAGGATGTTGACGACGAGGATGATCGTCTATTGCGAACGTGGCCGGTTGCTATGGATAACAAACCTTCCGTACGCACGCCCACGTTGTTCCCGCTCAATACAACAGAAACACCGTCATCAGCGGGGAAACAAGCTGCACCACGACGACGCTCGTTTTTGTCGCGCCTGGTGGGAGTGACAACCTTCTCATTGGTTGGTGTCATTGTCGGTGTCATAGTATGGTTGGGCATTCGTGGCGACATTCCGATCTTTCTGCAGCAATTGCAGACGCTCACGGCCGCAGTACGCCAGCCTGTGACGATGGATATTTCACCGGAGCCTCTTGCCACCACCGTTTCTACTGGCGAGGTTTCTTTGGCAACAGTAGCGCCTACAGCACCATCTGTGACAACGATGCCGTCTGTGGAGACAACGCCAGTTCCAGAGGTAACGTCTGTTTCGACTGCGGTCGATGAGACGCCTGTACTGCTTACACTCACCCCCACGCCATCTGAGGAGGCGTCGTCTGGCGGCACGTCGCCAATTTGTACCCCTCGTGTTCGACTCGATCTGGTGCGCCAAGAGCCGGATAGCATCGTGCTGCCTGACACAACAGTGGTCGTTTATCTGAGCGCGCGCAATGTTGGGAACTGCACGTGGCCTGAGGACCTACGCGTGGCTTTCGTCTCCGGTGAACGGATGGGGGCACCCGATGCCATTTCTATGCAACCCCTCGCTGCCGGCGCGAGCACGCAGGTGATTGTGCCGTTGCACGCACCACTCGATGTGGGTGTCTATACTTCGACTTGGGAAGTGCGCCAGGGCGTTGGATCGGTAGCAGGGACGGCCATCCCGGTGATCGTTGAGGTCGGCGAAGGCCCCACACCGACGCCCATATCTCAACCGACGGAGACCATCGCTCCTACGTTAGTACCGTTGACGCTAGAGCTGCCAACATTGGTGACGTGGGGCGAGGATGCCGTCTCCGGGACGTGGTATGGCACACTCGCACTCCGGGCCACAGGTGGCACGAGCGATTACCGGTACTATCGTGGAGAGATCCAGCCAGAGACGCTGCTGTCCGAGGGGCAATTGACATTCTTCTGGCGGCGCTGTGAGGCATTGCCCCTGACCGTGTGGGTTGTTTCCGGTGCGGACGTCGTCCGTTGGGAGGGGTGGATCGACTATCCTGCCGTGCAAAACTGCCAGTGAGGGTGACGAATGGACCAACAAGGGATGGTGAGACTCATCCGTTCGCGTGGGATTACCACGCCGCTCGTGTTGGATGCGCTGGCACGTGTACCTCGCCACCGC
>JAFGSL010000559.1 GCA_016934645.1 Anaerolineae bacterium
CGCCTGGCGAATATGCAGGCCAGCGCGATGAACCTGCTGGCCTACGAGCACGCGCAGGGCAATATCTCGCTAGAGCAATACATCGCAGCGGGGCAGCAGGTACAGGCAATTAACGAAGACAGCCTGGCCGGTTACCAGGCTGTGGCCGGGGTGGTTCAGGAAGCGACAAATTCGTATGGGGGACTGAGCGCGGCCACGGCGGATTTGCCCGGCGCGATGCACGACGCGGCCACGGCAGCATTGGAGACCGCAGCGGCACAGGAGGAAATGGCGCGACGTGCGGCGGAGGCCTGGGAGACCTTTGCAGGGAACGTGCAGACAGGGGTCGCCAACGCGCTGGAAGCGTACAAGTCTGGCAACGTCGAGATGCTGGCCGACCAACAGCGCGCGCTCGGTGAGATGCTATGGAATCAGACCGATCAGATGCAGGGGATGGGCCAGATCACCAATGATCAGGCGATGGAGATGAAGTCGGCTCTGGCCGGGGAGTTCGGTATCGTGGTGGACGAGACGAAACTGGCGACCGACGAACTGCTGAAATTATTCAACGATTGGGCCAGCGGAGGGCAGACTGCGGCAGATGATGTCGTGGATTTCATCCAGAACATCGGGACGGAGAGCGCAACGTTAAAAGCGAATGCCGAGGGCGACATCGCCGCGCAGATTGCGGCGTGGCAGGATCTGCAATCCAGTACGGATACGTCAAGTCAAGAAATCATCAGCCTGACGAAGGAGCTCGGTGCGGAGGTCGATGAGAACGGTAATATCGTTGAGACCGCGTTAGGAGAGGCCGGGGGCGCTGCTACGATGATGGCGGGCGACGTGGAGAGTGCATCCACGCGCGCGGTGACGGCAATTGATGGGATCAGCAGAGCTATCGAAAACTTGCCGGAGTACAAGAAGGTCGAGATTGAGGTGGAGAAGACGGGCGACGAGGCGTTTGATTTTGGCTCACCAAATTTCCGCTTTTACTATGCGTTAGAACGTTTGGTGGATTACGCCGATGCGCACCCGGTGGAAATCGACGTCGCCAGCCGGATGGACGGCGGGATGGGACTCGGTGCAGCGGCGATGACGTCCCTAGCCCCGGTAACATCGCCGACGCCGGTGAGCGGCGGGATGTATGATCAGCGGCAGTATAGCGTGAGTCTACCGGTGACGGCGGTACAGGATGCGCTGGACATCGAGCAGTTGGCGCAGCGGGTAGTGGCGTTGATCAGGAATAGAGCATGATCTTCGGAATGATAGGATGAGAACATGATCTTCGGAATGACGGGGGAGAGCACCACGGATATGAGAAATGGACGATAGACCGCGAACGCGGAAAACAGGCAATGGGCGGAGAGTGAGTGCATGATCCTACGCATCACGGATGGGACGACGACGATCAATTTGAATGGAGGGACGAATAGTTTCTATCTCTCCGAATCCTACGCACCAGTGGCGCCGGAGTTGAGTGTGATTGAGGCGAGGGCGCAGGCGGTGCGCGATGGGGGGGATGTGACGGCGGTCACGCAGCGCAATGTGGTGGAGACGGTGACGCTGGCGGTGGCGGCGACGGCGTTCTCGACGGTGCAGACGGCGTTGCGCGGGTTGGAGACGTTGTTGTACCAGGCGCAGCACCGGCAGAGCACGGGCAAGGGCGCGCAGGTGTGGGTGGAGTATCGCGCGGCGGACAGCGGCGACGTGTACCGCAGTGAGTTGTTGTACGGGCGGGTCGAGCCGGATCCGGAGACGGGTTCGGCGACGTGGATCGCGGCGAGCGCGCTACGCTGCACGGTGATGTGGCAGCGGAGGTTTTATTGGGAGGGCGCGCGCACCGAGTTGGCGCTGGACAATACCAGCACGCCCAGCAAGGCGACGGGCGGCGTGACGATTTACAATCACGACGATGCCGGCAGCGGGCACGACAATTACGTGGACATCGCCGCCGGCGACGTGAGTGGGGTGCTGCCCGCTCCGGCGGAGATCTCGCTGTATAACAGTTACAACAGCGCGACGCGCACGTATGATGTGCACATTGCCAACAATATTTTTGCCTCTCCTACCACGTTGACGCATATCCTGGAAGCTGAAAACTGTAGCTACGTAGCCGGGAGTGCGGCAGCTACGGTCAATGCTGATTCCAGCAACGGTTATTATCAGACTGCGACGTGGGCAGCCAGTATCGAGACAACGGCATTCGATTGGAATTTAAGCGCGGCGTTTTTGGCAACCACGAAGGGAAATAGATTCCGCGTTTTAGGTCGAGTCGTGGGAGCGACATCGAATTTACGCGCGCGACTGAAAATATTGCTGTCGCTCACGACAATCGCCGAGACAGCGGAGGTGGACGTCGCGGACGGCTTGGTCGATTTTGGGATCGTACAGCTACCGCCCTATCTCACCGGGGAGACCGATTTGTACGCATTGACATTCCGGCTGAGCGGTCGTTGTGCCGGAGGCGCGACATTCATTCTCGATTATTTGCAATTCACGCCCCTGGATAGTTATCGCGTGTTGGTCCCCAGGGGCTACGGCGTAGCTTACACGACGACGCTCGTCGACAACGGTATTACGGGTGCACTGTACGTCGATTGTGCAGGTTCCGGCAAGACCGGTCTCTATATCGCCCACGGCAGTCCGGTGATGCTCTGGCCGAGCGTGGCGCAGCGGTTGTATTTCCTCTGCAAGAATAGTTCCGGTGCCCCAGACATCGTGCGCACGCACACGGTGCGGGTATATTACCGGCCACGGTTGTTGACAATCTAAGTAGGCGGTAGACGGTAGACGGTAGACAGGGATGGATATTCAACCGGAATTCGAGAGCCGCAATTTTACGGATACGTTGAATTTCCCCGACGTGGTTTTCAGCGTGCAGCGTTACGACTGGCACGTGGTGGGTGGTCCACGCCAGGCGACAGTGACGGCAAAGGGGAACGAATGGGCCATCTGGGAGCTATTGAATTGGTTGCGCGCACCGGTGACGCTGCGGGATGACGAGGGCAGCGCGCGCTGGTGGGGGTATTTACACACGGTCGATATTCAGGTCGGCGCGATCCAGGTCGGCGTGAGTTTAGAGAGCATGTACAACCGGGTGAACGTGGTGTACGGTTACCTCGCGCCCGGATCAGCTACGGCGGGCACGCGGGCGAATACCGGCTGGGCGCAGGACGATGACGGGGTAAGTGCTTACGGCACGCGCGAACTCAAATACAGCCTCTCCGAGGCCAGCCCGGAAAGCGCGGAGCAGACGCGCGACACACTCCTAGAGGCGCTACGCTACCCCAGTCCAACCCTCGTGCCCAACTACGGACAAAGCGACCTACGGGCCACGCTTACGTTGCACGGCTGGTGGGATACGCTGGATTGGCAGTATTACGCGCAGACGGCGGGCCTGGAGGAGCACCAGGTGAAGGGCGAGATCGTGCAGGTGGGCAACAGCACGGTGGAGAGGCTGGCGCAGGAGTTCCAGTTGGGCAGCGCGCTGACGTGGGAGAGTTACGCGCTGCACGTGCGGGCGAAGGTGCTGGCGGGGACGTGCACCGACAATCTGGAGCTTTCGCTGTACAGCGACTCCGGCGGTGCGCCGGGGGCGTTATTGTGCGGAGCCGAGGTCGGGGATACGATCGACGAGAACATTGAGTGGGTCTCGGCGGTACCTTCTTCCAGGGTCACCCTCAGCCCGGGTACAACGTACTGGCTGATGATCGAGCGCACCGGCAGTCTGGATAATACGAATTACTTCGGCGTGGGGATCGACGACACGGCGAGTTACGCACGCGGGACGTTGTACGCCTACGCGAGCGGGGCGTGGAGCGAGTACGATGGCGATCCGGCTACCGGAGGAACGCAGCCGGTGGCGTTGACGTTCCAGGTGACGGGTGTATGGGAGACGACGGACCAGATCGAAGACATCGTGGACGACGAAGGGCAGTTCTTGACGGATTGCGAGATCGAGGATGAGAGCGCGGTCTATGCCAGTCCGTACCGTGACGGCGATGGGATGGCCGGGACCGAGATCGCCAAATTGCTGACGGTGGGCACGACGGCCAGCCGGCGATTGCTGGCCGAGGTGACGGCGGCGCGCGTGTTGCGCGTCTATCTTGAACCGGAGCAGAGCAGCAGCAACATCGAGCTGTACATGGATAACGCCGGCGTGTTGTACGGGAAGTGGAGTGATCACTCCCTCGGCGGCGACGTTTCGCCGGTGGGCAAGTGGTGCCAGTTGAAGGATTGGCCCAGCACGGTGGATATGAACCTGCTGGCGGATCCGTCCGTCTTTTTCATCGAGTACGCGGAGTTCGACGTAGAGCGCGGGGCGTGGGTGAATGTGACCCCGCGCGGGGCACCGACGCCGTGGGAGTTGGCGCAGTTGGTGCAGGGATAGAACCACGGATATTAGAAATAGACGATGTGGATTAACTGACGTTTTGCGGGGTGATTACGCGCGTATTCGGAGCAGGATTTACGGGGTGTTAGGATGCAAAACGACCGTTAAAGCGCGTTAGTAGGCATTAACGATTAGTCAGCAGGGCCAGAGGAATAAGCGAAGGATATGCAGGTTACTGAGATTTTGCAGGCGATCAAGCCCTACGTATTGGGGTGGATCGAGACGGGCGGGGAAGAGGGCGGATATGCGCCCAGCCCGCACGAGCTGGACGGCGCGCACCATATTGGGACGCTGACGACCAGCCAGTATCCCGACGCACTGCTGCGCGACGGATCGCGCTCGTTGACGGGGAATCTGAGCGTTGAAGCGGGGATCACCATCGATGGCGTGGACCTCAGTGCCTTCAAGACGGCTTACGATAGCCACGTCCTCAACGCCAACGCGCACCATAACCAGGTGAGCCTGGATGCCAATGCCGATACGATCCTCTCGCTGAGCGTGCAGCAGCTCGGGCTGGATACGCAACTCGCCAATCGCGTATTCGCTGGTCCGACGAGCGGTGGGGCCGCTATACCAACGTTCCGCGCGCTAGTAATCGCCGACATTCCAGCATTGGGCGGGACGCCGACACTGACGTTCACCACGAGCAACGCTGCCGGCAGCGCCAGCACGTATGTGCGCACAGACGCGAGCCTGGCAATCTTCGATGCGACCGCACCGACAACAATCCAACCGGACGACGTGGCAACAGTGGGGAGCGCGACCTTTGCCGCCAGGCGCGATCACAAGCACGCGATTGTGACTGCAGCGCCGGGGAACCAGGCCATCGGTGATAGTGCTACCAAGGGCACAGCGACGTCATTCGCGCGGAGTGATCACAAGCACGGGATGCCGAGCTTTGCTACGCCGAGTGTAGCTCTGGGGACGGCGGCAGCGGCGGGGAGCGCGGCCACACTACTAAGGTCGGATTGTACAATCGTGGTCTTTGATGTGATGGTGCCGACAACGATCCAACCGGACGATACGGCGGCGACAGGCAGCGCGGCAGTCGCGGCGCGGCGCGATCACAAGCATGCAATTGTGGCAGCGGCGCCAGCGGCGAACAGCGTGAGCCTGGCGGTCAGTGCGGAGGGAACGGCGACCTCGTTCGCGCGCAGCGATCACTCGCATAGTTTGAGCCAGGCGATTGTGCCCACGTGGACGGGTTTGCATACGTTCAATGCCGGGATTGATTTGGCAGGAACGCTAGAGTTCCAGGGGGCACAGAGCATTACCTCGACCTTCGGTGACTTAACGATTGCGCCAGCGGGCGATATAAAGTTGAATCCTACAGGCGCGCAAATTCGCGTGATGGCCTCACACACGTTACAATCTGACAACTACGCCAGCCAGACGACCGGCTGGGGCATTAGTTATGCTGGCGGGGCCGACTTCCGTTATTTATTCGCTGACGAGTTACACGTCAAGAGCTTCATCGCGGACCTGGAGCAGGCCCTGGCCGGTGGGCAGATTATCAGCAAGAGCGTGGCGATGTTGAGCCGTGACTTCACCGCTCCGGCTGCCGGTGGCACAACAACGTTATACGTGTGGGATCTACCGAGCGCAGAGAACATGGCGGTGTTCGAGTCTGGTGACATTGTACGCCTTCGGATGTTCTCGCGAGCCGGTGGGTCATTGACTGTGGCCGATTGTTGGGGTGTCGTCACATCTTATAGCAATTTGAGCGGTAAAGAGCAAAGCTGGACATTCACTCGCTCAAGTGGTGGGAATGCAGGTTCCATGTCAGCCTCTACCGTTGTAGCTGCGGATGCTCTTGTGTTGGATTATGGTACGACAGGCAATGGATTTTATGAAGTCAATGCGGTTGATGGGGCTTATGCAGAGAACTCGCCCTACAGTCAAATTGTGACCTGGGCAACTCACCCGGCGACTGGTCAGACCGTTCGGGTTCGCCTTGGAAATCTCTATGGAATTACGTCCACAACCGAATACGGCCTTT
Organism: Anaerolineae bacterium; assembly: GCA_016934645.1. The sequence continues at coordinate 6,372 of JAFGSL010000559.1, forward strand.
ACGCTGGTGAAGGGGTTTCGGCAGGCGATAGCTATCTGAGATTAACAGACCAAAACTTCGAGCTTCATAACCTTGACCTTGCCATGTACGATGATGGCAACGTGCAACGTATCGGGATGGACGCCGGGGCCGGTAGTAGCGAGGCCCTTATGTGGGCTGGTGAGAGTGAAAGTGATCCTGGTTTTGTCGTTTATGGTGACGGAACGGTGTGGCTCTCGACATTGGCAATCTCCGGGCAGATGGGTGATATGCTGTTCACGCAGGCTGATGGTCTAGCCCTGTGGGGGCCGGGGTGCGCGATCACTCCAACAAGCTGGACATCTACACGCGGGCAGACAGCGACGATCTCCGGGGCGTTCCATGAGGTCGCGGGGCCGTGGGCGGGGAGTCGTGCGCTTGTGGTTGAGGGTGCTACAACGAACGTGATACCTGACCCGATATTCGGTTATGGTGATTTGTCCGGGTGGTCAGTATATATTGGTGGGGCTACACGCGACACGTCGGTTTGCCTTTTTGGCAATGCGTCTGCAAGGGTAGTATCGGCGGGTGGAAACGGGGGACTGTACAAACATTATACTACTTCATCTGGTGGATCGTGGACGGCATCGGCCTACGTATACGTTGAGTCGTACACGTCTGGATATATCTATGTCCAGATGAGAATTCACTACACGGACGGAACTACAACAATAGTAAACACTGCTGCGGACGTGACAAAGATTTGCCAGTGGCAAAGACTGGTCGCCACTGCTACGGCTGACGGTGGCAAGACCGTTGATTATGTACAGACTTACGTGTACTCAGCGGCGGTTCCGACGCTAACTTTCTATTTCGATGGGGTACAAGTAGAAAACAAAGCGTATGCGACTAGTTTGTGTTGGGGAGGTGCGGGAACTGGTTATGTCTGGAACGGCGATGGCACACCGCACGCCAACACAAGTACGCGGACGTCAACGACTGTTACGTTCAATCCTCAAGGTGTAATAGATTTATCGTCCGGCAGTATCTCGATCTGGTTCCAAATGCCTTATGACGCCGGTTCGGGAAGCTACACAAACACGCCCGGCATATTTCAATGGTGGGATACCTGGAACACGAATTCGTTTTATATTTGGCTAAGTAATACGCTTTCTAGCATAGGTGTAACCAGTTATACGGGTGGTGTTTCGCAGTTACCCGGTGTAAGCGTGGCATTAACGGGCAGCAAGGCCGGAGACTGGCATAATGTCATTGCGACATTTGAGACAAATTCCGTAAAATTATATCTCGACGGCACACTTGCTGGAACCGATACAAGTTTTACGCCTCCTACAATTTCATCTACAACTGCATATATTGGTTATGTTACTGATCGATTCAGCGGGGCTATTTCTGAAGTCGCATCGTTTGGTTGTGTTCTCACCGCCGAAGAAGTTGCGTCGATTTACGCACGCGGGAAGCCGCTGGTCGATGCGGGCGCAACAAAGAATCCCGGTATCTACATTCTGGATGGATCGGTCAGTATCGCCACGTCGAACGGCGGCCCCCGCGTACAACTGGACGGCGACGGGCTTTCTGCGTTTAGTGATTCAACCACGCAGACCGTTGCCATTGAAACAGATGGTGACGTGTTTATCGGCAGTGATGTAGGTGCTACCGCAACCACGTCTTTCGCTTTCTTTGCCACAGCCCAAACGTATGGGACGGCTTCAGAGTCTATGGGTGCCGGCGATCTGTTGCTTGGAGACAATAGTGCAGGAAAGTTCAACCTCAAGTGGGATGTATCTGAGGGGAACCTGTTGTTGCGCCGTGGGACGGCCAACAGGATCGTCCTGGATGCGGGGGCAGACACGATTGATATTGGGGATCCGGCGGCATACCATATACATATTACATCGTCGTCGCTCTCGATAATGAAAAGTGCAACGGTGATGGGGGTGTCTATCACACCCTCCTACATTAGAGTTGGGGACACGCTTGCTGCAACCGACTACACATCGGTAGGCACGGGTTATTTTAGCATCACGAGCAGTTCCGTTTTGCGTTTTTCAATTAATTCGGGTGTGATGACGATCAATGATAGTGGTGGGAGTGCAGTGTTTACGTTCGATGCTAGCGCTAGTGCTGAGATCACAAAGAAATTGAAAATGCCGGGTGCAAACAGCGCTATTGCTATCGGAACAACCCCGCCCACATCCAGCAGTGCAGGGACTGGTATCTGGATCGATCGTACCGGAATCTATGGTCTGCTGTCCGGCACATATCAAGTGAAAATCGATGCGACGACCGGGGCGCTTATCGGCGGAGCCGGTGGGGTCGCAATGGATGTGAATGGATACAACGTGTATTCAGATACTGGATACACGGCTGGCAAGGCAATTAATTTCTACGACGGGGTGACGCGAGTAGGAGAAATATACCTGCGCGCACTCGGATCGCCACTGTATACGAACTGGATGGAAATTCAGACAGAAATGATTGCCGCGAAGAATTCACAGATTCGCATAAAGTCTCAAGCTCCGACATCATACACGGGGCAAGTCTCGTTGGAAGTTGACATAAACGGAGGGGCCGGAATACAACCATACCTACGATTGAGCAACTACGGTTCAACGTATGAGAGCCTAGCGACGAACTGTGTCATCTCTATCGTCAATAGCACAGCCGCACCATCATCGTCGGTAACAAATGGCGTGTTGCTGTACGCACAGGACGTGTCTGCATCTAGCGAGTTGCGAGTGCGTGATGAAGCAGGGAACGTGACGACGCTCTCGCCGCACAATTTCGATCTGATTCCAGAAGGCCCATCCGAGTCGATGGCCTGGGCATACTATGGCGAGCGCGACGGGATCGCAATCAACGTGGATATGCTGAAGTTGGCCCGGCTGATGGAGAAGTTGACCGGCGAAAAGCTAGTTTATATCAGTGAAAGTCTAAACTAGGAGAAAGCTATGACAATCGAACGTATTTTGAACAAGACACAGAGGCGTACAGTTCTGGCCGTCTACGCAGAACGGCAACGGTTGATCGCGGAGTTGGGCGAATGCGACGAGGCGCTCAGCGATCTCGCACAGACGTATCGGACTGCATATGAGCTGCCAAAGGGTGAGTACCATTTTCACGGAGATGGTAACGAAATCCGCATTATACTTGTATTCCGTACTTCTCTAACAGGGTTTACAATGGTAAGATAGTGACACCCATAGCATAGCTGAGGTGTCACCATGCTA
>JAFGSL010000560.1 GCA_016934645.1 Anaerolineae bacterium
TAGCATGGTGACACCTCAGCTATGCTATGGGTGTCACTATCTTACCATTGTAAACCCTGTTAGAGAAGTACGGAATACAAGTATAATATAGCTATGAAAGAGAAGGAAACTGAACCGAAGGTCACGCACCTGCTGTATCTGGCGGTGGCGCTGTGGTTAGGGTATCTGGGAGCGTTGCTCCTCATCGACCGGGTCTTCTATCCCCGACCCATATTCCCGCCCATGTATTATTGGGTCAACGGGGTTGACATACTTGCCGTGCTTGCGCTGGTGCTATGGTCCCGGAAACGTCCCACGTTGGAGCGCGCCATCCTTCCCTGGTTGATCGGGATGATGTCTGTCGTCCCGGTGATTGCGGGGCATTTGGTGCTGCTTCCACTTCCCAGAAATACAGCGAATGGCCCTGAGGCGACGTTGCTGCGCCTGATGCCGTTGTTATTGATGGCGCTCGTCCTCATGGCCTGGCAATACCGCTGGCGATACGTCGTGGTGTTTAGCTTGGGCATTGCCAGTTTGAGCCTGAGCTTGCAACTACTCTTTTACCGTCCCAATGTCACACCGCTGTTGCCGCCGATTACGGTGTTGGTCATCCAAACCGTCAGCTTTTTGATCGTGGGGTACTTCATCAACACGCTGATGAGCCGGTTAAAGCAGCAGCAGGCGTCACTGGAACAGGCGAATGCTCAGCTCGCGCACTATGCCAGCACGTTGGAGCATCTCACCATCAGCCGCGAGCGCAACCGGATGGCACGAGAATTGCACGACACGCTGGCGCACACCCTCAGCGGATTGAGCGTGCAGTTGGAGACAGTCAAAGCCTATTGGGATGTGGACCCCACAACAGCGCAGCGTCTGTTGGACAAATCGTTGGCTGCGACGCGGGATGGTTTGCAGGAAACGCGCCGCGCCCTCAAGTCTCTAAGAGCGAGTTCCTTGGACGACCTGGGACTGCTGCTGGCCGTGCGCCAACTGGCCGAATCCGCCGCCGCGCGCGCCGACTTACAGCTAGACCTCATGTTGCCTGCCACACTACCGGCGCTGCCTGAGGCAGTCGAGCAGTGCCTCTATCGCGTGGCGCAAGAGGCCATCGCCAACGTAGCGCATCACGCCAACGCGAAGACGCTGACGGTGCGCCTGACCTACAGCAATGCAGACTGCATGCTCACAGTGCAGGATGACGGCCTGGGATTTGATCCACGTGAGGAACAGGCCGGTCATTTCGGACTGACAGGGATGCGGGAGCGGGCGGCGCTGGTCGGCGGTGATCTGGTCATCGAGAGCCGTCAGGATGGGGGAACAAAGGTGCGGTTGCGCATCACAGGAGTGGATTGAGGATGAAAGTCATTATTTGTGACGATCAGGCTATCGTCCGCGATGGCCTGGAATTGCTGCTCAACCTGGAACGCGACATCGAGGTGGTGGGGCTGGCGCAGGATGGTGCGGAAGCGGTGGAACTGGTCGCGCAGCACCGGCCCGACCTGATCCTGATGGATTTGAAGATGCCGGGAATGAACGGCATTGAAGCAACACGGCAAATTCGCACGCATTATCCGGAGGTCAAGGTGCTGATCCTCACCACGTACGACGATGATGAGTGGGTCTTCGACGCCATCCGGGCAGGCGCAGCGGGCTATCTGCTCAAGGACACACCGCGCGCCGAGGTCATCAAAGCCGTCCGTGGCACCGTCGCGGGGCAATCGTTCGTCGATCCGCAGGTGACGGGGAAACTACTCCAGCAGGTCGCCAGCCAGCAGGTACACCCGGCGACCCAGATCACCGACAAACTCACCGAACGCGAAGAGGACGTTTTGCGCTTGCTGGCAAAGGGACTGAGCAACGCCGGCATCGCCGCCCGGCTGTATCTGTCGGAGGGCACCGTGCGGAACCACATCAGCGCCATCCTCGCCAAACTCGGCGTCTCGGACCGGACCCAGGCGGCGGTGATCGCCATCCAGCATGGGTTAGGGCATTAGCGCGAAACGATGCTCAGAGGGGAACGCCAGTTTCCCGACTCGGGAAACTGGCGTTCCTTTTGAAGCTATAACCCAGCGAAGTATTTGTGCTGTGCTAGTTTCTTATACACTCCGCCCCATCGCAGAGGATGACGCGCTGCCCGTCCTGGCTGGCGCGGACCTCGTAGACCTTGTCGCCGACCTTGACCTCGCCGCCGTAGCCAGGCGTCAGCACTTGCGCGCAGACCTCGCCTTCGGCAGGCAGACCGAGGCACGCATCGGGGAACTCAACAGCTTGCAAGATCAGATCGAGCGTGTTGGGATCGGCGTTGAGCTTGGCCGCGATGGTGAAGCGGAGCGTATCCAGCGGATTCTCCTGCGCCGTATCCCACCCGATGGAGCCTAGCAGGTGGTGGTACACCGGCATCACGACGTCCAGTTGTTCGGCGGTTGTGGCCACGGCGTAGAAATCGTAGGCGCGCCGCCCGCCGTCCTGCTCCATCACAACGATGAGGTGCTGCTCCACTGCTGCGACCGGCGCTTTGGCGTCCCCGCCCTCGGCTGCCGGTGCGTAGACTTCGAGCGTGAAGCTGCGGCCTGTGCTCCACGTCAGATCGACTTCCTCGGACTCCAGGATTTGCGCGTTGTCAGGCAAGAGTGCTGCTTCCGGCTCCTGCGGCGCTTGCAAATCGACCCAGTTCACGCCTACGCGCTGGCCTTGATCCCCAAAAGGCTCCCAGGCCCATTCTGGCGCGCGCTGCTCCCAACTCTCCGGGACTTCGACGGTCAGGCCGGTTTCCGCAACCGTCACGGGTTGATAAGCCAGGGGATCGCCGGCTGGCGGCGTCTCTCCCGTGAATTCGAGTGTGGTGATGACGCGCCGGATCACTTCGATGTATTCCGGGTTGGCGGTGGCGCGGTCCTTGAAGCCGCTGATGACATCCAGCAGCACCACACGCACGTTCGGGTCGGCGGGATGCGAGTAGACGTAGCGCACGGTATTGAAATCGTCGTACGGATGTTCTGTATCCGCGGTATCGCGCTCCACCACCATGCTCGCGCCGTTGATCACCAACCCCTCTTCGATCAGACCCGGTTCCGCGTAGGCGCGGCGGAATTCTTCCATCGGACCGGCAAAGACTTCCACGTTGAAGGGTGGAACTGCGGGCGGTGCATTGGGATCGGGCGGGCCTTGATGGTTCATCACATCGGCCAACGCCGCCGGGAAGAAGCTCACGATAGCCTTGACCGGCCAATCGTCGGGCATCCCCGGCCCACCCATCTCCTGGACCTTGTATTGCCAACCGGCGGGATAGGCCAGGCGGAAGCCGTAGACGTTGTCGTAGTAGGTTTGCCAATCGGCGGACGACTCCGGGGGTGTTCCCGGTTCGACCAGGACCGGTTCGGTGGTAGGCGGCACATCCGTCGGCGCGGCGGGCGGCGCGGTCGCCGCATCCCCCGGCGCAGTCGTACAACCGCTGAGGGCCAACGCCAGGATCATCAAGATACTGCACAGGCAAATCGTAAATCTGGTTTTCATTTTAGACACTCCTTGTATAAAATATAGTCATATAGTGGTCAAATTGGGTGTTCCGACGACAATAGCAGCAACTCAGAAGGTCTGAGCCGCTGA
>JAFGSL010000561.1 GCA_016934645.1 Anaerolineae bacterium
GAACGAGGCTTCGATCTGCCGCGCGCGGGAGACTGCGCGGGAGTTCGTCTGCATGATTCGATCCACCTCCACGGACGTTTGCTGGATGAGCATGTCCACTTCTTTCAGCTCTTTCTTGATTTGTTCGTTGCCGCGATGACAGACTTCGATAAACTGTTCCCAAGCGTTTTCGGTCATTTTATCTCTCCGTGGCTATAACTGAGGTGACGCTACATCCTCTTCGCGCGGTAAGCGCACCCAGCCGTGCCGCAATGCGTAGATGGCGGCTTGAGTGCGGTCGGCCAAGTTGAGTTTGGCGAGGATGGAGGTGACGTGATTTTTTACGGTTTGTTGGCTGATGCTCAGCCGGAAGGCGATTTCCTTGTTGCTCAATCCTTCGATGATGAGTTCCAGGATCTCCATCTCGCGGTCGGTGAGCGGTGAAAAGGTGGTGTCCTCGGGTTTGAGTCCGTAACGGCGATAGCGTTCCAGCAACCATTGCTCGGCTTGAGCAGGCGTCATCCGTTTGCCGGCAATCACATAGTAGCCTTCGGCTACCATCCGCACGGTATCCAACAAATGCCCAGGGTCTACATCTTTGGCAAAGTAGGCCGAGGCTCCGATGCGAATTGCATGGTAGATTTGTTCTTCATCGTCGTAGGCAGTGAGGATGATGACATTGATGTCGGGGCATTGGTTTTTGAGCTTTTGTGTCACCTGCAAGCCGTTCATTGTGGGCAGGTTCACATCCATGAGCACGACATCCGGCTGGGTGTTGCGTAACAAATCAAGCGCCTCTTGCCCATCGCCGCTTTCATCGATGACCTCGATGTCGACCTCTTTGTTCAAAACATCGCGCACGCCCTGGCGAAAGAAGGGATGATCATCAACGACGATGACTTTGATCGGAGTTGGCTCGCTTGCCGGTTTTTTTGACATCAGGGTGATCCTTTCCTACGTTTTCAGTATACCATAGCCGACGGATTAAGAAACTGCGCGCCATTTTTACCTGCTGCAACTAGTCCGTCGAGAACCGATCCAGCGCCAACTGTCCGATCTTTTCTTCGTGCAACAGCGCGCCAATCAGGTGATCTACAGCGATGCAGACCCAACTCCAGCCACACGGCCCCAGGCCATTCACGACGTACACGTTTGGCATATCTGGCGCCTGCCCCACCACCGGTAGTCCATCGGCGCTCTGCGCGGCCCACCAGGAGTGGCGGGCCACGACGGGAGCGTCGGGGCAGAGTTGCTGCGCGACGTCGGCCATTAAAGATAAAATATCCGCGTTGGCGCTGCTCCAGCCGACCATACGCCAGTTATCTCCGTGCGCCTGGACAACGATTCGCCCGTGATGGATGATCAATGGTGTGAGCAGCGCCGCTTCGTTGCGCAGATCGATGGCCTGCATCGGCAGCGGGTTGATGATGCAGGCCAAGCCCGGATATAGACGCGCGGCGTGCGCGCCGTTGGCGAGGATGACGTTTTTTGCATGGAGATAGTGTTTGCGCGCCCAAATGCTGAGCGCTGCCGTCTCTGCTGTACGGTGCGCCTGACGAATCTCCTGCACTTCGGTCTCGTATTCGACGGTAATGTTGGCGTGGTCGAGGAGCGCGGCGGTCAGCGCCTCTGGGTCGAAGGCCAGGTCTTCGGCGGTGCGTAACCCGACCTGATAACCGTAAGCGGTCGCGTCATCCATCTCGGCGGCATACAGATCTTGGCGCAACAGCGTGGCGGATTCCTGTAACAGGGCAGCTTCGGCAACATCGGCGGTGATGCGCAGGCTCCCGACCGATGTGGCTTGTTGGTGAACTTTTTGTAAAGTCGAGGTCAGTATATCGAGATTCCGCCGAGTAAGCTTCCAAATCTGGCGGCCTTCCTCGGCGCCCAATCGCGTTTGCAAGGCGGCGTAAGGTTCTGGCGTGCCGAGGAACGCTACCCCCGCGCCTTTGGCTGCTGCGCTGCCGGGCGCGCGCTTTGCTTCCAGGACGGCGACGCTCTGGGAAGCTTCGGCAAGGTAGTGGGCGATGAGGGCGCCAGTAAGTCCCGCGCCGACGACAACCGTATCGTAAGTATCGGAAAGCGTTGACATACTCCTCCTTTTCGTTCTCTCAGACGTGCCGACTAGCGCGGCGGCGTGGCAATCAGTTGCGCTTGATCGAAGAAGGCGGCGTTGTTGATGTGGGGGTACGCAGGTTCGGCGTAAAAGCAGATGGTCACTTTGCCAATTAGCTCCGTTTCTTCTTCCGGTTCCGGCGTGAGCGTTTCCTGTTCTCGTGGGTCCGGGGTAGCGGTGGGGGTAGGCGTGTTTTTGTCCTCCCCGGGCGCGACGACGACTCTAGGTGATGTCAGCGTGATGATGCCATCGTCCTGGTTGATGGACCACGTCTCTCCCCACCGGACGTTGTCGCAGTGCGGTTGGCCGGTGGGATCGACGCCGGCTTTGACGATCAACCGGTCTATCGACGAGAAGGCGTTGACTTTGATGCTGAACTGCACGGCGCTGCCGGCGGTGACGGTCACAGTCTGGTGGACCCAGGTGCGGAACTTGAGCCAGCGGACGGTCTCTACTTTGAGGGTCGGACCGCTGACCTGGCGCACCGGATCGTCAGCGGCGGTAAAGAGAGGTTCGGCGTAAGAGTTCTGCGGATCGGTTTCCCCGCTCTTGTAATTCACGTAGGCATACCACTGCCATCCTGGGATGCGATTGGGCATGATGTTATCGAAATTCGCGTTGTCGAGTGGGACCGGTCCCGCCGTGGGCCGCGGTCTAGGTGTGGAGGTGGGTGTAGGCGTGTGGGTGGGGAAGGGGGTCGCGGTTGGGGTGGCGGTGTTGGTGGCGCGGGGCGGCAACGTCGGTTGTATGGTTGTCTCCGGCGTCGGCGTCCACGTGGGTACCTCGAGGGGCCTGTTGAGCGCGGTCGGCGTGAGCGTGGGCTGGATGATTGGGGTAGGCAGCAGCGCGCGCATCGAACGGACGACGATGCTGCCCAAACCCGCGATGACGACCACGTTTAGAACGGCCAAGACGATCAAGACGATTTTCTGCCCCCGGCTTAATGCTTTCATAGAATCCTTTCTTCCATTCACCATAGTATAGCCTCGTATTTGTACGACGCTACTTCTCAATGATACTCCAACGTTGGTTTCGTGACAAGCGCCCTTTCCGAAAAATAACAATAATGCGATTTTACAACCCCTAGCC
>JAFGSL010000562.1 GCA_016934645.1 Anaerolineae bacterium
GGAATGGCTCGAAGGCTGGCTGCGGGAGTACCGGGGCGCGGCGCTCATCGTCTCGCACGACCGCGCGTTCCTCGATAACACCGTCACCCAAATCCTCGACCTCGACCCGCTGACGCACGCCGTCACCGCGTATCCGGGCACCTACTCCGACTACATCGAAGCGTGGACGCGCCAGCGCGAGAAGCAGTTGATGCAATGGCGCGACGAGCAGGCCGAGATCCGCCGCCTACAAGCCGACATCCACCGCACGAAAATGCACGCGATGAGCGTCGAGCTAACCACCACGCCCGGCGATCCGCAGACGCGTCGCTACGCGAAAAAGGTCGCCAAGAAAGCGACGTCGCGCGAGAAGCGGCTCGAGCGCTATCAAGAAAGCGAGGATCGTGTAGAAAAGCCCTCCTCCACCTGGCGGATGAAGCTCGAATTCGTGAACACGCCGGAGAGCGGGCAGGATGTGCTCCGCCTGCGGGACGTAGCCGTGGGCTACAACGGCGTACCGTTGGTCAGCAACGTCAACCAGATCCTGCGCCAGGGCGAGCGCGTGGCCCTCATCGGGCCGAATGGCTGCGGCAAGACGACGCTGCTGCGCGCCATCACCGGGCAGATCGGCCCCCTCTCCGGCGCGATCCGCCTGGGCGCGAACGTCAAACTCGGTTACTACGCGCAAGAACAGGAAAACCTCGATCCCGACAGTACGCCCTTCGACACCGTGTACAGCGCCGCGGCGATGTCCGAGACGGACGTGCGCTCGTTCCTGCACTACTTCCTCTTCGCGGGAGACGATGTCTTCGTGCCGGTGGGCAGCCTGAGCTACGGCGAACGCGCGCGGTTGGTGCTCGCGCGACTGGTCGCCAGCGGCTGCAATTGCCTGCTCCTTGACGAGCCGATCAATCACCTGGACATCCCCAGCCGCACCGGCTTCGAGCAAGCGATGATGGCTTTCGAGGGAACGGTGTTGGCAGTGGTGCACGACCGGTACTTCATCAAGCAGTTCGCCACGGGGGTGTGGGCTGTGGAGGATGGGACGGTGCGACAGTATGTGGATTTGGAGGATTACCAGAGGATACGGCGTTTCCACACCTGACAGGTCTCAGAAGACCTGTCAGGTGTCGTTGCGGGATAACCTTTCTCCAACAACGGCGCCAATGGCAGACCTGTCAGGTTTAGGAAAACCTGTCAGGTGTCCCGAAGTGACGACTTCTCCACGTACGGAGATCTGACCTGTCAGGTGTTAGGAACATCCTCCAACGTGAACGGAGCTGCCAAAGTCACAGGCGACTGCTGCATATCCATGAATTCCTGCGGGCCGCCGAACCATTCCAAAACGACGTCGCGCTGGAGGCGCGTGGTTTTATCGGTCAGAACCACGTCATAGGAGGAATAAGGCCACTCGTGGAAATCGTCCACGAACCCGTGATGCTGTGGATTGCGGTGGATGTAGGCAACAACATTCCTGAAATGCGCCCTCTCCACCACTTCGACGCGGCGAAACGGGCGCTCGAACAGCGCGCCAGTGCGCCCGTAGGCTTTGTTGATCGATTTGGTGTAGGCGTTGAAGAAATTGGAAAAGTATTGATGCGGCGGCTTCAGACCTGTCAGGTTTTCTAAACCTGACAGGTCTCGTTCCATCTCCGTCACCGTTTTCATCCGTAATAACAGGTGAAAGTGATTCCGTAGCAGGCAGTAAGCATACGTGTCCGCCACCGGATAGATGTGCCGGATGTAGAGTTGCAGGAAATAGCGGTAATTGCGTTCTTCGACGAACAAGTTTTCACCGTTGATGCCACGGTTGTAGATGTGATAGAACTTGCCGTGTTGCAGAGGTATTGGATTTGCCATCACGCCTCCTGGTGTTGAAACCTGACAGGTTTCAGAAAACCTGTCAGGTTTGGTCGCCGTTAGACCTGTCAGGTCTCAAAAGACCTGACAGGTCTGCCAGAGTCCCCAGAGTTCCAGAGGGTTCAGAGTCCAGAGTCGATAGGGGCCGCCGCCCCACCCACCACCACCACCCGGAAGCCGTAGTCCCTGTAGCCGTCGCTCGGGCGGTACCAGTCGCGGACGGCGCAGCGCGCGTACCCCTCAAGATTGTGGAACGCGCCCCCGCGCAGCACACGGCCAGCGGATGCCGACACATCTTCCCGCCCATCCGCTGGATCGTAAGGATAAGCTTTGAACTGACTGCGCGTCCATTCCCACACGTTGCCCGCCATATCCAACACACCATAGGGGCTTGCGCCCTGCGGATACCGGTCCACCGGCGTTGTATCCTTAACGCCAGACTCCCCGACATTGCACTTGTTTTTGTCGAAGGTATTCCCCCACGGGTACAAACGCCCATCCGTCCCACGCGCAGCTTTCGCCCACTCCGCCTCACTCGGTAACGTGTAAGGTTTGCCAGTAGCCTCTGCCAACCATTTGCAGTAGGCCATCGCGTCATCCCAAGATACATAAACCACCGGGTGTGTATCCTTTCCCGCCGGTATCGTTCCGTTTTCCCAATGCTGCGGCGCTTTGTATCGCGTCGTCTTTACAAACGCCGCGTACTGCGCATTCGTGATCAGCGTTTTGGCAATCCAATACTCTGGTAGGTAAAGCGTGTGTTGGGGCTTTTCATCATCGTCGGCCCTCTTATCCTTCTGCGGATTGCTTCCCATCAAGAACTCCCCGGCAGGGATGAGGATTAGCTCCGGTTCAAAGGGCAAGCGAGCGGGTTTTGAGTTTGGGGTTATGGGTTGTGGAGTCAGGATTGCGGGTTTCGGTGTGCGTGATGCGGGTTGCTGAATGCCGATCGCTGAAGGCTGACTGCTTATGGCGGGGGCATCGGAGCGCGATTTGGAAATCGCGGCTACCTCTGTCTTGCTTCCTGCCTCTTGCATCTTGAAAAGAACACCATCCGGCGAACGCATAAAAAGCACGGGCGTCCCCCACTCCACCGTGTTGTTGATCGCCATGCTGATCGCCACGCGGCTCTCGACGACGGCGGCATCCACAGGCAGGCCATCCACCAGGGATTCGTAGAATGTCCGCGAGAACTCAATCGCGGCGCGATCCGTGATCGGGTACTGCATCGCCAGCACCGCCGGGAGGCCGCGCCGCACGAGGATGGAGGCCGTGCTGGAAAAGAGATCGCGTGTGCCACCCGTCGCGCCTTCGCAGGCGTTGAGCAACACCAGGCGCAGGGCGCGATGATTGGCGAGCAAGCGTCCCAACTGCGTGGCGCTCATCCGGTGCGCGGCACCGTCTTCGGCGCACAACATCACCAAACCCTCGTCCGCGGTCGCGTCAAAGCCACCATGCCCAATGAAGTGAAAGATATGCCATTCGCCACGGCGCATCGCCCGTTGCAAAGCACGCCAGGTCTGGCCTTCCAGCCAGGCCAGTTCCACCAGACCCGCGTCTTGCAGGTCGCGCAAGGCCGTTTCGACGCGTTGTTTCTCCAGGTCCACGTTCAGGGGATCCAGGTTGCTAGGGCTGGCAACCATTCCAAGGATACGCAGCGGCGGAGTCACCGTCAACGGCTGGATGGGTTGTGGCAGTTCCAGGTACCGCAGGATCGGAGTGTCCTGCGAAAGACACACGTACTCGGCGCGACGGGAATCGTAGAGGAATTCCCAGGGCAGCGCCGCCATCTCAGGCGTATTGACGCGCAGCTTGAGCCGCAGGCCACACCCTTGCAATGTCGCGTCGCGCAGGCTCACATCGTAGCGGACGCGCACCTCGCCGGTCAGCAGCGCGTCGAAGAGCGCGCGTCCGAAGTCCCGCACAGTCTGCTGTTCCCGAGAGAGGGACTGGCGACGATGCCCGCCGGAACGCAGCAGCGCAATTTGCAGGTCTTTTAACCGGCTTTCCAGCTCCAACTCGCCGTAGGGGAAACACATTGTCGCACGCGCTTCACCCGCTGGGGAGTTGATAACCCGCACAGGATACTCGTATCCCGTTCCGACGCCAATTTCGAGTTCAAAATCGAGGTAATCCAACCAACTGCCTCCGCACGTTTTCTACACAACAGTATAGCGCGGAAGCGGTTTGGCGTCAAAAATGATAAAACCTGACAGGTCTCGGAAGACCTGTCAGGTTTGTCTATTCACCAGTAAAAATCTCCGCGCGCCCCGTCAAACCCGGTAGCAACGAGAGTTCGGTGGGATCGAGGCGCACGTGAACGGTAAAGCGGGCATCAGTAGTCTCCGCCGCCTGCACCTGCGGAATGATGGCCTCGACGGTGCCGTCTAGTGGGGTCTCCGGGTAAGTACGCAGTGTGATCGTGGCACGCTGACCCGGACGCAGCGCGGCGACGTGCTGCTCGCTGAGATTCTCCGAGACGAAGCGCAGCCCATCCTCGATGTTGAGCAACGTCATCACCGGTGTTCCTGCACCGACGGTCGCTTTGGGTGCAACATCAACCGAGAGGACGATGGCGTCCCAAGGGGCGATCAGGACAGCATTGTCGAGCGCGGCCTTTGCCTTCGCTAGCTCGTATTCGGCATCTTCGACGGCGCGATCGTAGGTTGGCGCGATGCCCGCTTCGAGGGCGGCGAGCTTGCGCTCGGCCTGGGCCACGTCCTGCTCACGGGCTTCGATATCCAAAGCGCGAACGCCGCGCGCGTTGCGCGCGTCCCGCAGCCGCATCTCCGCCAACTCGCGCTCGCGGGTGGCGTTTTGCCAGGCTTTGTAATTGCTTTCCTTGATGTCATCGGGCGTATAGTCGCCGAAGAGCGGCGTCTCGTAGGCGCGCTTAGCATCGGCCTCGGCCTCCAGCCAGCGTTCCAGGACAGTGGTCGCTTCCTCGACGGTGGTGCTCGAATATTGCAGGCGCGACGTCTCCAGCGCCCGCTGCGCCGACACCAACGATTGTTCCGCATCGGTGACGTCCTGTTCCCACTGCACCTCTGCCCACTCCCGGTCGAGAACGGCGCGGTCGAGCGTTAGTTGCGCTTTATCCACGGCGAGTCTCAAGTCGATGTCATCCAAACGCGCCAGGACGTCACCCGCCGTCACCACGTCGCCGGCCCGCACCGTGATGGTGATGACGTCACCGCTCACACCGCCGCCAAACCCCAGCGCCAGGCTCGGAAACGGCGATGCCAATCGCCCATCCGCCACGACCATCTTGCCGACCGCAACTTCAGGCAAAGGTGTCGGCTCGACCATCGCTTCCGGATCAACCGCCACCGCAGTCGCGGGTACTTCCACCGCGCGCGTGCATCCCGTGGCTACTACAACCATAATCAACAAAAGCCCTTTCAATAGCACCTTCATACGTACCCCCAAAATTGGAAATGGAACATGGCGAATGGACAAATTATCAAATTTCCAATCACCAAATCTTCAATCCTCACCACGCCTCGCGAAGAATCTGCGTCACCTTCCGGCGCACGGTATTGCGTGCGGCTAACATCGCGCTGATGACACTCGCCAGAATGACCATAACGAGAATCGCGCTCGTCGTGAGCCAATCGAACGTCGGCTGCGTGGGCGTATTACGCATCGTGTTATTCGTGATATAGAAGACGTAGCCTAACACCGTCCCGGCAACCACGCCTGCCAGCGAAGCGCTGACCGTCATCATCACCGCCTCCAACGCGAAGGCACCCACCAGCTTCCGCCTGCGCATGCCGATAGCCTTGAGCATCCCAATCTCCAACCGTCGGACATACACCGCCACGTAAACGACGGCAAAGACGCCGAAGATGCTGGTGATAAACGAGAGCACGGTCATAATCAGCATCAATACGCGCGTGGTGCGCATCGACTGCTCCGTTGAGCGAATTGCTTCGGCAGTGGAACGGACCCAGACAGAAGGACGGGCAGCGAAAAACTCACGCAGGGCAGCGACAACCTCGGTTTCAACCGCCCCCGGATCTGTTGTAGACAGAATCTGCGCAATCACCGGCTGCTCACGCTCGGCAGCGGCGCACACACCACTCACGCACATCGTTTCGACCGTCGGATCGCGGGTCAGGCGCAGGTAGGTGTCCAACGAGACGAAGGCAGGAACTTGTCCCCAACGCACATCGTTTTCATTACGCGAAATGGTGCTAAATCCCGCCATGCGCTCAATCAAGCCAACGACGCGCATCGGCACACGATGATCCTTGCCCGCTCCCTGGACTTTGACCACGTCGCCCACGCCTACGTCCATATACTCCGCGTAGCCAGCCCCCAGGATGATCGTATCCGGTTCGCGGAAGATTGTTTCGAACATTTCTGGGCCACCCGCATAATACTCCGTGAGATCTTCGTACACAATACCGTCCAGTGTACCGGTCAATCCGTGCACCAGAACCGTCGTGTTACGCAGTGCGACCTTGTTGGTCACACTGGCATTGTAGGCTGCCGTCACACCGACCGCATCAGCGATGCCCGGAACATCCCGGAAATCGTTCAGGACACTTGGCAACAAGTTATTCTCGTTCGATGCAAAGAAGGACCAGGACCAGCGCGAGACGGTCACCGTGACCGGTGCGCCGTAGTTGGAACGGGCCTGGACATCGTAGTTCTTTTGTTCGAGCGCGGCCATCGTCCCCAAAAAGGTGGGCAGCGTGGCGCTAAAAACGACCATTAACGAAATGATAGTGTTGCGCTGCTTCGCCCGGAGCAGGTTCGGTCCGGCGAAGAAAGACAGGCGCGGCGCGAGCACATCACTCAGCAGGAGTAGCAAGTGCTCGAAGGGGATCGTCAATGCGTAGAAAAGCAAACTCACGCCGATGACGAGCAGCGCCAAACCACTGAACATGAAGACCGTGATGACGGACTCATTGCCCTGCACAAAGAGCCAGTTAGTGCCGACAAAAATCAGGCCCCACATAATCGTCAGGACAATGCCCGCGATGACGATGCGGACGTCGAATTTGCGCGAACGCAGCTTTGCTAGGTCTTCGATCTGGATGTTATCGGCGGAACCGGGGTTGATGGCGTAGCGAATCTTGGTGTTCGCCGCTTTGCGGGCCGGCGCAATCGCCGAAAGCGCCAGCACGATAGTCGCCGTGATGCCTGCACGCAACATCGCTGCGACGGTAATGGTCATACGAAAGTCGAGGCCCAACTCTTCGCCCATCATGCCGCTGCTGGTGATGAGATGATTCGCCACAGGCGCGACGACGGTGATACTAAAAATCTGTCCCGCAATAATGCCCAGCCCTACCCCAAACAGGCCGATGACGGCGACTTCGATGAAGACCAGCCCAAAAAGATGATGACGTTTCGCGCCCAGGATGCGCAGGAAGGCCAGGTCGCGCCGGCGTTCCTCCACATTGGTGTTGATGATTGAATAGAGCAGCAGCCCGACGACGCCCATCACCAGGAAACCGTAGACCGTGCTAACCGAGCGCAAGACCGCAAAGGCGACGTCGCTCATATCCAGCGCTTCCGCCTTAGCAATAGAGAAAGCATAGGTGTCCGCATCGGCACCGAGCGCGTCGTACATCCGCTCAGCGATGCGCCGCACACGGAAGATCGCCGCCTGCGTGTTGACGGAGCCATAGACGGCTTCATCAAGCATCACGATCAGGCTCTCAGCGCGGCCCGGCACACTAAGCCAGTCCTGAACGGTCGCTACACTTGCCAGGATGCCATTTTGCCCGCCACTGCCCAGCCCGGTCGCCAACGCAATGCCGCTGACGGTAAAACGGCGCGTCACGCGGGTCATACTGCTATCGGCAGGTAAATCGTAACCCGTGATACGAGATACCGGCAGGAGATAACTCACATCCACGCTATCACCGACCTTGAGGCCATAGGTATCCGCCGTGACACGCAGGAGCACGATCTTGTCGCCCTCTAGATCGTAGATGCCTTCCTGCATCGTCACCTGGCCCAAATCGTCCTCGGGAACGCGCGCTACTAGGGAGGCATTGCCCACCTGACCCCCGACACGTACCTCCACCGTAGCCTGAAAGCGTGGGTAAACCGCGGCCACACGCGAGTCCACTGCGCTTAGCACACCGGTCATTTTGGCAATGTCGATAAACTGGTTCGGGCTGGTTTCGGCGCGCGTAAGCGTGATGTCCTGTTCGCCAGCCTCGCGCTCGACAATCTCGACCACCTGGCCCTGCAACGAGTCCACGCCGTTGTTGAGCGTCACCAGCATCGCGGTCACGACCAAGAGCGCCAACACCATAATAATGGTGCGCGCTTTGTGACGGAAAAAGCTTTTCAAAACATAGCGTTGAATCATATTTTGGAACCAGATTGGAAATTTAAGAATGGGAAATTGGAAATGGGTTTTGTCGATGTCGACATCAACAAATTTCCAATTGCCGCATTTTAAATCATTGATTCTGGGATGCGGTATAGCGTGTAGCGGTAAAAATCGCCGTCAACTCACGAGCTTCCTGAATCAAATCTCCAAGCTTTGTGTCGGGCATGATGCTGGCTTCAACCAATATTTCTAGCCAGTACAGTGTTTCGTCAGCCTCTTCCTCAACTATGGCAATCCTGGCTACAAATTCTTTATGAGAACGTGAGCGGCAAGCCGCACGGTAGTTTGCACCAACTGATGTTGCCGAGCGCAAAATCTGCCGTGCAATGATGTCAGCAGCTCGCGTGCGTGGCAGTGCTTCGGCCATTTTCACGATACGCACTGCAAATACCTTTGTGCGCAGCTTCAGTTCTTCACGATCCACACCCCCTCCTTAAACCGGAAATTTTGTACTAGGAAATGGGAAATTGTTCATGCTCAGGCAGCAATCTGACGAAAGCAACAACAATACAAAGAAATTAACAAATCTCCAATCACCAGATTTCAAATCTCGGAACTTTCAACGATTTGCCCATCTCTGAGTTGGATCAGCCGCGTAGCAAACTTTGCCATACGGGGATCGTGGGTGACGTAGATGACAGTAGTGCCTTGTTCGTGATTGAGACGCGCGACGATCTCCATCACCTCGAAACCGGTTACGGAGTCCAGGTCACCGGTGATTTCATCACCGATGAGGATTGGAGGGTCGTTAGCGAGAGCGCGAGCAATAGCGACGCGCTGCTGCTGCCCGCCCGACAGTTCGCTCGGATAGTGCTGCGCGCGGTCGGAAAGCCCTACGCTCTTCAGGAGCGTCTCAGCTTTGCGGCGTCGCGCGCGCTTTGAAAGGCCAGCTAGCGCCATTGGCACCTCGACATTCTCTTGCGCCGTGAAGTTCGCCAGCAGGTTGTAATTCTGGAAGACAAAGCCCATCTTGATGAGGCGCAACTCCGAGAGACGATCTTCGGATAACGCGACAACGTTCTCGCCATCCACGATCACATGACCCCGGCTTGGTTCTTCGAGACCGCCGAGGATATTAAGTAGCGTCGTTTTGCCGGAACCACTCGGCCCCATCAGACAAACAATCTCGCCGCGCCGCACATCCAGGGAGATCCCACGCAATGCCTGAACGGCTTCTCTACCCATCAAAAAGGATTTGTGGATGTTTTCACAACGGACAACATAGTCGGCATCGGTCATAAGCATCTCCATATCAATTCTCCGAACAGATTGTGCAAAGTCCAGGGCCGAGGTTTTCGCCCCCTGCATGTACGTTGCACAGCAAAACTAGGTTGCGACACAGTTATCTTACCCGGAAATGCGAGATTCGTCTACTGTAGAAATCGCTAGGAGACAGCTAAGGATTCGTAAAAATACAACTTCCCATATTTCATGCTCGCAGCCCCGTCCCCGGGGCGTTTGCGCGGGAACTTATTCTTTTACA
>JAFGSL010000563.1 GCA_016934645.1 Anaerolineae bacterium
AGAGGCAAGACTCATTTGCAGGGTTTCCAATGTGACTTCGATCATGGCTCCTCCTGTGGACATCTTCCAGGATGGATATCATTATACTCCGCTAGAGACGAAGTGAAAAGTGAGCATAGCTCAACACGAATTCCTCGGCAATTTACAGCTTCAAGGGGATCGCTAGATCCCCGGCTATGCGCACGAGTCGGGGATCTGACGATCCCCTTCGAGCATCATGGTCAAGAGAGCAGACCAAGCTGTGCGCGAATCTGCTCAAACACTGCGTCGAACATCGTCATGGTCAGCCGCCCAGTTTGCGTATTCTGACGGCTAGGATGATACGAGGCAACTAACACAGGCCATGGTGCCGGGAGGGGATACGACGCACCGTGAGTAAAGGCCAACGCTGGTACGTCGACGCCCTGCTCGCGCAGTAAGCGCAGGATACCGTCGAAAGCGATGCGTCCGAGCGCCAAGATGACGCCTGTGCTTACACAGTCGCCCGGGCCAGCACGGTCGCTCGCATGGGTCAAAAGCGCCAGTTCACGAGCGAGGAAGGGACGGCAATTCGCCAATTCCTCCGATGTGGGCTTGTTCCCCGGTGGAACGCAGCGTCCCACAGCAGTGATAAAGGTGTCGCGCAATGTCAGCCCATCATCGCGGGCCGTCGCTACAGGCTGGCTCGCAAAACCCGCACGATGGAGCGCCCCGTAGAGCGTGTCGCCGGAACTATCGCCGGTGAACATGCGCCCGGTGCGATTGGAGCCGTGCGCGCCCGGCGCCAGCCCCACAATGACCAGCCGCGCGTTCGGATCGCCAAAGCCGGGCACGGGCCTGCCCCAATAATCGGCATCGCGGAAAGCGCGCCGCTTCACGCGCGCCACCTCCTCGCGCCAGACAACGAGACGTGGACAGCGCCGGCAAGCAATAATATCGCGATTGAGCGTTTCCCAGGTGTCGGTCATAGTCAGATAGTCCTTAGTCGTGTAGTCGAAATGACAATTGCAGTGTCGTCTTCACACAGCAAATCAGGCAATCAGAAAATCTGCGCTAATCCGCGAAAATCGGCGTCCGATTCTGCGGTTTCAGCGGTGCAATTGGCTCAATTTGGATAGGAAGGCTTTGGCCTGCTCGTACTGCGCGAAGCGGCGTTCGGCGTCGCGGAATTCGGGCGTGTGGGCGTAGCGCCGTCCGTTGACGAGCTTCACGCCGAGGTGTTTGTGCAGCAGCTCGTGATACATCACAAACTCCACCACGTAGGATGGAACAGCAGCAGCATCGAGCGAGAGGCTCAACACCACCGTATCGGTGCTGGTCTGGTAATGGCCAAACTTGCGATGTGTCAGCGTTTTGTTCCACGTGAGACGCGGTGGGGAAAGCGTTTCCCCAAAATAGGCCGCGTTCACCCGATCGAAAACGGCAGCCAAATCATAGTATTGGCCCAAAGTGTTGGCCGAAAGGTCAGCGATCATCATCTCCAGCGAAAGGGTGATGTCCTCGAAGGCATCGACAGTACCATAAGCCTTGACCTGCGCCGCGTGTTTTTTCTCTGGATGGTGCAATGCGGTATAGATCAGCGCCTTGACGACCGAATGTGGCGCAGCGATGAACCCCTCGTTAGCCGTGATCGTGATACCATCCGGCTCGATGCGCGAGCGGTAGAGATGCGCGGTCGCGTACAATTCGATATGCAGAGGCAATTTGCGCTGCGATAGCGGTAGCGATTTCTGTGCCGCGTCGGTTTTGGCCGTCCGGTACATCTCAGCCAGCGTCGTCAGGTGTGCCGCCAGATTTTCGGAATCGCCGAGGAACGCCAACCATTGGTAGGCGCGCCGCGATTGCGTCGGCAGGTCAGCGGGCGTCCCGCCTTCCTCATAGCACAATGCGGCGATCCCTTCAGCATCGGCACGCAATTCTGCCGTCAGGCGCTTCACATCAGCTTGATTGACGTCCCAAGCAAGAGAGGTATCGCGCATCAGTCGAGCGAATTTGGCGTGATAATGATCGCACGTAGCGACGACGCCCGTCAGGCGAATGGTCTTAGGCGCGGCAGACATACCTTCAGTGGGCGCGTTCGTAACAGGCGGCGGTAAATGCTTGAGATCGAGGCTCTTGAGGTAAGCATAAGCGCGGCGCGACGGCGCGGGCAAATCGTCCGGCGTGATGTGATTCTTGCGGCAGATCGCTTCCAACGTGCGCACGCCGTCCGTGACCATCGCGCGGAAATCGTCGGCGTGCTCGGGGGGAATCCCCGCGCCCATCCGCTCGCGGACGTCGTTCATCAGCGCGACCAGGCCCTTGATACGTACCGATGCTTTCTTCATGGCGCGGTGAGTGTACCATGAATCGGCGAATGAGCGAATGAGTGAATCAGCAAGCTGATTCACTATTCAAAACATATCGTTGGCGATGGCATTCTGGAAGAGCACGCGGAAGCGTTCGGGGTCACAATGGGGCAAACAGAGGGCAAGACGCTCCAGGCGACCACGGCGCAGGTAGGCCAGGGCTTCTTCCTCCAACTCGAGTACGGAGACCGGCACGCCGTCCAGATCGACGGTGGAATGGGTTGTCAGAAAAGACGGGACCCACCGGTCGCCCTTGCGCCAGTGCAGATCAGCCATGATCTCGACGCGCACACCATCGAAGGCAAAGCGCCCGATATGCGAGCGGGCCTGTTCGCCTTCACGGAAGGCCACCGGATCAACAACGTAGATCGGTCTGCCAGCCTCGTGCGCCGCGAACAACTCCTGGCAGCGATAGGCGTCCGCGACGGTCATTTCGATATCGACGTCATTGACGGGAACGGGTAATCCATGCAGCGCTAACGCCGTCCCGCCGACAACGTGGTAAGCGATGCCCGCCGCATCCAGCGCGGTGACAATGCGCTTCAACACGGGACGCCAGCGTGGTTTGTGACACACAGCCAGCAGATGCTCCACCCCGCCATGCACGACCGGATCATGGGCGATCTGATAGTTCACGTCCACCCAGAACTGCCATGCAGATCCATCCAATGCATTCACTAGTTGCTCGCGCAAGCTGACAAGGCCCTCCACGCCGAGTATGGCATCTATATCGAAGCCCACACTACGGCACAGCGGCGCGACCTCGGTGGGGTGCGCGAAGTACGCCGTAAAGGCAGCTGCGCCATCAAGATTAGGCGGCAGCAGGCCAGTTTGCGCAATGTGGAGATACTCCTGTGCTTCCTCAATAGCACGTTCGGGATAGCGGGCGGCTGCATCAATGTAAGCTGCATAGCGAGCGATGAAGGCGGCAAATACCGGCCCACCGGGTTTGATCACGCGGGAGGCTTCGGCCAACGCCTGCTTGCGATCCGCCTCGTCCAGCAAGTGGTAGAGCGGCCCCATCAGCAGTACGGCATCGAAGCTGTCATCGGCAAAGCGCGACAGATCGGTCGCCGTGCCTTGCTCGAAGCCGTGCAACGTTACGCCAGCTTCGGCGGCTTTCTCCTGTGCCATCATCAACAGCTCCGGCGATAGATCGAAGAGCGTGACCTCATAGCCGCGCTGAGCCAGGGCGATGGCGTAGCGGCCCGGTCCACCGCCGCAGTCCAGCACACGGGCGGGTGCGGGAGGGAGGTGCGCATCAAGTGCGCGCAACGTCACCGCGAACTCCGTGCGATGGCGCTCCATCCGCTGCCACTCGCGTTCCGGCGCGCTGCGATAGAGATTCTGCACAGCGTGTTGAACGTCGTTAGAGTCACACATAGAACCTACACCTCATCATTTTTGGGACAGGATTGACAGGATTTTCAGGATAAAATCTAAATCCTGCCAATCCTGTTAATCCTGTCTAAAGAAACTCAGACCCAATTCAGGATGACCTTGCCGGAGTTGCCAGAGCGCATCACAGCAAAGGCTTCCTCGAAATCGGTGTAGTGGAAGCGGTGCGTGATGACCGGGCTGATGTCCAGGCCGGTTTGCAGCATCGACTGCATCAGATACCACGTCTCATACATCTCGCGCCCGTAGATGCCGCGAATGGTCAGCATATTGAAGATCACCGTGTTCCAATCAATCGCCAGATCCCCAGATGGGATGCCCAACATGGCGATTTTTCCGCCGTGACACATGTTCGCCAACATATCACGGAAGGCCTCCCCACTCCCCGACATCTCCAGCCCCACGTCGAAGCCCTCCTTCATCCCCAGCTCTTTCTGTACCTGGGTAATGGTTTTCTCACGAATGTTCAGCGCGACAGTGGCCCCCATCTTCTTCGCCAGCGCCAGGCGATAGGGATTCAGATCGGTGGTGACAATGTAGCGCGCACCTGCGTGCTTGGCAATCGCCGTCGCCATAATGCCGATTGGCCCTGCGCCAGTGATCAGCACATCCTCGCCAAGTACTTTGAACGACAGCGCCGTGTGCGTCGCATTGCCGAACGGATCGAAGATGCTAAGGATATCCATCGGGATGTTGGGGTCGGCGTGCCACACGTTGGTCACGGGAATGCACAAATATTCGGCGAACGCGCCGGTCCGGTTGACGCCGACGCCCTGCGTATGATTGCACAGATGTCGCCGCCCAGCCAAGCAGTTGCGGCAGCGCCCGCAGACAATGTGGCCCTCGCCGGAGACCACATCACCTATCTCCAAATCGTGGACGTTGCTGCCAAACGCCGCCACCGTCCCCACAAACTCGTGACCGGTGACCATCGGGACGGGGATTGTCTTCTGCGACCAGGCGTCCCAATTCCAGATATGCACGTCCGTCCCGCAAATGGCGGTTTTGTGAATTTTGATCAGCACATCGTTGATCCCCACCTCCGGCTCGGGAACATCCTCCAACCACAACCCTTCTTTTCGATACCGTTTGACTAAGGCCTTCATCATTCCCTCCTTGTCGACATCTGACTGTGAACCTATCCGAAAATTCGCCGTTGAAGCACCAGAAACGCTCGAAAGCACGATTTTCGGATAGAGTCTATGCCCATTATACTGTCTCTTCACCTTGCCGAGCAATATCCTTTTGTCACATGATTTGTGCTAAAACATAGGATACAAACCAAGAAATAGGCATATAATAGAGATAGATGCACATCTACGTATAAAAGCTAATCTCCATCTTTACGCAGATGATGATTGTGACACCCCCACAGAAAGGAAATCTCGATGAAAAGCCCTGTCGGTTGGCACGGGCGGTAGTGAACATTTCGTTCCGGTCGTGCATGTAACAAGTAGAACTTCTCGACAAGGACACCTATGTCTTTTTCTGCGAGGATACAATGTTGAACACTCGAAAAATCACAAGAATGTTGCTCATTGCACTCGTGTCGGCCGTCCTGATCCCAGGATGCGTCCCACCACCAATGACGGTGGTGCCGAGCCTGGACACCGTCCCATCTCCAACGCTCGTAACACCGACTCTGGACACCGCCACTCCTCCCCTCCAGGTCACTGAAGGGGGATTGGTTTTCCTTAGCGCCGGTGAAACTCTACGCAAGGATGCAGAAACGTATGCCAAGCGTTACGGCATCACGGTTGAGGAAGCGATCGCGTGTATGCATGCCATGGATGGAATTAGCGCGCTGAATGTCGCGCTCCACACCAACGAGGCGGATACGTTTGGCGGGTTATGGGTCGAACACGAACCCAACTTTCGCGTCGTGATCTTGTTCACACGCAATGGAGAACAGACGATCCGCCCTTACCTCACCGGGAAAGACTTCGCCCACCTGGTCGAAGTGCGCCAGGTGCGCTTCACCCTGGCCGAACTCGAGACGATTTATGCCCAGGCCACGCACGAACTGGCCAAACTCGATTTTGGTGTAAGCACCTTGCTTTCCGTGCAGGATAACCGGGTTCAAGTGCCGGTATCTGACCCGGTGTGGTTTGAGTCTGAACTGCGCCGGGTGGGTGCGCGGCTGCCGGAAGGGGTTGAACTGACCGTCGTCAAAGGCGGACCGACGGCGCGAGACAGGGACTTGCTCCTCACTCCGCCCGTGCCTGACATTGCCTTTCCGCGTCAAAAACCGGTTGAGGGAGTAAGAATTTGCATGGAATCCTTACTGGTAGGCACATTGCGGCTGGAGAACGGATGCCTGTATGTGCAGTCGTCAGGTAGCGATAGGGGCCTGGTACCGATCTGGCCACCGGAGTTCACACTTCGTATGGAAGGAAACCAGGTATTGGTGATCGACGGCAAAGGGCAAGTGGCCGCCCGATCCGGAGAAGAGGTCTATATGGGCGGCGGCGATGGCAGCGTCGATGCGTGGGTCCTGCAACAGATTCCACCGGCCTGCCGGAGAAATTACTTCATCGTCGGGTGTGAAGTGCGCCCCAACTTGAAGTACGATTCAACACTCTTTGCGCTGGACATCCTTTCGGATACGGCTCGCACGGTGCTGTTTTTGCGCTACAAACCGACCCTCGAAGCGTATGTGGAAGACGCAGTGTCGATCTCAGGCAGGCTGGTCGTGGACGAGTATAATCGCTGCCTGCACCTGCAAGCTGCCTGGGGACCGGCAACACTGTTCTGGCCGGCCCATTGGTCAGCGCGTTTCGAGGGCGAGACAATCGTGGTTATAGATGAGACGGGCCATGTTGTGGCCCGGACGGGTGACGAGGTACGCCTGCGCACGCGAACCATTCCAGAGAGCGCTGACGTTCCCATTCGCTGGCAATTGATTCATGAACTGCCCGGCGGTTGTGTTAGTGCATCGTGGCTGGTCGATGGAGTTGACTAAGCTTCATGGAAAGGGCAGATGAGCCACAAGATGATCTGCAATATGCTTTTTCTTGCGCTAATGACCACGCTGCTGATCGCATGTGGAGAGCAAGCCGGCAATACTCCGTTGTCCTCGCCGACTGCGCGCGCATCGTTGTCCGCTGTATCGACGGCCGGCACTCCTGAGTATGGTTGTACCGTCGATGAGGATTGCGCATTCGCTGTGCGTCTCGATCGCTGCTGTGACTGTGGGGCCATATACTCCAAACAATACGTCGATGCCGAGCCATATTTGCTGCTTTATCGCGAGCGATGGGACTATGCCTATCCCGTGCCCCGGATCTCGCCGGCCATCTGTTGGCATATATACTGTGCCGAATGTCAAAGTGTGCCTTTAGGTCCCATCTGTATCGACGGTATGTGCAGAGCAGCGGAAAAGTGGAACGATATCGTAAGGCTCTGCGAAAAAGCAACAGATTCGCAGATGATGAACAACTGTTACAGCCAGGCTGCGCAACACGCCTACTTTCAGGTTGGCGTCGAAAAGGCACTGGAACTCTGTAGCCGTATTCAGGGAGAAGTAGCCGCAGGGGAACCCGGCGACGATAAAGATACCTGCTTCCACAACATCGCTGTACAGGTGGGGAAGACTGATGTGGCCCAAGCGCGTGAGATCTGTGAACGGATGACCGAGAGAGTCGATGACTATATAAAATCCATTGGGAAAACAGAAGACTGATCCTGCTGGGTTCGCGTGCGGGACCATGAATGTCTTTGAAATCCTAACAATATTCACAATATCTTGATCAGGATTGCTCTAGTGGAGGTGCATGATGAACAAGTACGCTCGAATTCGTCTGGCATATACCTTGATCGCTGCCGTATTCATAATGGCATTGGCCCTTGTGATAACGACAGCCAAGGCTTCTGACACTACTCCACCTCTCTCTCTAGGAGATAAAAAAGAGAACGGGGGATCGTCTCCCCCCACTGGCGTCGACCTCGACGTCAGCTACATCAACCGTGCGCCGCTGTACAAGGCGTACTGCGTGCAGTATCTCTACGACGCGCCCGACCAACCGGGCCGCCCGTATCTCTGCCCCGGCACCGAGGATGATCAACGCTGGCCCGCGCCTGGCGAAATCGTCACCTTCACGGCGCACATCATCAACAAGGGCACGGTCGACAGCCCGGCCTCCGACTACGCCTGGTACATTGACGGGACGGCGGTCGCCAGTGGGACGTTACCCACGTTGGCCCCGGCAGCAGAAGTCACGGCGACTTACGCTTGGTCCTGGGGGCACGCCCTCTCTCCCGATGGACAGCGGGCGTTGGGCGAGCACAGCGTGCGCTTCACCGTCGATCCTGCCAACGCCATCGCCGAGACCTACGAGAGCAACAACAGCCTTGAGGATCGCACCAATGCAATGAGCTTCAGCATCTACTTCACACCGGAAATGTATGAGGCGTACAACACACCGGTGCATCCAATGCATCCTTACTCGACGGAAGAT
The DNA here is from genome assembly GCA_016934645.1 of Anaerolineae bacterium. Next base: position 8,183 of record JAFGSL010000563.1, read on the forward strand.
TGGATACAAAAGCAAATTATAGCGATGAACACAGCCTTTGCCGATTCGATCTACCCGGTCACGCCGCAGGGCGCGACGCTGCGCGTACGGATCAACACGATTGGCATTGCCGCTGATGCCCCGCCGCCAGACGGCGAGCATGATGGCGGCTGGTTCATCAAAGACGAGGTGCGTTGCGCCGATTGCGGGTACTACGATCCCGTGATCGACATCGACTGGGGAATGGTCCACGAACTAAGCCACCAGGTGTCGCTGATTGATCTCTATGCCATCGGTGTCTATGCGGCCAACGTCTTCGTCACCGACCACGACGGGATGCCCGCCAGCTTCGGCTTTGGGTGGTCGAACGGAGGCTTGATGGGCGGCGGCGACACTGCGCCCCACAACGATTCCCATCTCTACTCCAGCCATACTGCCGGTGGCGCTTCGACCTTCACCGGATACCGCAACGGGTACTACGGCTCTTACCTGTTCGACATCCCCTTGCAAAACTACCTGCGCATCCTCGATAACCAGGGAAATCCGGCCACCGGCGTCCAGGTGATGCTTTACCAGCGCACCGGCCCCTGGGACTGGACCGGGCAGATGGGCGTGGATGCGACGCCGGAAATCAGCGGTACGACGGACAGCGCCGGCATTTTCCCCCTGCCCAATCGCTCCGCCAATGGCGGCACGGTGACGCAGAACGGGCACGTGATGCACGACAATCCCTTTGGCGTCGTGGACATCATTGGCAACCAGGGGCTGTTTTTGATCAGCCTGGCCCGGCAGGATCACGAAGAATTCGACTGGCTGGATATCACCCAGTTCAATCTGGCCTACTGGATGGGGGACACGATCAGCCACACGTTCACGATTTCATCTCACGTTCCTCCGGCGAACGCGCCGGTTGCGCCGCAACTGAGGCCAGTGCGCATAGAAGGCACACTCGCAACACTAAACTGGTACCCAATCCCTGGAGCTGCCGGCTACCGGGTGTATCGAGCCACGCCGTCGGAATATCGCTACAGCGTCGTCAGCGATTGGCTCACCGAGACGACCTACGCAGAATGGGCTGGCGCGTGGCAAGATGGTCAACACCGGGTCTACGCCGTCACCGCGGTGGACGGCGAAGGGCGAGAGAGCGCCTTCAGCGCGCCAGCCTACGCCCCCACCCTCACTCCCCGGACCGTCGTCATCAACCTCTTTGGAACCAGGACGGTGCTCAATAACTGGAATATGTATCCCCTACTACGCCAGCAACCGGATGGACGGTACACGCACCGGCTCGTCAACGTCCATTACGACATGGGCAGCGCTGCCGATCTGACTTACGATGCCGCTGGATCACTGGTAGTCAGCGGCTTTGGCATGTTCCCTCCGGAAATTCGCCGCGCGGTGCGCGCCTACGATGCGATGATGCAGCCGTTGTGGGCCTTCGGCGAGGAGGGAACCGAACCGGGGCAATTCATCGCGCCGTCCGGCGTGACAACGTGGGGGCCGCCTTGCACATATGGTGGCCCGTATGACGTGGATGCTCATACGTCTCTGCTACTGCACTTCGATGGGGACTTCACCGGGGCCGAAGGTGAAATCGGGACGGCGAACGGCGTCACGTTCACCACAGGTTATGATGGGCAGGGCGCGTTCATCACGAACACGAACATCCTGAGCTACCCCGTCACCGGAAACCTGACCCATACGTACGGCGCGGTCGAATTCTGGGTGCGGCCCACCTGGGATGGCAACGGCGGCAGCAACCACACGCTTTTCTGGTGGGACGATGGTAGTTACCGCCTGCACCTGCGCAAGGACCCGATCAGCAATCTGGTCTTCGATTACTTTTATGGAAGCGGCGGCTGTGGTGCACCGACCAATGTGGCACACTGGCGGGCCGGAGAGTGGCATCACCTCGCCTTCACGTGGGCGGAGAACGTCATCAGCCTGTACGTGGACGGCCAGCGCGTTGCCCAAGAAGAGTGCGGAGGAACGGCCCGACCTACCGCTCCCGACTTCTCCATTGGGTCGAAACCCGACGGCAGCGACACCATCGAGGCCGTCATTGACGAACTACGCATCAGCGACATCCCGCGGTTGGGCAACAGCGACTCGTGCACCCGCATCCTCATCGCCGACAGTGCCGCACATCGCATCCAGGCGTTTGACTCTATGGGCAACCTCCTGTCGATCTACGGAAACGTGCCGGGCACGCTGCTGGGGCAATTCGACACGCCTCAGGATATCACTATAGACAGCAACGAGCGGGTCATCGTCGTGGATCAGGGTAACGACCGGCTGGTCGTCCTGAACTTCGATGGGCAGACATTCAGCCCTCAAGGCATCATCACCGCCGGGTTTAGCAGTCCCACTGGCATTGCAGTGGACGCTGCGGACAACCTCTACGTGGCAGATACGGGCAACAATCGCATCGTCGTACTGGATGCCGCAGATAGTGTCACAGCCACTTACACAATGCCCAACGACGGGCACACCGGCCCGTTCAATGCGCCGTGCGGTGTAGCCGTGGAGGCGGATGGCGATATTGTCGTCGCGGATACGGGCAACGGCCGGGTGGTGACCATCCGTAATGTGGTGGGATGGCGCAAAGTCTATCTACCGCTCATTGCTAAGTAAGAACACACAGTCATTACGCGGTTTGCTTCCTTGGACAGGATTTACAGGATCAACAGGATAAAGAACCCTTTTCAAAGTCTGTTCTAATCCTGTTAATCCTGTCAGAAAATGACAAAATGCGTAACTGCTAACATAGGCTTGTTACCTTTTCTCTGAGAGCACGACATGTATAGCAAATCTTTTGAGCAAGGAGGTGCTCTATGAAATTGCGTTTATCTTGGTTTAGTGTGATTGTTCTGGTAATGATTCTCGTCTTAAGTACAGCGTGTACCTCATCTTCGAGGGAAACGCCAGAGAATATTCAGGTGATGCCGACGCAGGCTCCAGCGGTCCAAGCGACGGAGCCTCCAGTGGTCAAAACGGCGGAGACCATCGCAGAGGCAGAAAAGACGCCTGCACCGGGCAACGACGCAGCCCCTATCGGTATGCCCAACCCGTCCTCGGTGTATTGTGAGGCCAGAGGCTACCGGCTCGGAACGCGAACGGACGCGAATGGCGGCCAGTATGGCGTGTGCGCCTTCCCAGATGGTACCGAGTGTGAGGAATGGGCCTTTTTCCGTGGGGAATGCCAGATAGGCATCGATCTGACCGGTTGGCTTGAATACACCAATGCGGACTACGGCTTCGCGTTCCGCAGGCCGCCGGATTGGGAGCTAGAAGAAGTCCAGGGGCCGGACAATACGATGGCCGGTCATCAGGTGAAGCTCCACATCCGCCCGGAAGCTGGGCGCGAGATCGAGATGATCATCAGCTTCAAGCGTGTGGGAGAAGAGCAGTTGATCTGGCCCACCGGCGTGGGGGACGGCGAGTTTTTCGACAAGGGGCAAGCCTGGCTGATGGCGGAACCTGTGAAGCGTAACACGCTCGTATGCGACGGGCGGGATATGAGCGTGTACTACCAGCAGGAGGGCGGCGTCCGGCGCGGCGACCTCGAATTCGCCATCATCCTGGGCTACGTCGGCAGTTGCGCGGATGGCTACGCGATCCCGGTGCCGATCGAAGACCTGGCGGATGCGGTTGTGGCAACGTTTGCGCTGCTGCCATAGTCGACACTACTAACACAGACCGGGATGAGCAAAATCGCAAATCCCGGTTTTGTTAGGTTGAGAAGTGTCTCATCATTCTCGTCCTGAATCAGCGGTTGCCTTCCAAAACCGCCCCGAGGAGCGACGTGCATGTCGCATCGAAAAATGATGAGCCCTCGCGCTTTTGGGAACATTATAGATTGACACACGAGCCAACATCGCATATACTATAAGTACCTGTTAAGTGTCCCCTCTATGAATACCCTGTTTCCAAGATAACGTGCCTGTATGGACAGGGTCTTTCCTTAGGATTCGTAAAAATATAACTTCCCGTTCTAACGCTCTAGGCCCCGTCTCCGGGGCGCTCTGCGCAGGAACTTATTCTTTTACAGCCCCTTAATGCAACACCCTACACTAGGACGGCGTTACTTCTTCTTCCCTTTCGCGCATACACAGTTTTCACCTTCGGGCGCCAAGCAGAGAGCTGCCCGGAAGGTGTTATTTTGTTCTCTGCGAAGGTTTCACCTAGCGAAAGGAGTATACGATGAACACGTTCAGGATTCGTAACCGTTTGTTGACGTTGTGCCTGGGCCTGGCCCTGCTGTGCCTAGGCAGCCGCGCGTGGCAGCCGGTCCACGGCGCAATGGTGGACTTGTCGCCGCCGGATGGCCTGACCCCGATGGATTGGCAGAGCATCCCGAGTCAGGTCGCCAAACTCACCGCGGCCGACGGTGCAGGGGGGGACATCTTTGGCCTTTCTGTCTCGGTCAGTGGTAGTACGGCCATTGTCGGAGCGCATCAAGCCAATGTTAGTGGCAACGAGTGCCAGGGTGCTGCTTATGTCTTCTATCAGGATCAGGATGGATCCCATGTCTGGGGGCAGGTTGCCAAACTCACTGCCGACGACGGTGTGGGGGGCGACTATTTTGGCCGCTCAGTCTCATTGAGCGGTGACACGGCTATCGTTGGTAGCGTTACCAACCAGCGTAAAGCATATGTTTTCTACCGCAACCAGAATGGAGACAACGCTTGGGACCAGATCGGCAAACTTACCGCCGCTGATGTCGAGGTGGATGATACTTTTGGCAACTCCGTGTCAATAGACGGCGACACAGCTGTAGTTGGAGCTTGGGGTGCTTATAACAACAGCAACTATCAGCAGGGTGCCGCCTATGTTTTCTATCGTAACCAGGGCGGCCCAGATGCGTGGGGCCAAGTCATTAGGCTCACCGCCGACGACGGCACGGCATATGATTGGTTTGGTTGGTCTGTCGTGGTGAGTGGTGACATCATTATTATCGGGGCGCCTCAAGCCGCTGCTGGCACTGTTGACCAAGGGGCAGCCTATGTTTTCTATCGTGACGAGAATGGATCAAATGCGTGGGGGCAGATCGCTAAACTCACCGCCAACGACGGTGCAACTCAAGATCGTTTTGGCGTTTCCGTGGCGCTTAGCGGCGACGTAGCCGTCGTCGGCGCATACGCTGCCGATGTGATGAATGACAACGACAACCAAGGTGCAGCTTACATCTTCTACCAAAATCAGGGTAGATCTGACGCCTGGGGTCAGGTTGGTAAGCTTATCACTGGCGACGGCGCGGAGGGCGACAATTTCGGTTGTTCTGTATCGCTCAACGGTGATATGGCCGTTGTTGGAGCATATCAGGCCGACATCAACGGGAACTATAGTCAAGGTGCAGCCTACACATTCTCCCGTGACTTTGGAGGAATGGATGCTTGGGGGCAAGTTGCTAAACTTATCGCGGACGACGGTGCAAGCGATGATTGGTTAGGTTACTCCGTGTCGGTCAGCGATAACACGATCTTGGTTGGCGCGAACCAGGCTAAAGTTGACGGTAATATATCCCAAGGCGCGGCCTACGTTTTTTCGACAGTCTGTATATCGCTGACAGATATATCTATTGCTGGTCCTATCGGTATCACCAGCACCCTCTATATCGGCGGGAACTACCATTTCCAGGCTGTCATCACGCCTGCCAATGCCACGCTACCAATCACCTATACATGGACGCCAACACCTGTGACCGGACAGGGGACGGCAGACGCCGTGTATCGCTGGACGACGCCAGGGACATATGCGATAACCCTCACGGCGCAGAATTGCCCTGCACCCTCCTCGGTGGTCACAGCAACCCGGTGGGTAGGGGTTGAAGAACGGTACTTTATCTACCTGCCACTGGCCCTGCGCAATTTTGCGCCATTCGTGCCAGGTGAGATGGTTTTCATACCTGCCGGTGAATTCCAGATGGGCTGCGACCCAGCGCACAACGGCGGCTATACTTGTGATTACAATTACAACGAGCTGCCCTTGCATACAGTTTACCTGGATGCCTACTTTATTGACAAATACGAAGTGACCAACGCGCAATACCGCGCTTGCGTCAATGCCGGTGTGTGCGCATTGCCAGACTATGATTCTACCCCAACGCGTCCCTCGTACTTCAGCAATCCCGTTTATGACCACTATCCCGTCGTCAGTGTCTCGTGGTACGATGCCAGGGATTACTTGTACATGGGCAGGCAAACGCTTGCTGACAGAGGCGGAATGGGAAAAGGCCGCGCGGGGTACGGATGCGCGACTCTATCCGTGGGGCGATGAAGCGCCGGATTGCTCGCGGGTGAATTATGATCCCGGATATGGCACGTATTGCGTAGGCGACACCACCCAGGTCGGCAGTTACCCGACCGGCGCCAGTCCTTACGGTGCGCTGGATATGGCAGGTAACGTGGATGAATGGGTGAATGACTGGTACCAGAGCGACTATTACAGTGTCTCACCTTACGCAAACCCGCCAGGACCGGTTAGCGGGACTGACCGCGGACTGCGAGGGGGTAATTGGGGCAGCATCAATTTCATCCAATCACCTCACCGTGGCTATCTCTTACCGACATTGTCGGCTGGCGCGATTGGTTTCCGGTGCGCGAGGACAGCGGGGCAATAACTTATAGGTGCGACGCACTTCGGAAAGTGCGTCGCACCTAAACCAGCAGCATAAGGGACGGACCGTTTTCCCAAAGCAGTACCGTCCCATCAAATTTCACATCACGAAAGGAGTATGAGATGAACACGTTCAGAATTCGCAACCGTTTGTTGGCGCTGTGCCTGGGCCTGGCCTTGCTGTGCCTGGGCAGCCGCACGTGGCAGCCGGTCCACGGCGCGAGAGTCGATCCGCCAGTGCCGGAGGGCTTGGCCCCGACAGACTGGCAATCCATCCAATCGCAGGTCGCCAAGCTCGTCGCTGATGATAGCGCAATGGGAGACTTCTTTGGCGGCTCTGTATCAGTCAGTGGTGACGTAGCAGTCGTTGGTGCAATTGGTGTTGACAATGATTATGGTGCGGCTTATGTCTTTTACCGTAACCGGGGCGGCCCAGACGCCTGGGGCCAGGTTACCAAGCTAACTGCTGAGGATGGCACCTCGAGTGACCAGTTTCAGTAGATCGCAATCAAAGGCC
>JAFGSL010000564.1 GCA_016934645.1 Anaerolineae bacterium
GCGATCACGATCATCCAACAAGTTTACGAAGTCAATCAGGCTCTTGCGCGCCGCATTGATCTTTTCACCCTGCATACTGCCGGATACATCCATCACCACCACCAGGTCGACCGGTTTCTTGGCTTCCTTACGCCACAGTTCCTGGACGGCTATGATGACCTCGGCGGAAGGCACTTCGAGTACCGTCTGCGGTTGCCGTGGGTCCACACCGTGCTGGGTGTCCAACGGCGACGAGAGCGGGATACTTGGATCGGCAGGACGGAAACCATACTCCATAGCCTTGAGTTGCTGGGGCCGGTCGAGCAAGAAACCCTGGAAAAGCTGCGCCGCTTCTTTCTGCTCATCCGTCACCCAGGGCGCGTTGAGAATGATGTAGGGGTGGTTGCTCCAAAAGGTGCCCTCTTTGGGATAGATGGCGACCACTGAAATTTGCGCGACCTCGTTATTGAGCACTTTCGTCTGCTGCGCCACGACCAGGTTTTCGTACAGCACGGCGGCGCTGAGGTACGAAGGCCCACGCTCGAACATCCGCGTGGCAAAAAAGCCGGTGCTTTCGCCGTAATGGATGATGCTGCTTTCCACTTCGGCCATAAAGTCTTTGACTTTGGGATCGTGTACGTCCTCCAACGTCAGGTCGCGCTGTTTGCCCGCACCCGCATAAGCTTCCGCAATGACCGATAGGATGCCGCTGTTGCTGAAATTGGGATGGGTGTGGCCTAGCTTGAAACTGCCCCATTCCGGGAACCCGTATCCAGCCCAGCCGTCAGGCGACGTCGCCAACGCTGCAATGTCGCCCCAACCAAGTGGCTCGTTGGGCCAACCGAGCGCCTCGGCCATAGGCTGCCACATTGCAATGACGATAGGGCTGAGCACCAGGTCTTTCGGCGTTCCCACCACCAAATCGTCGGTGTGGGACTGCCGCCACGCATCACTGACCACCGGCACATAGGCCGACGACGCCGGACTCCACACCGTCGGGTTGAGCGTACCGGCGACAATTTGCTCCCCGGATTCCAGCGATCCCATCGGCGTGGCTTGAACCTCAATGACTGCCCCATCGGCAGTCTTGTGCTTTTCGGCGTTGAAAGCCTCCACCTGTGGAACCAGCCAGGCCTCTTTTTCCGAGCCATACACGATGGTCACAGTCACTTTCTTGCCGCCCAGCGCGAATCCGCCGGTGCTGCACGCTGTCGATAACAGTGAAAGCACAATCAGACTTATATAAAGTGATTTGATTTTCATAGTTGTACCTTACTCTCCAATCTTGATCGGGGGGTTACTAGCGCTGGACATTGCGCTGCCAGAAGTCCAGCAACGTTTGCAAGACATCGCCACGCGGCGTCTCGACCTCCGGGGGGAGTTGCAATCTCACGCCGTTCGCCGTGTAGCGGGTAAATGGACTGCCGGACTGTTCCAAAGAGATCGCCGGGTCTACCGGGCGAAATCCGTACTCCAGCAACGCCAGCTCCTGCATCTCCGATCCGGTAAGGAAATCCACGAAAGCCTGCGCCGCCTGTGCCTTTTCCGGCGATACCCAGTCGGCCTGCAACACGCAGAATGGATGGTCACTCAAGGAAGTTGCGGGGGGGTAGTAAAGGTACAATTCGCCATACCGCCCTACCGCATTTTCCAATTGCTCAATAGCCGTCGCTTCGTACACGGCGACGAAATCGTACATACTTGGTCCATAAGAGATGATCTCGTTCATATATGTGCCGGTGCTGTCGCCGAACTTGGAGATCGTGCTCTCGAATTCGATCAACCACTGCTGATATTCGGGGTTCGCCAGAATATCCGCCGAAACCAACCCATGAGTCTTCTCGAAATAGTTGTACGTCATCAACACCAGCGTTTGAAAACCGCTGTTGGACGACAAGGGATTGGTGTGACCGAATTTGATGTAGCCCCATTCAGGATGACCGTAACTTCCCCACCCCTGGGGATCGACGAGTGCGTTGTGCATCCGCCGCCACATATTGCCGTTGGGATCGTCGCCCCACAACACGGTGGCGCGGTCTTTCCAGGCTACCAACACCAGCGGCGAGGTCAATACCGGCCGGCAGGTCGCCTTGTCCTGCGGATTAACCAGCGCGTGCCCGAACTTGCTCGTGGACAAATCCTCCAACAGCGCGATCTGCAGCATACTAGCCGGGCTGATGAGGTCCGGCTGCGCTTTGCCATCCAGGACCGCCAGATACATCTCCCGCGACCCGGATGTCTCTAGTTCAATCTCGATTGGCCGCCCGCCGATGCGCGTTTTCGTCTTGGCAAAGCTCTCCACCGCTTCCTCCATCCACAACGCTTTTTCGGTGGAATAGAGCACCGAGATGACGATAGGCTTGGGCGGGGGAATCAACAGGTCACGCAGCGGCGCGTAAGCCATCGCACGCACCGACGGCGACACAAACGATGCGATCAACACGCCTAACGCGACCAAGGCGTAAAGTACCAGCAAAATCCAGTTTATTTTTGGTGTACTCACACGACTTCCTCATCTTGAGTTGGTAGTTTCTGTTAGTCAGCCGGGTATAGCATACCGCACGAAGTTTAATGGGCGTTTATCAGGATGTTAACGAAACGTTAAATCCACCAAACGTCGGGGTTTTGTACAAGGGGTAACAACCTTTTCTGTGTGTTTTTGAGCGCGCGACGCGCAGGGGAAGGGGGAAATCAAGTAAAAAGCTGCATTGGTATTGTAGGATAGACTCTAAATGCGACGACCCCACCGCTTTTTGGTTTGACGCACTCGTAACCCGCACTATACTTCTCTGCATAGTTTTGGGGTTCGGAAAAATATCGCTTCCCGAATTTTGCGCTCTAAGCCCCGTCCCCGGGGCGTTTACGCGGGAACTGAGTCTTTTTGCAGACCCTTAATGCAGCAAATGAGGTGCCGTATGACTCAACAGCCTAACCTGTTACCGATGCTCTCCGACCAACCTGCCGACGAAGACCGGCTCAACTTCGACCCGTATGCCAAGACCCTGGCCGATATCCTCGCCGATCCCGGCACGCGCACGCCGCTGACCATCGGCGTGTTCGGCACGTGGGGACACGGCAAGACCAGCCTGATGCAGATGGTAAACAAGCGACTACAGGCCACAGAAGGCACTAACTTTCCCGTTTACGCGGTGTGGTTCAATGCCTGGCTCTATAGCCGGGAACAGGCGCTGTGGCGCGCGCTGATTGCGCACGTGTTGAGAGGAACGCGCCAGTTTTTGCTGGACGAAAAGCGACAGGCGCAGTTGGACCAACTCGAAAGCCGCCTCTACCAGGCCACCGAAGCGGAGAATGGGTTACTTACGCTTCCGCCCGGCCTGATCCCCGAAATGCAGGCCGTTTCTCTCCCTGCGCGCACTGGCCTGGAACTGTGGCGGCGCCAGGCCAAGCGCCAGAACGCGGATGTTTCTCATGTGCAGGAGATCATCTCTGACGTGGAAGCCAGCTACGCCCTCACGCACCGGGCGCGCATCGTAGCTCTGGACGACTTCCGGCGTGAGTTCGAGGATTTGAGCAAAGGCTGCGTCACCCCCTGCGGGCGGCTAGTCGTGTTCGTCGATGACCTGGACTGCTGCCTCCCCGACAAAGCGGTAGAAGTGCTGGAAGCCGTCAAGCTGTTCCTCGACGTGCCCGGCTTCGCCTTCGTACTGGGCATCGACCGCGAGGTCATTGAAGAAGGCATCCGCGTGCGCTACCAGGACTACGAGACGAAGCTGGACGGTGCGCGCTATCTGGAGAAGATTATCCAGATTCCCTTCAACCTGCCGCCCATCGACCTTAAATCCGTGCAGGCCTACGTCCACGATGAGACGGCGGGCAATCTGCCCGACGCGCGCTGCGAAACGGTCTTCAGTGTGGGGTTGGAAGCCAATCCCCGCCGCATCAAGCGTACCCTCAACGTGTTTTTGCTTCTGTGGCGTCTGTCGCAGAACCGCGAGGATTTGCAGGATGCCGTCAAGCCGGTGCGCCTGGCGAAGATCGTCATCATCCAGCAATACCACCCGCGCCTCTTTGCGCTGATAGCCCAGGGCGCGCACTACCTGATCGACCTGGAACGCCGTTTCCGCGGGGCGGCGCGACCTCAGGAGAGTGAAGCGATAGCACGTGGTGAACGCATGGCCGCCGGAGAAGGCGCTCGTGGCTCCGGGGATGGAAGCGAGGAAATCTCCGCCGGCCCGCTCACCGAGTTCCTGAACCGCAGCCTGCTGCGCGAGCTGCTGACCTGCACCGCCGCAGACGAGGCCGACGCCAACTTTGTCGATCTCACCCCTGCTGGCGTGCGCGAGTATATCTACCTTACCCGCAGTGCAGTGCAGGAAGAGGCAGTCACAGAAGCCGTGGCGTGCCTGCCCTTCGAGCCGCAGATGGTGACGATCCC
>JAFGSL010000565.1 GCA_016934645.1 Anaerolineae bacterium
GAAAACTAAATAACTTCCCGATATAGCGGTTTTGTAACGCCCGTTTTCGGCTTGCTTACGGTAAGTTATAAATTTACGGACCCTAAGCGTTAAAGTGTAAAGGTAAAAAGCAAGGTTTCTGAACCTTGCCCAATTCACAAATGAGGAGACACTCTATGCTTGTAGGAATTTCACCCTTGATCAGCCCGGACCTGTTGGCCCTACTCTGTCGCATGGGTCATGGTGATGAAATCGTGCTGGCAGATGCGCACTTCCCGGGTGAAAGCTGCAACGCCCGCGTGCTGCGTGCCGACGGCCTGCGCGTCGCCGACCTGCTTGACGCGATTCTGCCGCTGTTCGCGCTCGACACCTACGTGGATAGCCCTGTTATCATGATGGATGCCGTTCCTGGCGATACACTTGATCCCACCGTCGAGGCCAGCTACCGTGCCGCTATTGACCGTCACTGGCCCCACACACCCCTCATCGCTCGCATCGAGCGCTTCGCCTTCTACAAACGCACTCGGCAAGCCTTCGCCGTCGTGATGACGGGAGAAACGGCGAAATATGGCAACATCATTTTGAAGAAAGGTGTCACACCGATCAAATAGACGCTATTGAGGAGACTATGTCCATTTTAAGAAAGGAAATTTACGAGCAACCCACCGTTATCGCCCGTCTGCTGGAACGGGAAATTGGCAGTGTGAAAAGAATAACGGCGACACTGCGCGGGCAATTCAATCACGTCGTCATCGCCGCACGGGGCACATCGGACAACGCGGCGCGCTACGCTAAGTACCTCTTCGGCGCGCACAACCAGGTGCAGGTCGCCCTGGCGACGCCGTCACTGTTTACGTTATACCAACGCCCACCCAAGTTAGACGGCGCGCTCGTCATCGGTATCTCGCAATCAGGACAGTCGCCCGATATCGTATCTGTCGTCGCAGAAGGACGGCGGCAAGGCCGCCCCACGCTTGCCATCGTCAACGATGCGCAGTCGCCGCTGGCCCGCGCCGCCGAATACGTCATCCCCCTGCACGCCGGGCCGGAGCAGGCCGTCGCCGCCTCGAAGACGTACACCGCCTCGCTGGCGGTGCTGGCGCTTTTCTCTTGCCTTCTCAACGAAGATGAGGCCGCACTTGCGCAACTTAGCGACCTGCCCGCGCGCCTGGGCGAAACCTTGTCGGGCATCGCGCCCATCATGCCGCGCATCGAGCGCTACCGCTTTATGACGCGCTGCGCCGTCATCGGGCGCGGCTACAATTATGCCACCGCCTTTGAAGTCGCGCTCAAGGTCAAAGAACTGACACGCGTCGCTGCGGAACCCTATTCGTCGGCGGACTTCCGCCACGGGCCTATCGCGCTGGTGGATGCGGACTTCCCGGTGCTGGTAGTGGCCCCAAAAGGCGTGGTCGCTGGCGATATGCGCACCCTTGTCACCGATTTGCAGCGCCGCAACGCCGAACAGGTCATCATCTCCGACGACGAAGCGCTGCTGGCACAAGCGCACCTCGCGCTCCCCCTACCTCCCGACGTACCCGAATGGCTCACTCCCCTTGTCGCCGTGCTGCCAGGGCAACTCTTCGGGATGACGCTGGCACAAGTGAAAGGTGCGGATCCAGATAAGCCAGTGGGATTAACAAAGGTGACGGAGACATTGTAAATTCCATGGAACTCTGTGATACCCATGTCCATTCCCACATTTCCTGCGATTCCACCGCCTCCATCGCAGCAATGTGCGAAGGTGCGATAGCCAACAACATCGCCTGCGTCGCCTTCACCGACCACCTCGACGAGAATCCCAATGATGAGGGCTACAGATTCTACCAACCGGAAGCGTTCTTTGAAGAGGTTGATGCAGCCAGACACGCGTTCGAGAGCAAGCTGAAAGTGCTTCGGGGTGTCGAGTTCGGCGAGCCGCATCTTTACCCCGAAACACTGGCAGAACTGCACGCGCGCCCATACGACGTCATCATCGGCTCGATCCACTGGGTAGACGACGTCTGGCCCGGCGACAAGATCGCCCACGCCAATCCACGAGCCTTTTTCGAGCGCTACTACGCCGTGATGCTGGCAGCGGTACAGGCAGGTGGCTTCGACGTCCTCGGCCACTTCGACTTCCCCAAACGCTACCTTAAGACTAACGTGACCGATCTCCCCATCATCAACGAGGTCGTAGCGGCATTGGCGGCATCGGGCATTGCCCTGGAGATCAATACTTCCTCACTGCGCAAAGGACTGTCGGAGACTATTCCCGACATCGCCATCCTCGAAGCATACGCGCGGCACGGTGGTACGCGCATCACCTTCGGTTCCGACGCCCACGCGCCGGGCGACGTCGGCGCAGACTTCGACACCGCGCAACAATTGCTCGCCGCGCTCCCACAGCTCGAGGCCGGCTACTTTGAGAACCGGCGCTTTGTGCGCCTTTCTCGTCCACCTGGGTATACGACAGATTACAGAAAAAAGCAAAGTGATCATCTCGCAAATTATAAATAGAGGTGGTCGTGACGACGATCACGCGCACCGGCTGGCGATTCGCTGTCGTCGAGGCCAGCCGCGCGGCTTCCAGCACTTGCTGGAGCTTGTCATCTCCAGCATCCACCTCGACGGCACTGTGGTCAAAGATGGAAGCATTGTGAAACATGTAGGCCGCGAATCACAAATCGCAGAGAAAATGTCATGCTCTACATTACTTATCCACTAAGCGCTTTACTAATGATGGCCATCGGTGTGGGCTGGGGCATTTCCCTCACCCGCAGGTTTGGCCTGGGATGGCGGCTGTATTGGATCGGCGCGGCGACGTTTGTGGCGTCACAAGTTGTCCACATCCCCCTCAATATGCTGTTGACGCTGTTGTTTCAGCGCAATATCCTGCCCGCACCGCCGCAGGAGTGGCAGTTGATCTTCAATGCGATTGTGCTGGGATTGTCGGCGGGCATCTGTGAAGAAGGATCGCGTTATCTCACTTATCGCTGGTGGGCCAAAGATGCGCGTTCGTGGGGTAAAGGATTGCTGTTAGGCGCGGGACATGGCGGCATCGAGGCCATCCTCCTTGGCGGGTTTGTACTCCTTACCTTTATACAAATGGTCGCGCTGCGCGATGTTGACCTGGCAACCGTCGTTCCCGCCGACAAGCTGGCGCTGGCCCAAGAGCAAATGATCGTGTACTGGTCGCCCACATGGTATGACAGCCTGCTCGGCACAGTGGAACGTTTCTTCACACTGCCCCTGCATCTTGCGTGTTCCGTGCTGGTCTTGCAAACGTTCACGCGCCAAAGAAGATATTGGCTTCCACTGGCGATTGGCTGGCACGCCCTGGTTGACGGCCTGGCGGTGGTCATCTACGCGACGTGGGGCGCATACCCAGTGGAGGCCGCAGTCGGCGGTCTTGCGCTGGTGAGCGTCGCCATCATCCTGGCGCTGCGTCAGCCGGAACCGGAGATGCTGGCCGAACTGGACCTCCCGCTTCCCACTATTTCCATTGACACGCTGGAACCCATCGATACAACGGATGAAAATTTGGAGGACACCAAATACGCTTGAGATGATGATGATTGAAACCGAGAACCTGACCAAAAAATTCCACACAGTCCTGGCC
>JAFGSL010000566.1 GCA_016934645.1 Anaerolineae bacterium
CGGCCTCGTCCGGCGCATCGCAAACCAAGAAATCCAGCATCTGGTGTAGATTGGACAGTGTGGTGCGCAGGCTTGCGCGCGCCGCGTCATCGGGATGTTCACCCCACAACAACGTCGCCAGTATCGCGCGGTCGTGTTGGCGTCCATTCTCGACCGCCAGGTAGGCCAGCAGCGCGCGTGCTTTATCGGAACGGAAGCCTGTCAATGGCTGGCCGTCCAGCAGAATCCGGAAATCACCGAGTAGATATAGTTCTAGTGAGGGCATCCGTCGTATTATAACCCAAGTTGCCACCTGTGCGTAGAAAGGGAAGTTTTACCGCAGAGGTCGCGGAGAACGCAGAGAAATTCCGGGAAATCTCAGCGAACTCTGCGCTCTCAGCGGTAAAAATGGACACGGATTCCACGGAGAAAAAATCCTAATTGCCAAAATTCATCCCCAAAATTCCCTTCTCGTTACGATGGCGTTACGATAGATTTGTATACTGGAAACAGTTTCGATACTTTATGCTGGGGGTAACGTGTGTCAAAGACGCGCATTTTGGTTGTGGAAGATTGCGAAGTGTTATTGATGGCTATGCAGGACACCTTAACAGCGGCAGGCTATGCCGTCGAGACTGCCCCCGATGGAAAGCAGGCGCTAGAGGCGCTTGATCACGCTTCGCCGCAGCTTGTGATCACCGATATCCAGATGCCGTGTATGGATGGGATCGCCCTATGCCATATATTGCACACGTCTGATCAGTGGGCAGCCGTCCCGTTGATTTTCATTTTCATGAGCGGCCGGGAGAACAAAAGCTGCTGTGAGTCAACCGGCGCGGTTGACTTTCTCCCTAAACCCTTCGACCTCGAGGAACTGCTGGCTCTGGTTACACACTATGAGCCTATCCGAGAATTATAAGAACATTACACATTTCGGATAGGTTGTAGGTATAAAGCCGATGTTGACCATGAAAATCAGAGGCACAAAGGGAGGACACTCATGCCGGTGGAAACGGACTTAGCGGAGCACACCGGCTATCCGCGCCACCAAGCTTACGTGCTGCGGCTGTGGCAGGAGCGTCCGGGCGACCCGTGGCGCGTGCGACTGCAAGCGGCCGGCGAAGATACACCGCAGGGGTTTGCCGACCCCAACACCTGCTTCGACTTCATCCGCGCGCAGTTGGCGGAGGAAGGTAAGAAAGAAAGCAATAATTCATAATTCGTAATTCGTAACTCGCCATTTGCAATTCACTAGAGGAGGTTTTCAATGTTTCAACTGTTAGATCGTAACCATAAATCTATTTGGAAATTGGCCGCGTGGTTGCCGGTTGTGATAGCGATAAGTTTGCTCTTCACTTATCTGGCTGTCCGCGCTGCATCGCCGATTGCGACGGACAATACCTACACCACCGACGAAGACGTACCGGTCTCCGGCAACGTCATCACCGACGACACCGGCGATGGCGTGGACAGTGATCCCGATGGTGACCCGCTGACAGCGGCGCTATCCACCGATGTGAGCAGCGGCACGCTGGTGTTGAATAGTGACGGCAATTTTGTCTACACGCCCACCACTGACTTTAACGGCGTAGATAGTTTCATTTATCAACTTTTGGATGACACCGCGGCGGTTGGTTATTGGAGCTTCGACGATGGCACAGATCCCACCGCCGACAGAAGTGGAAATGGGCACGCCGGCGATTTGGTCAACGGGCCTAGCTTCACCACTACCGTGCCCCCCAGCCTGACTACCGGGCTGGCATTGGCCTTTGATGGTGTGGACGACTACGTCAGCATCGGTGGGGCAGAAAGCGATTTTGACTTGAACCAACTCTCGGTACTCTTTTGGATGAAGACAGATGGCTTCATCCAATACTTTGAAGCCCTGGTCACCAAAGGCGACAGCGCCTGGCGCGTGCATCGTTACGCGACTACAGGCCAAGTGTCTTTTGGTACCAATGATATCACCGCCGGCGACAATGATATGCCTAGTAATGCCAGTGTTGACGACGGACAATGGCATCACATCGCCGCGGTGTACGATGGCAGCGCCAAGTACCTTTATATTGATGGCGCACTGGACAATTCTGAAGCAGCCAGCGGGACCATCGCTACCAACGATTTCTCGGTGCTGATCGGTGAAAATGACGAAGCAGCGGGCCGTTACTTTGGCGGCTTGATGGACGACGTGCAGGTGTATGACTGGGCGCTATCCGCCAGTGAGGTCGTTGATGCAATGACCGGCCCGTTTGGCTTAGATAGCGCGACGGTGGTCATCACTGTGAATGCAGTCAACGATTCACCTATCTTTAGCAGCACGCCGCTGATGGTAGCAACTGTAGAGCAGCCCTACACATATACGGTGAACGCTACCGACCCCGACATCGGTGACGTGTTGACCATCACGAGTTCGATCGTACCCTCCTGGTTGAGCCTGACCGATCACGGCGACGGCACTGCCACTTTGAGCGGCACACCCGCTATAAGTGATATTGGCGAACATGCCGTTACTCTTCAAGTGGTGGATAACGTGGCGGCTATGGATACGCAAACCTTCACAGTGACCGTTAGCTCTGCCAGTGTGTGTTCTGTCTACACCAGTGCCGACACGCCCTTGTCGTTGTTGGATCCGGGGACGATCACCTCAACGCTGACCGTTATGGATGTCTTTACCATCGGTGATGTCAACGTTACCCTCAACCTCAGCCACACCTACGACAGCGATCTAATGGTGACGTTGATTGCCCCCGACGATACCTCGGTGCTGCTGTTCAGCGGCGTCGGCGGTGATGGCGATGATTTTGCGGGCACGGTGTTGGATGACGAAGCCGCCACCGACATCACGGCCGGCTCCGCGCCGTTCACCGGCAGCTTCCGTCCAGTGGAGGCTTTAAGCAACTTGGACGGTATCTCCAGCGCCGGCGATTGGCGACTGGTTGTTTTGGACAATGTATCTTTTGATACCGGCACGTTGCAAAATTGGCAGCTCGAACTTTGCTCCGTCGCCGCTGCCCCACCGGCCTTCGTCAGCACCCCCGTACTCACCGCCACGGAGGACGTCACCTACACCTATGTCGTCACCGCCACCGATCTCAACTCCGGCGACGCGCTGACGCTCAGCGCGCTTACCGGGCCTTTCTGGTTGACGTTGAATGACAACTTGCTGGGCTTCGATCCTGTGACCAGCACCGGGCAGATCATTACGGCTACACTGGCCGGCGTGTCGGGCGACTATGATACCGGCGATCATCCGGTGACGCTCCAGGTGCAGGATAGCGCCGGCCTGACGACAACCCAAAACTTTACCCTCAGCGTGGCCAACACCAACGATGCTCCCGTGTTTGAGAGTACCCCGATCCAGGACGCGCTGACCAATATCACGTATACTTACAGCATCACTGCCACTGATATGGATGGTGATCCTCTCTCGCTGAGCGCGCCAACGCTACCTGCCTGGGCCAGTTTCGCGGCTGAGGGCAATGGCGGCGGCATCATCACCGGCACGCCTACCTTTGCCGATATCGGCCAGTATCCGGTGGTTTTGGAATTGCAAGAGACTGTGGGGTTTAGCTTTTTCAACTATGTATACCAACCCTTTACGATCACCGTGGCGAACGATCCGCCCAGCGCCTACATGGATACCTACACGGTGCTTGAGGATAGCAGCGCCAACGTCTTGGATGTGTTGACCAACGACGAGGATTATCCTGAAAGCCTCAGCCTGACCGCCCTGGGAACGCCGCAGCATGGCACGGCCAGCATCTCCGGCACGACCGTGCTCTATACACCCGCGACGGATTACTTCGGGCCGGACAGTGTCCGCTACTCTGTCAGTGATGGGCACGATACCTCGGAGGCGGTGGCCTACATCACGGTGGAGGCGGTCAATGACTATCCACCCCAGGCGGTGGATGACCTCGTCACCGTCTATGAAGATGCGGGCGGCCACCAGCTCTACATACTCAATAACGATACCGAAACGGAAGGTGATTCTCTGTACCTGACGGCGGTGGGCGCGGCCCAACACGGCCTGGTCAGCATCCAATACATCACCAGCACCGTGATTTACACCCCGGAGTTGAATTACAACGGGCCGGACGTCTTCACCTACACCGTGAGTGACGGCGACTTTTTTGATACCGCCTCCGTCATTGTCACCGTCAATCCCGTGAACGACCCGCCCGTGGCCGTTGCGGATGTCTTCACCGTCACCGAGGACAGCCAGGCCAACCCATTGGCCGTCCTGCTCAACGATAGTGATGTAGACGGTGACATACTCACGTTGACCGGCGTGGGCCAGCCCCTCAACGGCAGCGCCGTCTTTGAGCCGCACTCGGAGATCACGACCACACCCCCGATCACGATTTTCACCGTGATCACCTACACACCCGACGTGAACTTTGTCGGCAGCGAGACCTTCAGTTACACCGTTAGTGATGGCCTGGTGGAGGCAGAAAGCAGCGTGACGGTGGTCGTGTTGTCGGGGAACAACGATACCCCCGAGGCGCAGAACGATTTATTCAGCGTGGCCGGCGACGCACAGGATGAGCGGCTGCCCGTGCTGGATAACGACCGCGACCCGGAGGGCGACGCGCTGAGCCTCAGCATCGCCACATCCCCGGCGCACGGGAACGCCAGTGTAGCTCCTGATGGACAGGCGCTACAGTATACCCCTCAGGTGGATTTCTCCGGCGACGACAGCCTGGTCTACGCGCTCAGCGACGGCAACTCGAGTATGACGGCGACGGTGCGCATCCGCGTGTTAGCGGCGAACAAGCCGCCCCTTGCCGTGGACGATGCCGCCCGCGTGGATGCGGGCACTCAGGACAACGCCCTGACCGTGCTCGCTAACGACAGCGACCCCGATGACAACCGCCTGACGCTCGCAGCCGTGGGTACACCGAGCCAGGCCGGGTCGCAAGTAACGTTCAACCCGCTGCGCACGGCCTTGCTCTACACGCCCGCGCCCGGCTTTGACGGCACCGACACCTTCACCTACACCGTCACCGACGGCCACCGGC
Organism: Anaerolineae bacterium; assembly: GCA_016934645.1. Next base: position 5,001 of record JAFGSL010000566.1, read on the forward strand.
AGGCGACGGCCACCGTCAATGTCACCGTGAACGGCAACACCACCGAAGCCGACCTGAGCCTGACCCGCAGCGTTGCGCCGACTGCGCTCTACGCGGGCGAGGCGCAGGCTGTGACCGTCATCTATACTGTGACCAACACCGGCCCGAGCGTGGCTACCGGCGTGACGGTGCAAGACGCCTGGTCGGTGGCCCCGGCCTTTGCCGCCGTGGTTTCCGGCGGTTCCTGCACCGGCAACGGGATGACGATGAATTGCCAACTGGCCGACCTGCCCGCCGGAGCCTCAGCGACGCTGGTTCAAAATGTGCGCTTGCAAGCCGCCGCCGGCACCGTGACCGCGCAGGCCACCGTCGCCACCGCCAAGACCGATCCGGCTGCCGGTAACAACCAGGCCGCCGCGACCCTCACAGTGAATACCGCGCGCACGTCCCGCACGCTTGGCGCGCTGACCATCGTCGCGGATAGCTTCAGCGACCAGGGCGGCGGCGTGACCCGCGCCACCGGCAACGTGGGCATCGGCGCTCATTTCTATCTGGCGGGCGCGAGCAGCACGCTGGACTTCGACGCCGACAACATCCTGGCCGCCAGTGGCGAACTGCGGATGCGGATGGGCGATTACGCGCTCTTCAACGGCGCGTTCACCGCCAACGGTGCCACTGGCGCTGGCGCGCCCGGCGCGGGGGTGAGCTACGCGCCGCTGACGCACGTGGCCGGCTTTGCCGTTACCGGTGCCCCTGCAATTAGCCAGTTGAACTTCCTGACGGGCTACATCACCGGCACGGCCACCCTGGCTTACCAGGGCGGTGACGCGCACGCGGACGCGCCGGTGGCCTTTACCGCGTCCCCCGGCCCGCACTTCGCGGGCAGCGCGGGCGCGCCCTTCGACGTGTTATACGGCGCGGGCGACGTCCTGCGCCTGCGGGCGGAGACGGCCACCCTGGCCAAAGAGCCGGCCGGCTACACTCTGCTGGCCCAGGGCGTGCTCACCTACAACCTCACCCACCCCCTCACCGAGACCGCTATCTTGACGACCCCCGTCCCCGGTATCTACGACCGTATCCCCAGCGTCCGCTTCAAGCTGGGGGCCTCGGGCGACCTGGCGGAACGGGAAACCCCGTTGCCCGCGCTGGAACTGGCTGTGGATTACCTGACGCTGCGGCTGGAGCCGGTGGCGCTGGACAATCGCGGCCTCTACGGGCCGGGGGCCGCCCTGCGCGTGGCCGATGCCCTGGGTGGGGCCAGCCTCTACCGCTACAACGTCTACGTCACCAAAGACGGCCTGAGCCTGGGCGGGCAGCTCATCCAACTACCCGACATCGTGCCACCGGACGCCCTCTTCGCTATCCGCCAACCGGTGGCCCTCATCATGGCCGGGCCGGCAGGCTACACGCTGAGCGATTTTAAGGCCAGCCTGGCGCTGGACATGGCCCAGAACCACTCGACGTTCGTGGACTTCAAGCTGGGGCCGGCCGCGTTACAGCCTGTGGATGGCGGCGCAGCGGTGCAAAGTATGGCGCCGGCGGCGCCAAACAACGTGAACCAGAACTTGACGGCCTATTTCCCATTTGACCAGGTAGATAGGAGCAGCGATTTCGACAACAAGGCAGCTTCGTTTTCCAACTGTATACTGTATGACCAAGATAACCTGCCTGTAACGAATGGCTACATCGGCAAAGCCGTGTTCTTTGATGGCAATGACTATTTGCATGGCGACAATGAGAATTTGCTCGCCGAGTGCGGCATTGATACACAAAGCGATGCTGCCCAATTCACCATCGCGTTCTGGTTCAAGACAGAGCCGCAGAGTGCCCCGCAAGCCCTAATTGCTAACCAGGACTGGACAGACGAAAAGGGCTTTGTTATCGGCTGCCGAAGCCGCAGACTCGTGGTCGAGCGAGGAACGGGTTCGATCCGGTATAGTATAGGTGCAGATGGTGTCTGCGATGGCCAATGGCATCACGTCGCAATACGCGCTTTTCCTTCTGGGTGGGAAAATCCGCAGGTAAAGTACATCAACTTGTATGTAGATGGTAAGTTCATTTCCACCAATCCTGTGGGCGTCGAAACTTTTTACAGCGGCAAGCCTTTATATGTGGGCGCAGAAGCCAACGAAGGATTCAAATTCCACGGCCTGATAGACGATTTGCGCCTCTACAATAGGGCTATTCCCGAATCGCAGGTGGCCGAACTGGCCAGTATGAATCCGGCGGTGGCCCTCAACGTCGCCAACGCCGGCGCCGCGCTCAACGGTGCGTCGGTTTCTGGCGGCTGTCTGGAGGCTGGCAACGTTAACTGGACCATGCCCGACATCCTCGGCGGCGGTGCGCGTGTCGTCTACAACCCTAATCCGCTGTGCAGTTCGGAGATAAGCATTGATACCTCAGCCTTTGCCAGCCTCGAGTTTGGCACGGGCAGCAAAAAGGCCGGCTTCGAGGTCACCCAGGTTACCCTGCGCAAGAGCGGCGACGAATTGTTCCTCAAATTGGAGGGGAGCATCACGTTCACGCTGGAGACAGGCGGGCAGAGCGCCAGCGCCACCGGCTACATCGAAATGGGCAGCAACAACCAGGTGGGGGGCGAGATCAGTGCGTTTGAGTTTACCCTGGTCGGTTTTACCGCCGGGGTCGAGAACGCCAAAGTGAACAATGGGACCTTTACGGCCGACACAGTCAGTCTGAAGGTCGGCAGCCCCTTCCCGCCCGCTGAAGGCGAGATACGCGGCGTGACCTTTACCCCGCCCCGCGACATCAGCATCACCGGGGGCGGCTTCACCTTACCGGAGTTGGGGGCCGGTAAATTCAAGATGAGCTTGAGCGGCAACCTGGACAAAAAATCTGATGGAAGCTATGAAATCACCGCCGCCGGCAGCTTCCCTATCCCCAGCATCGGCACTCTCGCTGCCGAGGTGGTCCTGGTCAAGGGACCCTCCGGTCAGGTACTGGGGCTGTATGCCATCCCCTATGACCCGGCCACCGGCGCATGGCTCCAGACCACCAACAGCACCGAGCCGGTAGTCATTCCGCTTGACCCGGTCCCGCTGGCCCAGGCGCTGGCAGTTGGCGGCCAGGAAGAGATCGTGTTAACGAGCGCCGCATCGCCGCTCGCGCTGCAATCGCCGGCGGCCAAGGTCGCGCTGAAGTCCATTAGCCTGGCGCTTGAAGATGCTGCCATTCCAGTTGGCAACACAGGCGTCTATATCACAGAATTAGGCGGCAAAGTTACCCTGTATCCGGGCAACTCCCAAAAGGAAATCGAGATCTGGACCACCCTTCAATATGGCAAAGAGTGGCCTCTCATCAGTGCCGACCTACGGGCCAAGCTGGCCATTGACGTGCCCTACTTCCGCGTCAAAGGCACCAGCACCTTTAACCACACGCGCGTGCGCACCCGCGAGTTGTGGGACGACGGCATTGGCAACCTGTATTTGCCCTACAACTTCCAAACGACCCAGCCATTGCTGCCACCCAATGGCTATAGCCGCTACACGCTGATAGATGATGACACGCCCTCAAGCATTGCTATGAATCAGGGTGTGTGGGGTGGTGCGGGGACGTGGGTGTTTATACATGAGCCTTTTCCGGGAGAAGTATCCTATAGTGACAATAGCGACGCATATGATATAAGGGACTGGACAGGCAAGGCGCACATAACCTTTGACCGCCCTCTTGACCGCTGGACCGGGACATTTAATAATCCCCGGCAAGCGCAGACTATCAATCATAACTACAGTGTATCGGTCCCCGTGCCCAAGCTGGAACCACTATATACTCATTTTGTCAATCTGTTTGCTTTCTTCGAAGCCGGGCAATTCGATCGCACCAACGTGGCTTACGGCAAGGCCGCGCGCCAGTCCAGTACAGCGCATGAGGGGAGCGCCGGAAGAGCTGTGGACGGCAACGCCAACGGTTGGATGGAAAAAGGGTCTGTCACACACACCGACGACACTCGTTCGGACGAGTATGACTGGTGGGAAGTAGATCTGGGTGCCGTCTATACCATTGCCGAAATCAAGATTTGGAACCGTACCGACGGTTACCAGGCGCGACTGGCTGGCATCGTTGTGATGGTTTCAGATACGCCCTTCGATCAGAGCCGCTGGGCAAAACCAGGGGATGCACACCCTGATTGGAGCGTAAGGTACAGCGGGTATCATAAGTGGGACGGCCTGGCTGCCGCCGATGTGTTAAGTTATCAGCCCAACACCCGCGGCCGCTACGTGCGCATCCAGAAACTGGATAACCGTTCCAGCGCCGTCCTTTCTCTGGCCGAAGTAGCGGTGTACGTTAACCAGTCTGGCTGGGGCAATGTGAGCACGTTCACTACCGGAGAAAATGTTGTCGCCTGCCGTCCCCCTAGCACTGCTGAGGCATCGGTTACAGGATACCGGAACTCTGGCCCGCGCGATGTGTGCGTCCTCGACTGGTACGAGACCACCCGCAACGACAGTTACACCCTGCAACGCCGCGATACACCGTGGATCTTCAGCTTTGGCGGCGAGGTTTCTGCGCTCGATGAACTAATCAAAATCGGCGAAGGCAACTTGATAATAGATTACCATAACGGCGTGGACGCCGCCTTGCACGCCAATACCATCCCTGTAGGCGTCGGTTCGATCATAGATTTCAACGGTGAGGTCAGTGCCTGGAAGGATAATCGCGGCTTCAACATGGCCGGCACGGTTGGTTTTGACTTTGGGATCTCGCTGGAAAGTCTGACGTGCGGTAAAATCACCGTTGGCCCAAAGATGGAAATTGGTGTAGGAGCGGAATTCGGCAAGTTCTACAAGTCGTCTCAGGCTTACTGGGGCGCGAAAATGGATATGAGCTATAACATCCCCGACTCGATTGACTGGATGCCGGGTGTGCCCGACAAACTGCGGATTCGGGGCTTTGCCGGCTATGGGAATGGGATGACCTTTGCCTTCGGCTCCGGCACCAAAGCCTACAGTCTGGTGCAACGCACACAGGTGCTACAGGCATTGGCCGCCCGCGACCAGTTGGCCGCCATCCGCGCCAGCGGCGTCTTGGGCGCTACCGACACCCGTTACATGCCGCTCAACATCAATGACACGCTGCACTTTACCCCCACTGCGCCCACGGACGTCGCCGTGGACGTGGCGGTGGGCTACAATACCAACACCGTCGCCTACCTGCAAACGTCCAACCCCGCCATCACCATGACGCTCACCGCCCCCGATGGCGCGGTCTATGAGACGGCCGGCAGCTATCCCGGCGGCGTCACCTTCGAGTCCTACACCTTCGCGCAACCCCAGGGCGGGACCAGCCTGCGGGCGCAACAAGGGCAGGCCGGGCTGCGGGCCGTCCACGCGGTGGTGGGCGCACCCGCTCTCGATCTCTGGGCCGACAACGGCACGGACACCCTGATCTTCAGCAGCCTCGTCTTCAGCGATACCACGGTCTACCATGATATGGCCCCCGGTGCGTACACGCTGCGCTTCCGCGAAGCCGGGACCGCCAACGTGCTGGCCCAGACCACCGTCACCCTGAACGCCGGCGATGACCTCACCGTGCTGGCTGCGGGCGCGCCGGGCAGCCTCTACGCCTGGGCCGTCCCCGACAACAACGCCCCACGCGGCGATTTGATGGACACCTACCTGCGCGTCATCCACGCCGCGCCCACCTTGCCCAATATGACCGTGGGCCAGGTCTTCGGCACCGGGCTGTTCGTGGACCTAGGCTACGGCGTGGCCTCCGACTATCGCGGCTTAATGGCCCAACGCTACGACCTGGAGTTCCTGGACGCGGCCACGGGCGACTGGCTGCTGGACTACAACGGCAGCGAGGTGCTCGAACCCAACAGCACCTACACCCTCTTCATCTTCGAGACCACCGCCGGCGATCTGGCCGTCAAGCTGGTGCAAGATGCCGCGCCGGTGGCGCAAGTGCGTTTCCTGCACGCAACCTCCAGCTACGGCTCGGTAGACCTGACCGCCGACGGTCAACCCGTTCACAGCGCGGTGGCCCCGCTCACGCTCAGTGGCGCGCATTCCCTGCCCCTGGGCGACTATGAGATGGCCGTGATGCAGGGCGCAAGCACCCTCGTCACCGCCACCGTGCCCATCACCTACAACCTGGACTACGTCCTGGCCCTGGTGGAAGAGAGCAGTGCGCCTATGCTCAAGGTCATCACCGACACCAACGACGTGGCCCCCCTCGAAGCCACCGGTCAGATGCGCGTGGTTCACCTGGCGCCCACGGTAGCGGCTCTGGAGGCTACGGCGGTCAGCAGCGATAGTCTCACGACCATACTCTCCACCGGCCTCAGCTACGGCGCAGCCGGTGAGTACCAGATGGCCGGGACTGGCCTCTACACCCTCACCGTTTCAGAAGCGGGCGGCAGCGTGCTGCTCAGCGCGCCCAACCTGCCCCTGGACGCCGGCGCGACCACCCTCTACCTGGTGGACGATGGCGGCAGCCTCGCTCTGGTTGGCGCGCAGGATGCCACGGTCGAGTGGCTGCGCACCGACCGGGTCAGCATCGAGGACGCCCAGACGGGCAACTGGCAGGTCACACTGCACAACGCCCTCGCCAGTGCGGAGGACTACACGCTCGAGGTCAGCGGCGCGCTGCCGGAGACCACCCTCAGCGACCCCGACCTCATCGTGGGCAGCGAGACGGCCACCGTCACCTGGGCTTTGAACAGCTTCGAGCCGGATAACAGCGTCGAACTGCGGCTGGGCCAACTCTCGTGGACGCCGGCGGTCAGCGCCACCGAGGAAAGTATCATCACTGAGACGCAGGTCATCACCCTCAGCAGCGGCCTCACCGAAACCGTCGTGACAAGCTCCACCGTCAACACCGCGCCTACACCGCTCACCTTCCGCACCCTGGACGTGCTGACCAACACCAACGATCCCGGCTGGATTGACGGCACGCCGCAGAGCTACGCCTTCGACTACACCGACCTGCCCAACGGCGTCTACGAGCTGCAACTGCGCGTGGATGACTACGTCCATCCCATCGTCACGCACCTCTTCACCACCACCTTCGCAGTGGAGCATCCCTGGCCGGCTTCCTGGGCCGCCAACCCGCAGATCACGCGCAACGTCTACGGCGAGATGACGGTGGCTTGGGACGCGCTGGATATGGTCAACCTGGATAGCTACGAACTGCGCGTCAACGCTTCGGGTATCGCCAACACCAGTATCTACACCCTGAACAACGCCACCACCGCCTACACGCTCACCAACATCCTGCCGGATCGCGCCTACACGGTCATGGTCTTGGGCTACGACTTCCAGACCGGCGACTACAGCATGGGCGGCAGTACCAGCACCCAGAGCGCGGTGGCGGACTTCGCCCTCACGCAGATGACGGCTCTGCCCGCGCTGGACAGCGGTACGGCAGCCAGCGTTGTAGTCAGCGTCACCTCGGATGTGGCCGACTACCCCGGCGCAGTCAAACTGATCCCGGACGGCTACGCGGACGGCATCGGCCTGCGGGTGGAACCGGACGTAGTCACACCCACCGCGCAAGGCGTCGCGGTCACCGTCTGGATTTCGGCCAGTGAGTTCATCGCCAACGGCGCGTACACCGCCACGCTGCGTGGTATCGGCGGCGGCACTGTCCACACGCTGGACTTCGCGCCTGACGTGATTGTGCCATACTTTGACATCACGCCCGTCAACGCGGCCCTGACGTTGACTCCGGCAGGCGCAAGCCTGGTCCTGGCAGCCACCGGCTACAACGGCCACAGTGGCGACATCCAACTCGACCTGCTCAACGTCCCCTTGGGCGTGCAGGCAGCTTTCGACGACAACACGCTCATCGCCGGGCAGACGACGAGGTTGCGTCTGAGCGGCACGCCACTGGCGCAGCGCGGCGTCTACACCTTCACCCTCCGCGCGGACGACGGCCCGAACCGCCAGACCATCCCCGTCACCCTCACCGTTGTCGCGCCGGACTTCACCGTGACGCCACAGGTGACGCAGCAGGTTGTCACGGCCACGCAAACCGCGCAGTTCACACTCGACGTGGCCTTGCTCGACGGCTGGGACGCGCCGGTCACACTGCGCGTCGATCCGGCCTCCGCGCCGAGCGGCGGCACAGTTGCCTTGCAAACCACCGGCGCGCTCGCCCACAGCGTCACGCTCAGCAGCGACGGCACCGCGACGCTGGTGGTGAATACCACCACGGCCACGCCGGGCGGCCTGTACGTGCTGGCCGTCACGGCAGAAAGCGCCGGTGAGACGCGCATAGTTGAGGTGGAACTGACAGTGGCTCCGTCCGGACAAGTGCCGGGATCGGAGAACTTCACTATCTTCCTGCCGTTGGTGCTGCGTAACTACATCTCGGAATAAGACCTGACGTGCCGGATTGAGATCCGATGTGGGGATGACCCATATCGCGTAAAAAACACAAGAGCGATGAGCCTCTCATCGCTCTTTTGCTTTTGTTGAGCAGTTGCGCATTTGCCGGTCACGCATAGAATGAACGCCGAATTGATTTGGGTACGTTTTTAATGTGAGCGCAACCTTGCGAAGGTTACGATAACGCTGTTGAAGAGATGCTCCCCCGCTAAAGCCGGTCGTTTTGCATTGAAATGTATGCGCTAACCTTCGCAAGGTTTTCATTGGCCGGTCTTCTGACCGAGCTTCCGTGAGGTGCAATGGACGATCATTTTGAAGGTCATCTGACCACGCATGACTGCAAGCGCTATATTCCGCACACGTTTGCCGTCCCGGCGGGCTGTGGGCGCATCGACATCGACTTCCGCTACGCGCCGCAACGGGTGCAGGGGATCAAGAATCTGCTCACGCTCACCCTCTTCGATCCACACGGGTTTCGGGGGGCGCGGCATCGCAGCGGAACCGAACATCACGTCACACTGAGCGCGAGCGAAGCCACGCCCGGCTATTTCCCCGGCCCATTGCCTGCCGGAACGTGGATCGTGGAGGTCGATACGCACATGATCATGCCGGGCGAGACCGTGCATTACACGCTCGATGTGACACTCACCGAGGGCGCGGCGGGTGCGTCCGTTCCGCCGCGCGCACGTGCAACCGTGGTGGCGCGTTCTGAACCGGGGTGGTATCGCGGTGATCTGCACACCCACTCCGATCATTCGGACGCGCACGATTTCGCCGTCGCCGATCTGATTCAGATGGCGCGCGACGCGGGACTGGATTTCGTCTTCCTCACCGATCACAACACTGTCACCGGCTTGCCTGAAATGGACGCATCGGTCAGTGAAACCTTGTTGACCGCGGGCGGGATGGAACTGACCACCTACTGGGGCCACGCGCTCTGCCTGGGCGCGCGCGAATGGGTCGATTGGCGGATACATCCCGGCGACGGCGAGATGGCGCGCATTGCGGCGGCGACCTACGCCAACGCGCAGGTCTTCGTCATCGCGCATCCGCTCGCCGATGGCGAACCCGGCTGCACGGGCTGTTCCTGGCGCTTCGGCGAGATGATGCCGGGCAACGCGCGGGTTGTTGAAATCTGGAACGGGCCGTGGGGCTGCGACTCCAACAACGAGAAGGCGCTGACATTGTGGTACGATTGGCTCAATCAAGGGCTGCGTCTCGCGGCGACCGCCGGATCGGACACGCACGGCCTGCGCGATTATGCTTCCGGCCCTGGATACAACGTTATCTACGCCGAGGCGCTCTCGGAAGCGGCGTTGCTCAAGGCCGTGCTGGCGGGGCATCTCTACCTGAGCGCCGGTCCGCAGCTTGCTTTCGAGGCGCAGAGCGACGACGGTACAACTTGGATGATGGGCGACACGGTCACGCAGCCAGTAACCTTCGCCGTTCACTGGCGCGACTGTCCTCCCGATGCTGTCGTGCGAGTGATCGTCAACGGCAGACTGCTGCACGCCTTGCCCGCTGGCGTCGAGGGTGTACACTCCTGGTCGATGACGCCCGATCAGGCCAACTGGGTGACGGTGGAGATGCGCGACAAAAGCGGTGTGATGCTTGCCGTCACCAATCCCATCTTTCTGGACAACGCTTGATGTATCTCAGGTGAAAAAGAGGTTGTGTTGGATGCCAGGTAAAACCATTTACCACCGTATGAAAACACTGAATGCTCGCATGGTCGCAAACTACCGTCGCGGCATTGGGCCGACCCGCATCGTGCTGTTGCTGACTACTACCGGGCGTAAGTCCGGCTTGCCGCGCGTGACGCCACTGCAGTTTGAGGAAGTGGATGGTGTATACTACATCGCTTCGGCGCGCGGTCGGGACGCCGACTGGTTCAAGAACATCCGCGCTAATCCCAATGTCCGCGTCTGCGTGCGCAAGTGTGAATTCGACGCGATTGCTGAGCCTATCACCAATCCGGCACAGATCGCCGATTTTCTTGTATTGCGTCTGCGCCGCCATCCGGTTATGGTCCGCCTCATTATGCACGTGTTCGATGGGTTGCCCCTGCGTTTCAATCGTGCCGACTTGGAAAGATTCTGTCAAGAAAAGGCCATGGTTATTCTTCGCCCTACCAAGGAGTTAATGAAGCATTGAAACTGTTACGGGATCTGCCCACACGGCTTGAGACCGAACGCTTGTATCTGCGTCCCTACCGGGCGGGCGATGGCCCGATGTACCTGGTGGTGGGACTGCGCAACCGTGCGCACCTCGCGCGTTACGAAGCTGAAAATCCTCTGACGACGATCAACGATGAAGTGGAAGCGGAAAACCTCATCCGGGATCTGGTGTTCGAATGGGAGAAGGGCTCCTCTTTCTTTTGGGGTGCCTTTGATCGAAAGACCGATGCGTTTGTCGCGCAAATCTACATCGGGGTGTCCGGCCGACATCTGCCGGCATGCGAACTTGGCTACATTGCGGATTGCGATCATGAAGGGCGGGGCTACGTCACCGAAGCGGCCAAGGCGGCCCTAGCTTTCGTCTTCGACCACCTGCAGGCGCATCGCGTTTCGCTTCACTGCGACGAAACCAACGTCCGCAGCGCGCGGGTGGCTGAGCGGTGTGGTTTTACGTTGGAAGGGCGCATCCGGGAGGACAAACGCGATCCGGATGGCGGCTTTACCGATACGTTGTGCTATGGATTGCTCCGGCGTGAGTACGAATCTGATTTTAAAGACTAAGCTCCACATCCCACCGACGCGGCCCGAATTGACGGCGCGCGCGCGGCTGATGGAGCGATTGAACGCAGGCTGGCGCGCCGGGTACCGGCTGATCCTCGTCTCTGCGCCGGCCGGTTATGGCAAAACGACGTTGTTGAGCGCCTGGGCAGGCGCGCAACCGGCGGCCTGGTTGTCGTTGGACGACGAGGACAACGATCCGGCGCGCTTTACAGCGCACCTGATCGCGGCGCTCCAAACGCGGGAACCGGCAATCGGTGAGGAGGTGTTGGATGCACTCCGCGCGTTACAACCCCCGTCTATGGAGGTGATGGTTGCGGCAGTGGTCAATCAATTGGATGGCGTTGCCGGTCCGCTGGCGCTGGTACTCGACGATTATCACCTGATCACGGCCCTGCCGGTTCACCAGGCCCTCGATTTTTTGCTCGATCATCTCCCCGCACAGATGCGCGTGGTGATCGCGACCCGCTCCGATCCTCTTTTGCCTCTGGCGCGATTGCGCGGGCGCGGTCACTTGCTGGAACTGCGTCAGGATGACCTGCGCTTTACGTCCGAAGAAGCCGGGCAGTTTCTCGCGGAGACGATGGGGCTGGCGCTTTCCAACGCCGACGTAATGGCTTTGACTGCGTGTACCGAAGGATGGGTCGCCGGTTTGCAGATGGCGGCGCTTTCCCTACGGGGGTGCGCAGATTCCACCGCTTTCATCGAAGCGTTCAGTGGCACCCATCGCTACATCCTTGAATATTTGCTCGAAGAAGTGCTGAACCGCCAACCCGAAGCCATACAGATGTTTCTGATGAAAACAGCGGTGCTGGATCGCCTGAGTGGGCCGTTGTGCGACGCGGTTCTGGGTGAGAGTGCGCCGGGGCAGGTCGATGCTCAGGCTATTTTGGACGATTTCGAGCGCGCCAATCTGTTTATCATTCCGCTGGACGACGAAAGGGGCTGGTATCGCTATCACCGGCTTTTTGCGGAACTGCTGCGCCATCGCCTGCGGCAGGTTACCGACGCCGAAACCATCGCGGCGCTGTATCTGCGCGCCAGTGCGTGGTATGAAAGGGAGGGTCTAATTGCCGAAGCGGTGGCCTGTGCGCTGGCGGCCCCTGATGACGCGTATGCCACCTCCCTCGTCGAACGTCACGTGTTGCCGTTTTTCTATCGCAGCGAAACTGTCTTGGTCTACTCCTGGCTCAAGGCGCTACCTGAAGCGCTGCTGCGTGACCGCCCGCTGTTGTGTGCCGTCTATGCCGGTTGTCTGGTGCTCGTGGAGCAGTCGGCGCTGACCTTTTCCCAAGCCGAAGCGTGGCTAAATATGGCAGAAAGTGGGCTGGCAAGCGCTGCCTCTGCATCTTCGAGGGAAGCGACCGGTTTTATCCTCAAGTTCCGCGCTTATCTGGCCCGGTTTCGCGGAGCAGCGCCGGCTGAAGTTATCGCCCTTTCGCAACAAGCTCTGGAGCGTCTCTCGGATGGGAATTCGTGGTTTCGCAGCGCGCTCCATTTCAACCTGGGTACGTGCTATTGGGAATTGGGAGACGAAGACGCTGCTGCTCACTCCTGGGCGATGGCTCGCGCGGTGGGCGAAGCGTGCGACGATCTGTTCAATGCGTTCAGCGCCGTGTATTCGCAAGCGATGATCGTCCGCTTCAAGGGACGCTTGCACGAAGCTGCATCGATCTGTGAGGATGCGCTTCAGTCTATGGTTGTTCCTGCCGGGCGCTTGGGGCACTCGCCGCCGATTGCAGGCGTGCTACACGTGATGGCGGGTCACATTCACGTGGAATGGAATGATCTGGACGTTGCTGAACGTATGTTGACGCAGGGATTGGCGCTGCTTGCGTTGACCTCCGCCACTTCCGTGCGTCTGGAAGGGCATTTTGCGCTGGCGCGTTTGAAGCAGGCACAGGGACATGGGGCCGAGGCGTTCGAGGTACTCCGCCGAATCGAGCAGTTATGTGCTGCTAATGCATCATCTGGATACCGTATGTCGTTCTATCAAGGTGCTGCCCACGTTGCCTTGCATAAGGCTAGGCTGTGGGTGCAACAGGTGGTCTACAACCCGGATCACCTGGATGATGCCGTGCGTTGGGCGCGCGAGTGGGACATCACGCTGGACGTCGAACGCTACACGACGTCGCGGCTTGTCCTGGCGCGCCTGATCATCGCCCAACACCGCCAACGCGCCGGTCAGCCGTTGTTCGATCTGCCCGCGCTATTCGATTTTCTGGCACGGCAGCTTCAGGAGGCACGGGGCAGGAGCGCCGTGGGTTGGCAGATCGAAGCGTTGATTCTGCAAGCACTTGCCTATCATGTTCGAGGCGATCTGGCGCAGGCTTTGTCTGCGCTGCATCAGGCGCTTGTCCTGGCTGAACCGGAGGGATATACGCGCATCTTTTTGGATGAAGGACCGCCGTTGGCTGAATTGCTGCGGCTGGGTGCGCAACGCGATGTGTGGCGCACCCCTCGTCTGATTGCTCACGCGGACCGGTTGCTGGATGCTTTTCCCGACTACACTACGGAAGTCACTGTGCCGTTTTTGCCCTCCGGCTTGATCGAACCCTTGAGTGAGCGTGAAATGGAAGTGTTGCGCTTGCTGAACGACGGTCTTTCCAATCGCCAGATTGCTGAGGAACTGATTGTGACCGTCGGCACCGTCAAAACGCATGTCCACAACATCTACGGCAAGTTAGGCGTCAAGCGCCGCACCGAAGCCATTGCCCGTGCCAGAGACTTGCATTTGCTATAATTTCCTCCTAAATCAACCGCCCAATCTATCTTTTGATAGATGACGCGCGCCGGATTTGCGGGTATGATGGACGTTATGAGACAGAAGACGCGCAAGCCAGACGAATACCAGATCCACATCCAGGGCCATCTAGATTCACAGTGGTCGGACTGGTTCGAGAACATGACCTTGACCCACAACCCGGATGGCACGACAACACTCGCCGGTCCGGTGGTGGACCAGTCGGCACTGTATGGGATGCTGGACAAACTGCGTGATCTGGGTCTTCAACTCGTCGCGGTCAACCGTGTGGGATCGGAGCCGGAAAAGGTCCTGTGAGGTTTCGTGAGCGAAGTGATTGACCGAAAGGTCAATCACTTCGCCGTCATCGCAAAACTCACCGCTACCCGCGCCGTGACGCTGATCTGCCCCGGCGCGAGGCTGCTGTCGAAGCTCGCGTAGTCTCCGTTGACTTCCTGGATCACGTTTTGCGTCATTCCACCCCAGCGTCCCCACCAGCCACTGCCGTAACCCGACCACCAGGCGTTGGCCTCCTCCTGGATGCTGCGCGGTGCGCCCAATTTCTGGTCCAGCGTCGTAGCCATCGCGGTGGCCTTCTCGCGGGCAGCCTGTAGTGCCAGTTCGCGCGCCTCATCGCGATATTTGCGCAGGTTGGTGGTGCGGAAGTCGATGCTGTGGACGTAGTTCACGCCGGATTCCAGCAGATCGCTGAGCAGGTCCTCGAATTTCGTCAGGTCGCGCAGCGTGATGGCGATCGTCTTGTGGACGAAGTACCCCACAAACTCGCGCTGCGTGTAGCCGTCGTTGTAGCGCGGCTCGATGTGAAGGTAATCCGTCTGGACGTGCCCCGGCGGGATGTTGTACTCCTCTGCCAGCGCCAGCACTCTGGCGACGATTTGGTCGTTCTGGTTTTTCGCTGTTGCAAGAACCTTATCCGACGTTTCGATGCCCAGGTGCAAGATAACCTCATCGGGCATGATGCGGACTTCCGCCTCGCCACTCACGCTGATGGAACCGGCTTCGGCGGCGGGTTGAGGATCATCGCTGACCGCCCATCCGGCCAAGAGAAACACGGCGAACAGTACCAAAGCTATAAAGAGAACGCGTTTTTGCTGCATAGGTTTCCTCCTCAAAAACAGTCTGATCGTCGTTAGTCGGGTAGTCTGATCTATGCTCTATCCTACGCTGTGATTGTGACAGGTCCGTGATAAAGCCTGGACACTTCTCGTACAGCCTTTCCTCTGCTTGTTTCTGTCCTGTTCTGCGGTAAACTTTGACCTAACGGGTTGACCGGTTTTCCAACTTTTAACCTTCAACCTGCAACTTTTTTGGAGGAGACTACGATGATCGAACTGGCTAAATCGAAATTGTTTACCCCCTGGACCGATCCGGATTCCGGGGTGACGAGCTACATTCTGACGCAAAAGGTCGCGCCGGTGCAGGAGGCGTTCTATTTCGTCAACAACAGCATAACGGCAGATGGGCGCTACTGGTGGTTCTACTGCGCGTTCCCGCCATCGGGAACGGCAGGGCAAGGGCGCACACTCGGCGTGCTGGATTTTGCGACGCAGGAGGTACGCCACTTCCCCGATACGCAATTCAACCACGCTTCGCCCTTTGTAGCCGATGAAACGGGTGACGTCTACTGGGGCATGGGCGATGCGGTCTGGCGGCGCGGCCCGCAGCCTCACGATGATGCCACACTGGTCAATCGCTTGCCCGAGGAGCTGACGCTGATGCGCCCCATCGAGCGCGTGGCGACCCATCTCACGAAGTCGGCGGATGGCAGGGCGTTCTTCATTGACGCGTCGGTGGGCCTGCAATTCCTCTTCGGCGCGCTGCCTGTGGATGGCAGCGACTTCGAGCTGTGGCACACGTTCCAGCGCAACCACAATCACGCGCAGTTCAGCCCCACAGATCCCAACTGCGTGCTCTTCGCCGAGGAGAACCATCCTGACCCTATAACCGGTCTGCGCTTTCGCATTATCGATCGCCTATGGCTTATCCGGCGCGGCGAGAAGCCCCATCCGATTATGCCAACGCCTACGCGCCTCACGCACGAGTGGTGGGACCCCGACGGGCAGCACGTGTATTGCATCAAGAGCGACGTGGGCGTGTGGCGGGTGGACATCGCTACGGGGGCCGTCGAGGAAATCCCCTTCCCGGGCGGGCGCTGGCATTCGCATAGCAGCGTGACGGGGCAGTATCTCATCGGCGATGCCAATCCACGCTTTTACCGGGGCTGCCCTTCGACGGTGAACTTCCTGAACCGCGAGACAGGCAAGAGCGTGCGCCTGGTGGACAACCCGGAGATGCCGAACTACACCGGTGCGAAGTACCACATCGATCCGCACCCGCGCTTCTGCTTTGGGGATCAGGTCGTCGTCTTCACCACCACCGTGCGCGGCGTGGTGGATGTAGCGATGGCCTACACGGCGGACTTGATCACTCGCACATCTTAAGAATTGTGTTCGGTTGGTCTCTGACCGTGCCCGTTGGTGGCGCGGTCGGAGACCGGCCACAGCGTATTGTGGTATGTACATTATTGATTGAGGTATAAATGGATTTCAACGAAGCTCAACAACGTTTTCAATCTTTGGAGGATCGGCGCCATCAGCGCACGATTACACCGGAGCAGTACCGCGCGGAACTGAACTTGCTGCGCGTGACCGACGCCTGGGGACGGCTGTGGATGCCGCAAGAACGCACCGGACAGTGGTTTGTCTACGAAAACGGGCAATGGCGGGCTGCACAGCCGCCGATTCAGCCACCGCCACCGCCGCCACCCGCTCCCGTTGGCCCACAACCGCGTCAAAAAGGCCCGCAGCCGGTGCGACCGCAACTGCGCTCCGCAATGCGGCCACAACCCGTCGCACAGACCGAAAAGGGTGGGGGATGTGGCAAAGTTGTGCTCTACCTGGTGTTGTGGGCTGTGA
>JAFGSL010000567.1 GCA_016934645.1 Anaerolineae bacterium
GGAGCTTTACGCGCACACCGTTCGCGTGATCAAGCGCGTTGACGCCCAACTCCGAGTCGGTGGGCCGTCAAGCCACGGTTTTGGCGATGCTGTGGGTGAGCCGCCGTGGGGCAAGGAATTCCTGGCGGTGTGCGCCGAACGCGACCTGCCGCTCGATTTCTTCTCTGCGCATCCGTACCCAACCCGCTATCCGGTTGACCTGGAAGGGCGCGGCTACATGACGTGGGATGGCCCCGACCGCCTGCTGGTGGATGCGCGCGGTTGCGATCAGCTTTTGCGCGACTCGGCTTTCCCCAACGTCGAGCGCCACTACACCGAGTGGAGTTCCAGCCCCAGCCCGCGTGATCCCGTGCACGACACTGCCTTCGAGGCTGCCTTCATCGTGGACAACAACTGGCGGGCGCGTGGTCTGATGGATTCGCTCTCGTTTTGGGTGGTCAGCGACATCTTCGAGGAATGTCGTGTGGGCGATACCCCCTTCCACGGCGGGTTTGGATTGGTCAACGTCCAGGGGTTGAAAAAGGCATCGTATCACGGGTACTGGTTCCTTTCGCGCCTGGGCGATGAAACGCTGGCCGAAGGGGATGGCTACGCGGTCACCCGGCGGCCGGATGGCACATTGGTCGTCCTGCTGTGGAACTACTGCCACTATCGCGACGACGCTAACGACAGCCGTTTGCTGGCTGCCGCGAAGCCGGGCGAAATCTACGACCTGTTTAATATCCGGCCCTCGCGTGAGTTTACCCTTCACCTGGATGGCGTGGGATCGTCTGCCCGTGTGCAGACGACGCGCTTTGATCGCGAGCATGGCAGCGCCTACGACGCCTGGGTGGCCATGGGGTCGCCGTTGCACATCCTCCCCGCTGACCTGGATGTCTTGCGCCGCCACATGGAGCTGGATGTTTCTGTGCAGCGCGTCGCCACACCGGCGAATACGCTCGAATGGACCGTCGCGGTTGAGCCCTTCGGGGTGACCCTACTCGAAATCGATTCTGAATAATATTGGCAAACACGATTTGTTTCGGAGAGGCTTAATCAAGCGCTGTTCTTGGTATGCGCCGTGGTGATTTTTGGAGTAATTTTCAATGTGACGAAGCAAGGACAATGGCGTGAGCTTACAGGTGTAGAGTCCATCTTGTCCCGGGTTCGATAAGGGGATAGCAATGACATTATTTTCACAACGCAAAGGAATCAGATCCGCGTCAAAGACGATTCAGAGGGAGTCAATTGACGATGACCTCCGTAACCGTCTATGGAGCGGCCTAAAACTTGTTCTTTGGGATCGATGGTCACCATATAAGTCTGACGACAGCAAGATAGTTGAGGACGTTGTCTCATTGATTTGGCTAAACTATTTCAAGTGGCCGATTGATACGATGCCAGATTTTGATCCGTCTTACTCACGGTCATCATACCAAATCATTCGTTCTCATTTCTATGAAGAAGAATGGTGGAAACCATACGATCTGATTGAATTTCTTATAAAGCGGATACCCGAACGATGGAGAGAGCAACTCGTGATGATTTTGAACAAATTTATGCAGGATGAAAATTCTGCTTATCGGATTGTTGATGACGAAGTTGTTGAAATCACAGATGAATATGAAATTGAAGCAATTGAATCAGCACTTGACCACAGCATTAGAGCGTCACGTTCTCATCTCTCTAGAGCGCTCGATTTGTTGTCTGATCGAAAGCATCCCGATTATAGAAATTCCATCAAGGAGTCGATTTCTGCTGTGGAAGCTGCCTGTCAAACTCTTGCTGGTATGCCCAACGCAACTCTTGCGGATTGCATCAAGGTAATCAAGAATAGGAGAACTATCCATCCCGCATTTGAGCAAGCGCTTTTGAAGCTTTATGGATATACAAGCGATGAAGGTGGTATACGGCACGCTTTGACTGAAGATAGCATCGGTCCCTTATTTTCCGATGCCAAGTTCATGCTGGTGACATCTTCGGCGTTTGTGAATTTCATTTGCACCAAGGCCTCGGAACTTGGAATTGACATAAAGGTCGAAGTGGAATAAACATACAATGCCCCGCGCCGATTTCCGGTGCGGAGCATTGCTGTTCGGTTATGATTTCAGTCCACGACCGCCTGGTAGATGGCTACCTGCATCTCGTCCAGCACAGGGACGGACTTGTTATCAGCTCGACCGCCTTTTGCCCGACTGGAGGGCGTGGGAGCGCTTGCATGTTTACAGATAAGGAGGTTCGATATGACAAAAAAGGTAGAAGTCCCGGTTTCAGAAACGCCTTTCAAAAACAATGCAACCTATTGCGTCGGAACCGGCAGGATGGGGCTGGCACTGCAAAAGGAATACCTTGACCATTTACAGATCGTGCAGGAGGCCATTCATTTCCGCCATATCCGAGGGCATGGCCTGTTTTGCGATGATGTCGGCATTTATCGAGAACTTGAGATGGATGGGGAGACGCATCCGTTTTACAATTTCACCTATCTGGATCGGATTATCGACGCCTATCTCGAACTCAACATCCGTCCATTCCTGGAACTGGGATTTATGCCGGACAAGCTGAAGACGGGCGAACAGGCGATCTTCTACTGGAAAGGCAATGTGACACCTCCTGTCTCCTACGAAAAATGGGCCGATCTCATCAAAGCCTTGTTGCAGCACTGTATCGAGCGGTATGGCCGCGAGGAAGTGGTCACCTGGCCGATCGAGGTGTGGAATGAGCCGAATA
>JAFGSL010000071.1 GCA_016934645.1 Anaerolineae bacterium
CGCCAACACCAACCCGCAGCGCATGATGGCGACCTGGGTTTTCCTCAAATACCTGACTTCTCCTGAAGCGCAGGCAAAGTGGATCGAAGGCAGCGCCTACTATCCCACGCGCTCCGACACGCTCCCGCTGGTCGAAGCCTACGGTGCCGAGAACGCGATTTGGTCCTATGGTCTGTCTTTCCTGGACTACGGCAAGGCCGAACCGGCCTGGGCCTCCTGGACCACCGTCCGCCGCGATGTGGGCGATTCCTTCAATGCTATCCTCCAGGGTAGCCCGGATGACATTCCCACCTTGCTGGAAGAATTGAACGTCAAGGCTCAGCAAGCGATTGAGGAACTCCAATAATCGCGTGTAGTCGCTGAGTGAGTAGTTTTATTCGTTTAGCGAGCGCCTGCTGGAGTGTACCCCGGCAGGCGCTCTATCGTAAAGCCGCGCAGTTATTATTGACGCACACCATAATGTGACTATACTTATTGTAGATGGGGGAGCCACGTTTGTCCGCGGTGTATCGAGAGTATGCCCAGCGCCATGATTTACTGATCAGCGCGGGTTCCGACTCACACCGCCCGGATGAACCGCCCATCAAATACTGTGCTGAATTGTGCCGCGACCTCCTGGAACGGCTAGGCATCAGGTAATGTCGCCCATCGCTGCGCTGATCACATCATCGTGATGCAGGATGGGCGTATCGCCGCGCTGCTAGAGACGTGCGAGGAGATGCGATGGTTGTGGCATGGGGATATGGGCGAGGCAAGGTGACGCAACGTTGATCGACACTTGAGCCTTGTCATTTTTGACATTGGTTCTAAAATTGCGGTATAGTAATTTGCATTAATGACACAGAATAGCACATTAACATTCGAATCGTGCTGGGTAATTTGTGATATAACACCTGTATCTTGGCGGTGTGAGGAGAACAATGAGCCAGTCAAAATTCCCTGTTGATTTACTGAAAACTGCGGTATACTATAAGAGGTACATTCAAAAAGCATGTTCGTGTGCGTAATCACCTGGGATTATGTCTTTGGTGCACTGATATCCCCGATTATAACGATAACATTACATCCGCCCGCCGGCATCGCACTGGTGGGCGGATTGTGTTGAGAAGGAAACACCAGAAAAGTCATTGTGCCTGACAAGGAGAGGCAACCACTCAAGGAGAGGCAACCACTCAAGGAGAGGCAACCACTATGATCAAGCGACTGTATATGCTGGTTAGCGCTGTAGGTATAGCGTTGTGTATCGTTTCAGGTATGAACTGGGTTTTGGACGCGGCTGATCATCGTGTATCCGAAGTCGCATCAGCGACCGGGCTGGCAATGCCGGTAATCACCTCTGTTACGCCTGATTCCGCCCCGAATAATGTGGATACGCCGCTGGTTATCAGCGGCTCTGACTTTATGGCTGAGCTAACCGGAACGATTGTCATACAGTCGCCGCAAGTATTTCTCGACGACATCTTGTTGGAGCAGGCTAAATGGGTCAGCACAACCGTACTCACGGCTGTCGTGCCATGGGGATTGGATGCTGGCGTCTATACCTTGACGGTGGTCAATCCCGACGGAAGTAACGGTTGGATGGCCAATGCTTTCACCGTGGAACAAGCCATTGGTGTGTGGACGACCGGGGGACCGTATGGGGGAACGATCAACGACATTGCTGTCAGTCCAGTGACGAGCCAAACTGCCTTTGCCGTTGCTGGTCGTGTGGGCGTGTTCCGCACTCTGGATGGTGGTGCAAGCTGGCAGTTGGTACACTATAATGCGTCCGCCAGCGGGATCGCATATGGCCCAGCGCCGACATATACGCTCTACCACTGGGGAAGTTCCGTCTGGCGCAGCGACAACACAGGCGAAACCTGGGAGAAAGTCCCGACAGAATATGATGCCGTGTGGTCATTCACGCCCGATCCCCTGAATGATCGCTGCCTTTGGGTCGTTCTATGGGGGCACGTGCGACGTTCACTCGATGGGGGAACAACGTGGGATGACCGGAACAATGGGTTGCCGGCCGATATGACCGTGCGGTGGGTCGTCGTCGACCCCACAAATTCGGATGTAGTCTACGCCGGCCTGGACAACGGACTGGTGTACAAGACAGAAGATGGTGGGGAACTATGGCTGGAACGCAGCGAAGGTCTACCACTGGCTGACACCAACCATCCCGCACAAGCCCTGGCAGTACATCCTTTTGCGCACGATATAGTGGTTTTGAGTCGCTGGCATGAAACAACACCCGGGTATCGCAGCACCGATGGCGGGAACACATGGTTACCAATGAATATCGGAGCAGAGGATAATGATCACATTACCGATCTTGCTTTTTCTACGCAGGTTTCGGGTACCATATATGCCAGTATGATGGCAGGCACATTGATGGAGGTCAGCTTTGACAGTGGCGCAACCTGGTCGTCATTGGGGGAACGAAAAGGCGACTGGATGAACACACTAGGCTATGATTTCACCGGCGATGCTCCTGTCTATCTGGGCGGTGGCGCCAGTGGCACATGGAAAAGTGACGACAAGGGGCAGAACTGGTATCTATCGACGAACGGTATTACGGCGTTGGGTGTTGATGATATGGCCGCTTCTCCGATTCGTCCAGAGATTCTCTACGTCGCTGCCGAACACGCCGGAGCGTATATGAGCAACAACGCAGGACATAGCTGGAGTCAGTTGGACATGGCCTTCCCAGCAGCTTTTGCTGTAGCTGTCGATCCAGAACACCCTTCAGCCGCCTATGTGGGGTCAGTATTCGGTATTTATCGCAATCCAAATGGTGGCGCAGATTGGGAATTCGTGCCGATGCCGATTACGTATCACCATCACATCGACGCTATCGCTATTGCGCCTTCAGCACCATCTGTCATCTATGCAGGTGGACGCAACGGCGAAGCTTTCAGCCATGATCAGAATATCGGTGTCGCTTTTCGCAGTTCGGATTATGGTGCAAACTGGGAAGAAATTACGGTGGGATACCCAATTAGCATTGCCTCCACCATTGCGGTTGATCCTCTGGACAGCCAGATCGTGTATTTAGCAACAGGCGACCAGGCAGACCCGATGGATCGCAGCTCCGGGTTGGGGGTTTTTCGCAGTACCAATGGCGGGCAAACCTGGACACCGATTATGGAAGGGATGGGACACGTTCCGGTGGTCGCTCTGGCGATTGATCCCGATCATCCCCAGACCCTCTATGCAGCGGCTTGGTTGACCGACACCATGCAAGCAGCGATCTACAGGTCAGACAATGGTGGCAATCTCTGGCATGGTGTTGGTTTGGGGGAGAACGTTAGTTGGTGGGGAGGTAATCTGGTCATTGATCCTCTGGCGACTAACATCCTTTACGCAGGCACAGCACAGGGACTTTTCCGCAGCATAGACGGGGGTGTTTCCTGGACACCTGCGAGCGGAGTGCTAGGCAATTTGACGATCCAGGATCTTGCCATTGCGGCAGCAGATGAACGTACAATTGTGTATGTGGGCACGACCGGTGGGATGCCAGCCGAGTCATTGACGATGGCTTATCCTACAGCCTCGACATTGCCCCCTGATGTGGTGCAAGGGGGTGTTTATCAACAAACCATCATCCATTCCGCATCGATGGAGCGGGTCTATCTGCCTCTCATTCTGAGTAATAAATCTGTGGAGGTAAAATAATGTTCATTGCCGTCCAATCTCAGCAGCCACCATGACTGACTCACATGATGACAGTGCTAAGGGACTGTAAAAGAATAAGTTTCCGTCTATTGATTCTGTAGTGCGAGTCGCCGATTCGCGAAAGGAGAAGAAAAGATGAATCCAGGGCACCAGAACAAGCGTAAGATGTCTCGTCGTGAGTTTCTGCACTTGACCGCAGTCACCGCTGCCGGGATTGTGGCGACGAGGGCTAATGTCATCACGGGCGTAACGGTGGAGGCTGAAAGCTACCATAGCACGGACAAAGTCGTAAATGGACAACCAGCGGCCTTTACCTCAGCACAGACCTACCACGAAGCGCCAATGCTGGCTGAACTGGTGCGACAAGGTAGGTTACCTCCGGTCGAAGAGCGGCTGCCCATCAATCCCTGCGTCATTCCCGTGCTACACCAGACCGGCAAGTACGACAACGTGATGAACCGCGCTTTCAAGGGCGTATCCGACCGCTGGGGACCCACCAAGATGATTGACCATTCATTGGTCTGGTACGATAGCAACCTGAACCTGATCCCTCATCTCTGTGAATCATGGGAACCTAATGCCGATGCCAGCGTGTGGACTTTTCACCTGCGCGAGGGTACCAAATGGTCCGATGGTGCGAACTTCACCAGTGCCGACTTCGTGTGGTGGTATGAAAATGTGCTGACCGACACGCGCCTATACGCTACGCCTCCTTCCCGGTGGACCGCCGACGGCGAGGTGATGACACTGGAAGCCCCGGACGCACAGACGGTTGTCATGAGCTTCAGCCAGCCCAATGTGCTGTTTATTTATAACCTTGCCCGGAGTACCGATTTGCTCTGTCCCAGCCACTATATGCGGCAATACCACATCGACTTTGCCAGCGAACCAGTTGCGCTGGAGGCTGAGGCGGCTGCGGCCGGCTATGCAAGTTGGGGCGACTATTATCTGAATAACCGGGATATGTGGTATTTAAACCCGAGTAGACCCCAGCTCGGGCCATGGTTGGCCAAGAATACCGCCGATCAAAATCTGTTTGTGATGGAGCGCAATCCCTACTACTACGGTGTGGATGTCGATGACAACCAGCTACCCTATGTCGATAGTATCACTCACAATCTCTTTGCTGTAGATGCCGAGTTTATAGCGTGGGTCCAGAGTGGCGCTATCGATTTTCAGGCACGCCACGCGAATATTGCTTACTACAACGACTACAAGGCGTATGAAGCTGCCGGAGGGTACCATGTTGTCTTGGGGGTCAACTCCAGTCATGTGGCCCTCCAACTGAATATGACTGCACCTTTGGAGCCGGACACACTTATCACTACACGCCGCCGCGACTTTTTCCAGGATGTGCGAGTACGTAAAGCGCTGTCCCTGGCTGTAGATCGCACCTATCTGAATAATCAATTCTACAACGGTTTGGCTATACCCCGTCAGTATAGCCCCCTCAGTACATCGCCACAGTATTACTCCACATTGTCAAACGCCTATATTGCCTATGACGTCGTACAGGCCAATGCCTTGCTGGACGATGCCGGCTATACTGTGAAGGATGGGGCGGGGTATCGCTTATGGAAGGATAGCAGCGGCGAAAGGGTTAGTTTCACCATTGAAGGCACTGCAGAGGCCACCTCAGCGGATGGAAAAGCTGTCCTACAGGTCATCCAGTATTACGCTGCCGTCGGCGTTGAAGCAACTTACCAATATGTGGATCGTGCCACTTATACCGAGCATTACCAAAACAACCAGATCGAAGCCGCCTGGTGGGGCGGTGACCGCACGATACTGCCTATCGTCAGCGGTGCGATCATCTTCCGCGGTACACAACTGGATCGACCATGGGCAGTGGCGTGGGGCGCGTGGTACAACGATCCCACAAACCCCATCGCCGAGGAGCCGCCGGCAGGTCACTGGATCCGCGATATCTGGAGCAAATGGGACGAAATCAGAGTGGAACCGAGTGAAACACAGCGCAATGCTTTGTTCCGGGAAATCCTCGATATCTGGGCACAGCAACTCCCCATGATTGGCTACCTGGGTGAGGTCCCACAGCCGGTCATTATGAAAAACGGCCTGCACAATTATGATGCTGGTTATCCAATCGATGACACGACAGGCGATGAGCAACTGCTCAACCCGGAGACCTACTATTGGGACAGTCCGTTCACCCCTGAATTGGACATCAACTACACGACCGGCAGCCCTGGCAGTTTCTTCACGCTCACGGGCTCGAACTACCCACCGAACAGCACAGCGATGGTTTCCATCAACGGTAACGTGATTCAGACGCTCTTCACCGATGAATCTGGCAATATCGAATTTGTGCTCAACACCGACCAGGCTGATGTGGGATATTACGAGGTTACTGTCAGTGTGAACCCCAGCGCGAGTATGGCCTTTGAGCTTGCTATGGATGAACCACAACGTGAACAAGAGGATCAGGTCCCTGTCGTTCCTGTACCTCCAGGCATTGCTATTAACAAGATCTATTTGCCACTAGTTCAGCGTTCGTCTGAATCTAGTCATTGAGTGTAAGTGTCACCGCTGTAAACTTAACCGCGAGTCACGCGAATTTTCACGAATGATGGTAGATTTGTGTGGATTGGCGAGATTCGCGGTTTGTTTTCAGAGAAGGTAAGTGGAGGATTTGTTATGAAAGCTATGGTACTATCCAAGCTCTGCGATCTCACTAAAGATCAAACCCCCTTGACGCTGGCGGAGTTACCGGACCCCGTCCCGGGAATGGGGGAAATGCTGCTGCGGGTTTCGGCCTGTGGGGTGTGTCACACCGAGTTAGACGAGATCGAGGGGCGCACACCGCCACCGCATTTGCCGGTCGTGCTGGGGCATCAGGTTGTGGGGGAGGTCGTAGGGTGCGGACCTGGCGCTGAGGCGTTCGAGATTGGCGCGCGGGTCGGCGTGGGCTGGATCTACTCGGCGTGTGGGAAATGTACCTATTGCCGCTCCGGCAACGAGAATCTGTGCGCGGACTTCAAGGCTACGGGGCGAGATGTCAACGGCGGGTACGCGGAGTATATGACTGTGTCGGAAGGCTTTGCCTACCGCATCCCCTCGTTTTTCACCGATGCCGAGGCCGCGCCGTTGCTGTGCGCTGGCGCGATCGGCTATCGCTCGTTGCGGTTGACGGGTATCCAGGATGGGCAGAATCTTGGCCTGATTGGGTTCGGGGCTTCCGGGCACCTTGTCCTGAAGATGGTGCGCTATCGCTACCCGGATGTCAAGGTCTTCGTCTTTGCCAGAAGCGCAAGGGAACGCGCGTTCGGCAGGGAGCTTGGTGCGGTCTGGGCCGGCGACATCGCCGAGGAGCCGCCGGAGAAGCTGGATTGCGCCATCGACACCACGCCCGTCTGGAAGCCGGTCGTCGAGGGCTTGAAGCATCTTGCGCCCGGTGGACGGTTGGTCATCAACGCCATTCGCAAAGAAGACGTGGATAAAGAGGCGCTGCTGCGCCTAGATTATCCCATCCACCTGTGGATGGAGAAGGAGATCAAAAGCGTAGCCAATGTTGTCCGCAGGGATGTGGCCGAATTTCTGGCCCTGGCGGCTGAGATGCGCATCAAGCCGGAAGTGCAAGAGTTTGCTTTGGAAGAGGCAAACACAGCCCTGATTGAACTCAAGACGCGCAAGATTCGCGGGGCGAAGGTCTTGCGCGTCGAGTGACATTTACGGGTTTACTTTTTAGACAGGATTTTCAGGATTAGAAAAATTCTCTATCCTGTACATCCTGTGAATCCTGTCTAATAATGCCTATGCTTCGATTACATAGGTGCCGAACAGTTTGTCGTGCCAACCTTGTTGATAGTCATCCCACAGCATCCACAGGAAGCCCAGGCCGAAGACCAGGTTGCTCAACCAGTACCCGATAACGGCACGTCCCACAGAACGCCAGAAGGAAGGCGGGTTCCAATCAGCGGTCACAATTTTAATACCGAGCCACTTCTTGCCCAAGGTTTGCCCGCTGCGTGACCACATGATGGCGAAGTACAGGGTGCTGGCGATAAGAGCCCAGATCACGCCGATAAACGCGATGATAACGATCGCAAAAACGAATAGCTCTTCGTCCATGTCGCTTATAAACATCGGGGCTAGACCGCCCAGACATCCTGCTGGAACGCCAGCGATGAGTCCCACAATCACACTGTCAATCAGATAAGCAAAAAATCGTTTCCAGAAGCTCGCGTAAACCATTTTTTCTCTCCTCCCTGGTGATTTATCTCAACGGATTTACGGTTAGGAATTCACTATCAGTAGATCGCAATCAAAGGCCTCCAGGAATAGAAATGACCAGGGATAAACCTAAGCGCTGTTTGACCATTTCCCATAACC
>JAFGSL010000072.1 GCA_016934645.1 Anaerolineae bacterium
CCACGCGCCTTTGTACAGCACGCGGACGCCCACGCCGCTTTCGCGGGAGGCCGAGGCGTCTTTCAGGTTGCCGTTCCACATCATCAGATCGTTGTTTTCCTCGACGGGATACCAACGCGCATCCACGTAGAGCGCGCCGGCAGCCTGGAGGCGGGTGATGTGTGCTTGTAACTGTTTTTGCATTGTGTTCTCCTATAAAATAGTTGCGGGTTGTGGGTGGTAACAGCTCAAACTTCCTCCGATGGTAGCCTGAGCACTTCGATTTCGCGTAACACGGCTTCCAGCCCCGGCACATCGTGGACTGAGACGATGTTGCCGTCGGCAGTGTGTTTGTGGTGGGGAAATGTGGTGACATTCATGTGGTGCGCTGTGTTGTCGTAACGGAATATCAAGGCGCCTTCGGGATTTTGATAGTGGTAAGCATACATGATTGTCCGCATGGGCTGGCGCAAGTCCACTAATTCACGAAAATGCAACATTGAGCCGTCCGTGAAGGTAATCTCGCCGCGAATGAAGCCGACCATTTCGGCTCGTTTCTCAAAGATGACTTGCGGATTTTCTACTGAAGGCAGTGGTGTGAGCAAGTCTAGCAATGATTTGAAATAGTCTTCAATCAATACGTGCCTCGTTCAGGGCCGTGTATTGTTCTTCCAACAGGCGTAAGGCAGCGAGTTCCATGCACCAGTCAATGGTGGCAAGTGTTTCGGATAACTCACCGGTCTGGAGGCGCTGCTCCATTTCGGCAGTGCTCATCCCAAAACGGTTTTCAAATGCCGCCAGTTGTTGCCGCGTGCGAGCGATGCCGTGACGCAGCGATGTCAATTGCTTGCGGATGGCGACTTCCACTAACGGTTTAAGTGGCCTGCTGGCCCGACTTTGAATGGTAATTTGTTGTAACATCGATTATCCTCTTACCGACTTGTATCCCAATTATACATCAATATATCATAATGAAAGTGTTGATTGTCAGGATGGGCTTTGAGAAAGGTAAGAAGGTGGCAATCGGGCAAATTTCTTGCAGGCAACTATTAGCCTATTGATAGAGAATAGATAGGCAATGTCGACGCCCGGCTGGTATACTATTCTCGAAAATCCTGATTTGTCTTGCAGGAGATCGCGCCAGAATAAAAGGGGGAACAGGAGCTATGAAATCGGTCATCATCATCGGAGCGGGAATCGCGGGATTGTCGGCGGGGGTCTACGCACGCAGAAATGGCTATGCGGCGACCATCTACGAATCGCATACCGTGCCGGGCGGCATGTGCACTGCCTGGCAGCGTGGAAAGTTCACCTTTGAGGGGTGCTTGCATTACGTCCAGCTTATGGGATCCTCTCCCGCGCACGACTATTACAGCCTGTGGCAGGAGCTTGGCGTCGTCCCTTATACGAAAATGATTCACCATGATATTTTCCACACCTTCCGAGACACAGCCGGACGAACGTTAAATCTCTACACGAATGCCGACAAGTTGGAACAGGAGTTGCTCTCTCTGTCTCCCTCCGATGCGCACGAGATCAAGACGCTCTGTACGGCGATAAAACGGCACGTCCCCTTCATTCAGGCTACCGGCAAAAATCCTTTACGGTCGATGGCCAGAACGGTGGGCATCCTGCGGGCGATCCCACTCCTGAAGAAGTATGGATCGATAAATATGGCCGAGTATGCCGCACGCTACAACGATCCCCTTATTCGCTACGCGCTGACCGATCTTTTTACATACCCGGACTTCGCCTGCACGAGCCTGTTCTTCTTTCTGGCGGGCATGCACATCCAGAGTACCGGTTATCCACAGGGTGGCTCTTTGGCGTTGGCGCGGACGATCGAGCGCACATTCTTGGGCCTGAACGGGAAAATCGAATACAAGAAAAAGGTCAAGCGCATCGAGGTACAGGATGGGCGGGCGACGGGCATCGAACTTGACGACGGGACCGTCGAAAGGGCCGACATCATCATTTCGGCTGCCGACGGGCACGCGACGCTTTTTGATATGCTTGAAGACAGATCCACGCCGTCAGCTTTGCGCGAACGCTATGCAACGCAGCCCCTCTTTCCGCCATTCATCCAGGTGTCGCTGGGGGTGAATCGCGATATGTCCGGTACGCCGCATGCCGTCAAAGCGCAGACGGCAGCGTCTTTCGAGCTAGCCGGGCAGATGTGCCAGGAAGTGTGGTACCAGCACTTCGCGTATGATCCGACCCTGGCGCCGGCCGGAAAGACGGTGATCACGGTACTGTATCCGTCCGAACTGGTCTGGTGGGAAAAATTCGGCTATGCGACTGAGGCATACAAGGCCGAGAAACGCAAGATACTGGAGACCACAATCGCGCAGTTGGAACAGATATTGCCTGGCATTTCGGCGCAGATTGAGGTCAGTGATGTGGCTACGCCGTTCACGACGCTCCGTTACGTGCATACCTGGAAAGCCTCGCTGGGTTTCATGATGACCAAAGAGATCGGCGCGGACATGGTGATGAAGCCTCAATATGCGTTGCCCGGACTGGATAATTTCTATATGACCGGTTTATGGGTCAAAGGGTTCGGTGTGCCTATGGCGGCGGTGTCCGGGAAAGACGTTGTCCGCGAAATCTGCAAGGCGGACGGCAAGAAATCTGTGATAGAATGACGAGATGAACATACGCAAGGCTACCATAGAAGACAGCGCGGGCATCGCGCATGTGCAGGTTGACAGCTACCGCACGGCTTACGCGGGCATTTTTCCCCAACCGTATCTGGAGCACTTTACCTACGAAGAAGAAACACAGGATTGGCGCGATCTGCTCTCTGCTGAATCTGCGGATGTCCTCTACGTGGCCGAGACGGACACCGGTGAAATTGTAGGCTATGCACTCGGCAGACCCGATCCCGATGAATTCCCACCGTATGAGAGCGAGTTGGTGGCAGTGCATGTGCGCCGGGCATACCAGCGCCAGGGAATCGGTCGGTGCCTCATCGCAGCAGTCACGACGCATCTACAGCGGGAAGGCTGCAATTCGCTGATGCTGTGGACACTGGCGCAGAACCCATCGCGGACTTTGTATGAACGGTTGGGCGGCCAACTGATCGGTGAGAAGGCGTGGGGCGGGAATGAAGACTTTGGGGTCGATGTCTGGGAAGTGGCCTATGGTTGGCCGAGTATTGCGCCACTGGCGATGCTTGAAACCAAGAGATGACGGTTACCACGCACGATAATCGCTTTTATATCCGTCCAATCATACCCGATGAATTGGACGCCGTCCTCGATGTGTACCGGCAGTGCGAAGACTTCCTTGCGTTGGGGCCGGTTCCGACGGCCTCAATGGCGATGGTGCTCCAAGACATCGAAATCTCGCAAC
>JAFGSL010000568.1 GCA_016934645.1 Anaerolineae bacterium
AGACGCGGATCCGGCGATCCGCTCGAAGCAAAAATGGGAACTATGACGAGAATGATAAAGCCCTGGGGTATTGTTACGGATGGAAAGATGCTCGGGCCGGTCTCCGACCGTGCCTGTGGTAGTTTTGTGCGGCCAGCGCGTCTATTCAACGCGGCTGACCGGCAGATAGACATCCCACACACCATCGGTGGAGCGAGCAGGAATTGTGCTGTAGTGTTCGACGTACCACGGAAAAACGGCGTGATAGTCGCTTTGCGGCAGCCAGGTGTGATAAGCGTAATCGAGAGTTAAAGCGAGGTCACACGCGCTTCCATGGTGGGTCACGCGCAGGTAAGTATGGGCGGGCAATGCCTTGGCAACGAGGGCGCACGCATCGACGCAGGTGCTGGAACCCACCTGAGCCGCCATCGTCGCCGTGACGGTTCCATCGGCGGCGCACCACGTCCACCCGAAAAAACCTCCGTCAGTGTCCGCCAGACCGCACGCCACCGTCTCCCGACGCAGCCGTTCCCACGCAGCAGCGATGTCACTCCCCAATGTCATCACACCGATCAAGTTGAGGGCTGGGCTCTCTTCGACTGTGGGCCGCCACGGCGCACCGCGTTGGAGATGGGCCAAATGTGCCTCGGTGAGGCGGGGCATGATCTGCCGATAAACGGTCTGCCGGTCTCCGGCTTGGCCTTGTTTGCGCCATTGCGTGGGCTGCGTTTTCATCACCCGCTTGAAGGCACGTGAGAAGGTCTCCGGGTTGTTGAACTGGTAATCGAACGCGATGTCGATGAGCTTGCGCTCGCTACTCAGCACTTCCCGCGCCGCTTCGGCGATCCGGCGGCGCATCAAGTAATCATAGGGTGTGAAATGCGTAGCCGCTTTAAACGTGCGGCAGAAGTGGTAGAGCGAGTAGGAGACCGCCGCCGCCATGTCCGCCACGCCCACAGGTTCGCGCAGGTGGCTTTCGATGAAGTCCAGCGCGCGCACCATCACCGTGATGTCGTCCATCACCGGTCCTCACTCTTCGAGGGGAACGTACACGTCTAGCTCGGATTCGTCGATGGCATCCGTCCCTTTGAAGCGTTCGTCATAGCGCTGGATGCTGTACGTGGTGCGGCGCTGCACGCCCAATGCCGGAAGCCACTCGTGATCAAGCTTCCACGTCCAATCGGAGACGATTTCCTGTCCAACGAGGGTAAACACAGCATAGCGGCTCGCTGGCAGCGTCTTGATGACGACTTCCGGCGGGAACTCGCCCAACACCGAGATCTCAACGCCGACGAAGACCTCAAACTCTCCGGTTTGTAAAGTTTCGGGATGGTAGATGTGGACTTCATACATCACGTGTTGGGGCACGGCGTGCGGCAAGTGCGGTTGTGCATTCTCCAGGTACGCCATCCAACGCACCCAAAGCCGCCCAATCTCATTCTCCTCGCTCCAGCCGCCGTAACTGCGGAACGGGTCACCGAAGAAGTCGAAGCCAACCAACAGCATCGCGGCTTTTTCGACAAGATCTGCTTTCATCCTTATTGCCTCCCTGCGGAGAATTTCCCCCCTTTGATTTCCCCCACAGGGGGGAAGATAGCTTGCCTGGCGATTGCTCTCTCCCCCCCATTTGGGGGGATTAAGGGGGGGCTTTCACACTACTAGCCTACACTACTCCAAAATGAAAACGGCGCAAGGATCGTCCTTGCGCCGTCAGAACTCAGCTACGGACATCAGCGCGCGTTCACAAACTCGGTGGCCCAGTCGAACTCGGCGGAGTCTTCGTACCACTGCGGCCAGTGCGCGCACCACTCCGGCAGTTTCACGTCCCTGATGCGGTCCTCGCAGGGATGATACGGCTTGATATCCAGGATGGGCGAACCGTCCTCCGCATCGGTGTAGGTGATGTAGATGCGACCCTGCTCGTGATCGATGTCCGTCACGGGGACTGTCGTCAAGGCGATGGGGTTGGGCCGCACCGGGGCGCGCGTGGCGAAGATGCCCAATTTGGCCGGAGCGTGCTTGTAGGGCTGGTCGCACTCCACGATCTCGCGGTACGCGTCGTAGAGGTGCAGCCACCACAACACGTTGATGTGTCCAAACCCATCCAGGCCCTTGAGCGCCGGTCGATATTCTGGTGCAATTTCCAGGTAGAACCTATCTTCTTCCGCACGAACGTGCCCAATGGCGTTGACTGTAAACGTTGCTATATCCATAAAATGACCTCCCTTTGGTTTTGATAATAGGCGATCAGCGATTTGCTGATGGCTTAACGCTTTACTGTCAGTATACCTGCTGGGAGGCTATTCTTCTTGATGTAGCTTGCGCTTCTGCCGTGTGTATGATGGCTTCAACGCGCGGTCCTTGACGATTTTTGCGTTATGCGTTACAGTGTTCGCCTTACCGCTTCATCTATCCTGACTAACTGTGATGCAGGAGAAACATGATAAAACGAACCGCTGTCGTTATCCTATCGACTCTGGCTTTGGCATTGGGGATGGCGTTCCTATTAACGATGACCACATCCGTAGCTGCGCAGCCGTTGATGGACACGCTGTTGCCGCCGGTGACGAATACGGATGGACGGGCAGGCGTCAGCTACTCGTTCTATCCTGGCCCGGAGGGGCAGGATCGCTACTACTTGTCGTTGGCCGTTCAGGCCGGGTCGCACTGGGACCGCTTTGACTTCAATTGGCCGCGCCTAGAGCCGGAAGACAATGCCTGGAACTTCGGTGCATACGACACCCTGGTGAATGACTTGCACAACGCGGGCATCCAGAACATTGTCGGCATCTTCGAAATGACGCCCGAATGGGCCGCGACCGAGTGTGTGAGAGAGCCAAACACGACAGCACCTCTACAATCCGGCAACTGGTATCCACCGGCCCCTCGCCCGCTCCTCACGCCGCTGGGAGATGCGATGCCGCACACACTGTCACCGCAAACCTCCTGGAATGATGTGTGGGCGAGGACACCACCCAGCGGCTTGTATCATTCCTGGACCGTGGAGAATTTTAACGGCAACCAGTGGGCCGAGTTCGTCTATACGGTCGTGTCCCATTACAAGAACCAAGTTAAATCCTGGGAGATGTGGAACGAGGTTGAATGGGATACCTTTTGGTGTGGAAGTGAGCAAGACTACGCCCAACTGCTCAAGGTGGGATACCAGGCGACCAAGGCGGCGTGTCCCGATTGCACCGTGCTTTATGCTGGCCTCCACTACTGGGCCGACCAAACTTACTTTGAGCGTGTGCTCGACATCATCAACGACGACCCGGACGCACCCGCTAACAATGACTTTTTCGATGTGATGTCCGTTCACCTTTACGGGCGTTCTTCCAACACCTATACGTTGGTGAACTACATCCGCGACCGGATGCTGCTATACGTGCCCGATCATCCGGTATGGCTCACCGAAACCGGCGTGCCCGTGTGGGGCGATCCCCAGGCCTACAACGACAAGTACGAGTACGCTGCCACGCAGGACGAAGCAGCCGCCTACCTGATCCAATCCTATGCCAATGCCCTGGCCTCCGGCGTCGAGCAGTATATTTACTTCCGCACCAATGATGCCGATATGGGTGAGTACTTCGGTTTGATCCGCAACGACCGTTCTGTGCGGCCCGCCTACAGTGCGTATCAGGTTGCCACAACCTATCTGATCTCGCCGACCTTCACGACCCGCGTTCCTACCGGGATCAATCTGCGCGTCACGCTGTGGGGAACGCCGCGCGGCAAAGTCAGTGTGTTGTGGAACACCGGCCCCGTGACCTCTGTCTTCACGCTCCCTGCTACAATCCCGAACGCTACGTTGGTGAATCGTTGGGGCGCGACACAAACGCTCATGGCCACGGCCAGCGTCTATACCTTCACACTGCCGGGAGCGACCGCCGATCTGGTCTCTGACCCGGATGACTACATCATCGGCGGCGATCCACTGATCGTGATCGAGTCGGAGACGCCCAACCGGCCGCCCACCTCGACTATACGGCAGTTGCCGCCGGTCACATACACGCCAGCCTTCACCGTCGCCTGGGAAGGACAAGACAGTGAATCCGGCGTCTGGCTCTATGATATACAGGTGCGTGTTGGCGAAAACGGTACGTGGACACCGTGGAAGTCCTTGACTACCGCCACTTCTGCCGTCTTTACCTGCACAGACAGCAACAC
Organism: Anaerolineae bacterium; assembly: GCA_016934645.1. The sequence continues at coordinate 4,147 of JAFGSL010000568.1, forward strand.
CTACTATTTCCGTTCCCGCGCCATCGACCGCGTGGGGAATCGCGAGGAATGGCCGATAGCGCCACAAGCCTGGACCGCGGTCAAGCTATCGAGCACGCTTCACCTCACTGTCGGGCCGTTCTTTGCCGATGAGAATCGTAACGATATCTGGGATATACCGGGTACGCAAACCGGCGAGGTGATTCTTACTGGGGTATCGCTCCGTTTCCTGAGTAGCCTGGGGCGCGATGTCGTCAGTCCTGTCGTCGCAGAGACGTGGGAATTCACCACGACGGTTGTTGCTGGGGAAACCTACCGGTTGAAAATGACCGCTGCCACCACGACAACCGACTATGCCCGCACTTTGTCGTTCATCTGGCCGTTGGGTGAAGAGGTGTATGCTGAGTCGCTGGGAACGGTGGGACTATGGCCGCTGAGACGACTCTATATGCCGTTGGTGATGCGTCGTTGAGGTGCCAGTTGGCAAAAAGTGGTGATCCTTCTATGCCTGGGTTTCTGTCCTCGGTCGTTGTTCTGCACCTTGTAGATCCAGCCATTTCTGCCTGATCATGCTTTGCACCGGGAGTTCAAACTTACGGAATACACCATAGGCTATGGCCACAAGCAGGACGAAGTAGAGCGCAAAATATAGGGGATTGAGATAGAAATCGGCGTTCAGTAGGCCGTAACTCACGGCCAATCCAAATACGAGTTGCAGGGGGAAATGCAGTAAATAGGCTGAATAGGTAATCTCTCCCACCCACGAGATCGACCGCAGCCATGGCCCCTTATCAATTTCAATCAGCGCCAGACTGCATACTGTAAGGGGAAAAGGAGAAAGAACGGGAATCCAGCGCTGAGGATTTTCCCGATTGCTCCCCACTTCAGAATGAGGCTTGCGAAATCGAAAAGGTAGTAGTTGACGATAACGGCAACCCAGCAGAGAATGGCGCCGAGGTAGATCGGTTTTTTCAATGTGTGTCGCTTCGTCGATGCGAGAAGGGTTAAATAGAACGTAAGCCCGCCGAGAAAGAACAATGTCAACCCTTCAAAGAGTCTATGATGGAAAATCCGCCAACCGACAAACGCGAGGATCGAAACCGCCAGGCAGAATCGCCAGCCTCCTTGTCCCAACAGCGCGACGACGAAAAATATCACGTATAACAAGGCCTCTACGGACATGGTCCAGGCAGGGGCGTTGAAAGACCAGCCTTTCTCGAAGCCCCAGTGAAAAGCCAGACTCAGATTGAGGAAAAAATGATAGAGATCGTTAGAGGAATATACAAATGAAGTGCCTTCCCGGGAGGCGTACAGCAACTGCAATACGGCGACAATCAGCAATGTCACAAGATGCAGTGGGTAGAGTCTTGAGAAACGCCGCACCCCAAATACCCAGGCACTGACCGCTTTTTTGTGAATGGATTTTCTGTAAAGCCAGAAAAAGATAAATCCTGAAAGCAAGAAAAAATACCTGGCCCCTCTGCCCCCTGCTTCGTAAGCCAGGCGCAATATCGGGTACAGAGGTTGGCTTTCTCGGACAAAATCCGGGGAGAGGACACTGCCGTTGAATGCGTAGTGCTGCCAATGCCACAAGATGACCGAAAACATCGCTAATCCACGTGACACATCCAAGGCATAGAAACGTTTCGGCCAAACATTTTGCTTCATGAACGACAATGTTCCTTATGCGACCACGAATTTGAGTTCCCCGTTAGCCGCAAAATGTTCCCCGGCTACGGCTGTAATCGTCATGGATACACGCGATTGATCATCCGCGGATACGCAATCGTCTCGCGCAGGTGATCAATACCGCAGATCCACGTGACGGTGCGCTCAACGCCCAGGCCAAAACCGCTGTGGGGGACGCTGCCGTAGAGTCGCAAATCGATGTACCACTTGAACGCCTCTTCCGGCAGGTTGTGCTCGTGAATGTGCTGGAGCAGCAGATCGGGATCGGAAATGCGCTCGCTGCCGCCAATGATCTCGCCATAACCTTCCGGCGCGAGCAAATCTACGCTCTTGCAAACCTCCGGACGGCCGGGCCACGGTTCCATGTAGAAGGCTTTCACGGCGGTGGGATAGCCGTAGACGAAGACCGGCTTGTCGAACCGTTTGGTCAGCGCGGTCTCGTGGGGGGAGCCGAAATCCATGCCCCATTCGATCTCCAGCAGTGCTTTCGCCTCTGGGTCCTCCGTCTGCTCGCGGATTTCGGCGAGCATTGCCAGCGCGTCGTCGTAGGAGATGCGCGGGAAGGGCGGTGTGATGCGCTCCAGCGCGGTCACGTCGCGGCCCAGCGATTTCAATTCCGGCGCACACTTCTTCAGCGCAGTCTGTACGATGTGCGAGACGAACTGCTCCTCGATCTCCATTACCCCGTCAAGGTCACAGAACGCGGCTTCCGGTTCCACCATCCAGAACTCGGTAAGATGGCGACGTGTCTTGGATTTTTCCGCGCGGAAGGTCGGCCCGAAGCAGTAGACGCGGTTGAAAGCGAAGATGTTGGCCTCGTTGTAGAGCTGCCCACTCTGTGCGAGATAGGCCACACCCTCGTCGAAGTACTCGGTGCCGAAGAGCGTCGTCGTCCCCTCGCAGGCTGCCGGGGTAAGGATGGGTGTATCCATGTGGATGAAACCGTTGTCGGCCAGCCACTCGTGGATGGCTGCGATCACGACGGCGCGAACGCGCAATACGGCCCACTGGCTTGGCGTGCGAATCCAGAGGTGGCGGTTATCAAGCAGGAATTCAACGCCGTGCTCTTTCAGCGCGATGGGGTATTCGCCCTCCACTGCCTGCATCACCTCGAAGCCGGTGATGCCGATCTCGTAGCCGCCGGGAATGCCGGGTGCGCGTGGGTCGGCGCGCACCATGCCGGTGATGATGACCGATGACTCTTGCGGGATGTGCGTCATCGCGTCGAAAAGCTCGGCGGGTAGGTCATTCTTGAAGGCGACGCACTGCGCGAAGCCGTAACCATCCCGCACCAGTAGGAACACCAGCTTGCCCTTGTGCGTGCGGTTGTAGACCCACCCACGGATGGTCACTTTCTGACCTTCATAGTCGCCAATTTGTTCTACACGGATAACCGGAGGCATAGGACTTTCTCCTTCCTGGGGATAGGTAACTGGGGATTGGTAACTAGTAATCAGGAGATTCCTGTTCCCCAATCCCTGATTACTGATTACTGATTACTGATTACCGATTGCTGCTCGCTGTCCGCTTTCTTCCGCCGTTGCCAGAACCGGTAGCCGAAGAAGCCGACGACCGCAATCGCGCCCAGCGCATACATGACGTGCTCGTACTGGTTGATGATTTCCGACACAATCGGCCAGCTTTCGCCCAACAGACGCCCGGCGAGCGCCAGCAGGAAGCTCCACAAAGCCGTGCCCAAGGCGGTGTAGAAGGTGAAGCGCGGTATATTCATCTTCGCCAGGCCTGCCGGCACGGAAATCAGACTGCGCACGATGGGGACCATCCGCCCAAAGAAGATGACGTATTCGCCAAAACGCGCGAACCAGTCAAGCGCGGTATCTAAATCGTTTTCGGACAACATAAACCACTTGCCGAACCGCTGCAATAAATAACGCACGCGGCGTTCATCGAACCAACGGCCAAGCCCGTAGAAGAAGAACGCGCCTGCGACGGAACCTGTAGCCCCAACGAGCGTCACCCCGAGCAAGGAGAACTTCGCGTTCACACCAAGCGTCAGCCAGCCCGCCAATGGCAGGACAATTTCGGAGGGTATGGGGGGAAAAACGTTTTCGAGGAACATCACAAATCCCAGACCCGGATAACCTAACGTGCTGATAAGGCTCAGCGCCCATTCGTTGATGGCATTCAAGATGTCGCCTAATTGCATAATTTTTAGCCCCTATTGTGTGGAAGATTTGTTTGGCTAATCTGGAGTTGATAACAGCCAGACCTACGCGAACCCGAAAGGAAGATCACTGTATTTCTTTCGACCCTACGAAGTTGCTTTTGCGCTGTGCTTGGTTGCCACTAAAGGAATCAAGCAACGCAACGCCATATTGACAGTTTCAGAATCGGGGAAATACTGTCGCACATCCGGGGCCAATACCACTGTACCTTCTTCGAGGTTGAAGTTCTGTATTAACGTTGTTCCATCAGATTGATGTACTCTTACAGAGTACCCCTCGTACAGATCTCTATAATGTTTGCCACGGACGCCGCCTGTAAAATCGTATTCAGGGCGCATATCATCATCTTCTACCGTGACTGGTTCAGAAGTTTTCTTGCTCATATTTTCTTCGCTCCGGCAAAGTTGCCCTCCGACTACTGATAAGGCGAATACTTTCGCCTCGCTCGGTATACACGACAATCAGAATCCTCCCATTTACAGAGGCCCCGATGTCAATAAACCGTTCTTCATCAATTGAGTGATCTGGATCAGGTATCGTTATTGAAAACGGATCCAGAAAAACAGTCTTGGCTTCATCGAAGCTGACTTGATGTTTCTTGAGATTTTCTTGGGCTTTATACTCATCCCATTCAAAGGAGAATCGCATTTTAAGGTGTTCTCCGCTTTGTGTTTTCTATTGAGAATGAGAACTCACAACTATAGTGCATACACATATAATTCACACATTCATTATACCATAAGCACCAGGCTTGCTACCCAAAAATCAACGTCAACACAATCACCACCACCAACCCCGGCAGCAGATTGCTCGTCTTGATTCGTTTGATGCCGAGCAAATTCAACCCGATCCCCAGGATAAGCGCGCCGCCCACCGCCGTCATTTGGTTGATGATGAGATCAGAGAAAAAGCTCTGGAACTGTGTCGCCATCAGGGTAAGGCCCGCCTGGATGATGAACAGCGGCAGCGCCGAAAGCAGCACGCCCACGCCGTAGACCGACGCCAGCGCAATCGAGGTGAAGCCGTCCAAAATCGCTTTGGTGAGGATGAGCGTGCGGTCGCCATTGAGTCCCTCGTTGATCGCGCCCACGAACGTCATCGAACCGACGCAGAAGATGAGGAAAGCTGTGATCAATCCCTCAGTGAAGCGACCATCTTGGCTCTTCAGCTTCGCCTTGAGGCGGTCGCCTATCCCCTCCATCCAGGTCTCCAGGTGGATGAGTTCGCCCACCACGCCGCCGAAGATCAGGCTAAAAATGAAGATGAGAAAATCCTCTACCTCGAACGCCATCTTCATGCCGAGCACCAGCGTGCCCAGGCCGACGCCTTCAAAGATGATGCCCTTGATGTTCTCCGGGAACTTTTTCCGCAGCAGCAGACCAATTGTGCTTCCCAGGATCACGGTGAATGCGTTGACGAGACTTCCGATAGGCATACTGCTCCTTCTGCAACAGATGCGTTGCACTTCCGCAGTGCAACGCACCTTTCGCGATTGTTGTTCTTATTCTACCAACGCCAGGCTGATACGCCCGCGATTGAGATCGACGTCGACCACTTCCACGTCGATGACGTCACCCACAGACATCTTGTCGTGCGGATTGCGGACGTAGCCCGTCCCCATACGGCTGATGTGCACCAGCCCATCGCGCTTGACGCCGATATCGACGAACGCGCCGAAATCCACGACGTTGCGCACCGTGCCCTTGAGCTGCATCCCCTCGCGTAAATCTTCGATGCTCAGCACGTCACTGCGTAGGACGGGACCTTCCAGGCCGTCGCGGGGATCGCGTCCGGGGCGGGCCAGCGCCTCGAGGATGTCTTCCAGTGTGGGGCGGCCTGTCTTCAGGTCTGCCGCGAGCGCGTCGAGGTCCATCTCCCGGCGCAATTGGGCGATTTCGCTGGTCAGTCGCGGATCGCCGAGTGGGCAGCCGAGTAAATCCAGTACCGCGCGGGCGACGAGGTAGCTTTCCGGGTGGATAGGCGTGTTGTCCAGTGGATCACCACCTTCCGGGACTCGCAGGAACCCGGCGGCCTGTTCGAACGTCTTCGGGCCAAGGCCGGAGACCTGCTGCAAGTCCTGCCGCCCAGTGAACGCGCCGTGGGCATCGCGGTGCGCCACCACCGTCTCCGCCAGCTTGGGGCCGATGCCGGAGATGTAGCGCAGCAGCGCGGGCGATGCCGTGTTGAGGTCCGCCCCTACCGTATTCACCACCGATTCGACCACCGTGTCCAGTGACTCCGCCAGCGCCTTCTGGTTGACGTCGTGCTGGTAGAGGCCTACGCCGATGGCCTGCGGATCGATCTTCACCAACTCGGCCAGTGGATCCTGCAAGCGCCGCGCGATGGAAACCGCACCGCGCAGCGAAACGTCGAGGTCGGGCATCTCCTGGCGTGCCAGCTTGGAAGCCGAGTAGACCGAAGCCCCGGCTTCGTTGACGATGGTGTACTTCACCTTGAGGTTGGCTTCGTTGAGCAGGTCCGCCACCAGCGTCTCCGTCTCGCGGCTGGCGGTCCCGTTGCCGATGTCGATCACGGTGACGCTATGCTGCTGCACCAGACGGCGCAACGTCGCTTTGGCCTGCTCCTTGTCGCGGTCAGGATAGATCGTGCGCGTGTCCAACACCTTGCCGGTGGGATCGACCGCCGCGACCTTGCAGCCGGTGCGGTAGCCGGGATCGATGCCCAGCACGGTTTGCCCGCGCAGTGGCGGCTGCAATAGCAGCGATTTGAGGTTGGCGGCAAACACGCCGATCGCGTGCTCGTCGGCCATGTCGCTCAATTCGCGGCGCATCTCCCGCTCCACGGCGGGGAAGAGCAGGCGGCTGTAGCTGTCCTTGCGCGCCTCGACGAGATCGTCCATCAGCGGGCTGCCCGCATCGGCGGGATACCGCTGCGCAAGGATGCCCATTGCCTCAGGTTCGGGCACTTCCAGGCTGACCTTGAGCACGCCTTCGCGCTCGCCCCGGTTGATGGCGAGGGTTTGGTGCGGGCGCAACGCGCGGAAGTCCACGAAGAAGCTGTAATACATTTGGTAGACGCCCTTGGAGTCCTTGCTCTCGTCGGCGACGGCGACGCTCAGCATGCCGTGCCGCTGTACCAACCGGCGCATGTGGGAGCGCACTGCGGGCGCGTCGGCGATGGTCTCGGCGACGATGTCCCGCGCGCCCGCATAGGCGTCATCCACGGTGGGCACGTCATCCGTGAGGAAGGGCTGCGCGAGTGTGTCACGTTTGCCCTCAAGCGTCTGTGCCAGAACCAGTTCTGCCAAAGGGTGCAGGCCCTTCTCGCGGGCGATAGTCGCGCGCGTACGGCGCTTGGGCTTATACGGGCGGTAGAGATCTTCCAGGCGTTGCAGCGTGTCGGCGGCGGCAACGTCCGCTTGCAGTTCCGGCGTCAGTACGCCTTGTTCTTCCAGGCTGTGCAGGATCGTCTCACGACGCTCCTCCATGTTGCGACGGTAGCCCAATCGCTCGGAAACCTGGCGCAGTTGCTCTTCATCCAGCGAGCCGGTCATTTCCTTGCGGTAGCGCGCGATAAACGGGATGGTGTTGCCGTCGTCCAGCAGGCGGACGGCGGATTCGACGCGCGGCAGTGCGAGTGCCAGGTCGGTGGCAACGGCAGCGACAAGTGCGATGGGATCCATAACCCTCCTCGAAAATGGCAAATGGCGAATCGTAGACCAATAATCCGCTAGAATACGTTACAACCACGGGTTGTCATCTGTTGACAGATTTTGACCTCTCGTTCTAGAAATTGCGACAGACCAACGGCAGGTAGACGTGGCTGAGTTCTTCATCCACCACTTCCAATGCCAGGCGAATCTGATGCGGCGATCCGGCGACGCCAGTGGGATCCTCCACGGTGACGGTCAGCGTGCCGGTATACAAAAAGATATTCAATGTCGAGAAGTCGACGGGCGTGACGGTGAAGTTCTCTGGTGTTATTCCGCTTAGCGGAACAATCTGTGTCCAGGGGACATCGCTAGTTACGCTCCACTGCAAGAGATGGTCGCTGTCCACGTTGCGCGGCGTCAATGTCCAGGAAGAGGGGAGGAGTTGTTCTGAGGGGATACTATACGTGAAGCTGATCACGTCCGGCAAACCACCCAGTGCCGGCGCGCGGACGTCCAACGTCACATCAATGCGCTGCACCGCGTCTACCGTTTCCGGTGGATCGGTCGCCGTCACCGTGACCACACCGGTATACGTCGCACTTGGCTGCGTCATAAACGTCGTCGGCGCAATGGTGAACGTGCCCGGCGTTGTCCCTCCCGCTGGGGTGACATCAAACCAGTCACCCTCGGTTGTTAAACTCCATGTGATCACATCTGTGGTGGTGGTATTGATTAGCGCGACGGCCTGCGCCGGCGGGATCAGACTGCCGGTTACAGCATCATACACAAAATTAACATTGGTCGGAAAGACGTTGAGGGTGGGAAGCGGTGGCTCCCACGTTGAATAGATGCTATCGCTGCTGGTCGTTGTCTGGCTGCCGTTGCGTAGTTCCACCCACACCGTGTGCTCGCCGGTCGCCTGAGGCAATTCCCAGGGCAGTCGCGACTGGAATGACTGCCAGTCGCCCCAGGCCTCGTCGTTGTTCCGCAACCGCATTTCAGGCCATGTTCCACTACCGTAAATATAGAGATTGACGTGGTAATCGTCCGTGGTGGCGTCTTCGTTGTTGATGATGATGGGATAGACGCCGCTGCGACATCCGAAGTCCTGTACCCAATAACGGGAATATTGGCCGCCGCCCTCATAATACCCTACCCCAATTTCACAAGACGCTGCTCGCAGGATATTATCACGGTGGTAAGGACTGTTCATCCAAATATTCATGACCTCCTGGGGCGTCGAAGAAAGCGCAGCAATGTTCTCGCTGAGAATTCTCCAGGAGGTATAGTACGTTGATATACGTTGTGACCATTCACAAACCACCTGCAAAGTGCCACCAATGCGATCCTGCGTGTTATGCGTGAAATAATTGTCCACACCCATATCCGTTGCGTGGTAACGCGCCGAATCATCCAGCAGAGAGACGCGTTTGAGCGGAGGTACAGGCGGAACCTGCGCGGCACGCGCAGCATTGACCATCTCAACCAGAGTCTGCTCGTAGTCGAGATTGCTGGAAGGGACGCCGTATACGCCGCCGCACCCAGTATAACACGGCGCAACGATGCCCCCTTCCACCACCGGTGTTCCTAGCTGTGGAGTGGGTGGCGCAGCAACTGCGGGAGCAGTCAACACCATCACACTCACGACAACGAGAATGAATCGAACTTGCCTATACATCGTTACCTCCATTTACAACATTAAGGGGAAGTTGGAAGTTGCGGCGCACAAGACCTTCATAATCCTACATTCAAACAATCATTTTCAAGACTCAACTCGTGGGATTGTAACCGAAAGCAGGCTACACGCAAACGGGACGCGGCGACTGTACCTTGAGGTGGTTGACAAAAGCCTTGTTTCTGCTACAATCTTCGACGCTTGGCCCCATCGTCTAGTGGCCTAGGACGCTGGCCTCTCAAGCCGGAAAC
>JAFGSL010000073.1 GCA_016934645.1 Anaerolineae bacterium
ACGCCGTCGGGCAGCGGTTCATCCACGCGGACCACAAAGTAGCGCACGACACCCGCCCCGGGCTGGAGCGTGCCGACAGACGTGACGTAGGTGCGCCCCCCCAGCGCCGTCCAGCCGTAACCGACATAGCTGGTGTACAGCGGCAGCGTCTCCGTCAGCACGACGTTGGTGGCGGGGACCAGCCCCACATTGACCACCGAGATCGTGTACGTGATCAGATCACCCTCGAAGACGAATTCGCGGTGCTGCGTGGGAGCCAGGACGGCAGCAGACTGCCGCCAGCGGTCGAAGACAGCCTGGTTCTGGGCTGTCATCACAGTATTGGTGATCGGCCCAACGTTGTCATCCTTGATGACGACAATATCGACCGCGCCGGTGATGGCGAGGACGTGTTGATCTGTGTCGGTGATCTGGTTGGTGAAATCAAATGGGTGATACAACACACTCACTGTGTTTGTCAGAAAGCCATTCGGCGTCGTAGAGGGAATCGTGTAAGGAGCCGTGAACGCACAGGCGGCGCCGGAAGCCAACGGCGAACAGCCATTGGACGCAGCCAGCGGCGTCAAATTCCCCAGTCCCGGCCAGCCGACGCCGACATCGATCACAGAATCGAGGATCAAAGCCGGGCTGTCGGTCGAGCCGGTGTTGGTGATACGGAAAGTGTAGCTAATCGCGTCGCCGGGATGCGCCTCGTCCGGCCCGCTTTTGTCCACCTGGACCGAGGGCTGGAACAAGTTGACGCTATGGCTATCTGTCGCCGTGATGATATTGGGGAAGCCGACAGGCGAGCAGGTGACGTTAGCCGTGTTCACCAGCGGGTCTGCTGCACCGGCGGGGATTGTGAATTGCTGTGTCAACACATAAGGTGCGGCATCCGAAGCCAGCGTCACAGCCTGGTCAAGGCCCAACAACGCGTCGGTGATGCGACACGCTAAGTCCGGTGAATCGCTTGAACTGGTATTGGCGAGGGTCAAGGTGTACGTCGTCGCATCGCCGATCTTGCTCAACGGGTCGCCCGTCTTGCTGAACGTGATGGATGGCTGGAACAGGTTGACGCTGTGGCTGTCGGTCGCCGTGACCACCTGACTGAACGCGGTGAGCCGGTACGTCGCTGTGACGACATTGATAAGCGGATCGGGAACGCCCGCGGCAACGGTATAGGGGACATCGAAAGTGCATACGGCCCCGGTCGCCAGAGAGCCACAGGCGGTCGCAGTCAGGTCGCCCAAGCCAAGCCAACCCACGCCCTGATCGATGACAGACACCCGTTCAAGTGCCGGTGCGGAAGGCGGGACGCTGGTGTTGGTGATAACATATGTGTAAGTGACGGCATCAGTGACTTTGGACAGCGCCGGGCCGGTCTTGAGCATTTCGATAGCAGGACAGAGCACCGTCACTGGCTCCGCGCTATCCTCGTTGTTGTCCAGCCGTGCCTCCAACGTCGTGCCGGTGATCACAGCCAAGTTGGTCAATTGCAAGCCGCAAGCATCGGTGATGTTCACCGTGGTCGTCACCAGGAAGCTGCCACGCGCGCCCGCCGCGAGACTCGGCAACGTCCAGACGATGTCCGGCGTCATCGCCACGCGCGTCCAGGGCAGCACGGCGGTATCTGTCACCCACCCCATCCCCACCGGCAGCGTATCGCGGATCGTAAGGCCGGTGGCGGTGGCGTCGCCTTGATTGGCGTACTCGATCCGGTAAGTGACCAGCCCACCGACGACCGTCTGTGTCGTCAGAGCCGTCTTGGTGATGGCTAAGTCGGGGAGGGCCAGCGTGCCGAACACGGCTTCGTTGCAGAAATCCGTGGCGGTGATGACGATCTGCGTCGGCGCGGGGCCGGCGCCCTGTTGGAGGGTCGTAACCGCGAAGCCGTTGGCATCCAGCACCACGATAGCGGGGTTCAACGTCCCCCAGTTGCTCTCCAGCGCGATCTGGCGCGCATTGGGCGCTGGAACGGTGGGGGTGCGCTCCGGCGATAACGGCGCAGGGACGGTATTCCCGTCCTGGTCGCGCAGCGTGACGGTGACCAGGCCGCTCGCATCGCCGGCGACGGTGAAAGACATCCACGTCGTCAGCGGGTTAATCAGTCCTCGAATGTTGTCATTGAGCGGGTCTGTGCCGGTGGTGGGAGTGTTGGGATGCGGTGTCCCCCAACGATTATAGTTGGCGCTAATCGCAATGGTGAGGGTATCATGACGCAATTCGTGTGCAGGGACTGAACAGAAAGCGTTGTATTGTACCTGTGGATTGATGGACGTGGGATTATTACTGGAGAACTCAACGGCGTCGTCCACATTGTCGTAGATAACATTGTACCGGATGGGATTGAGGGCAAATTCCCCTGTACCATCCACATAGACTGCTCCGCGGTAACCGCTGCCGCCACCGTTGTTGTAGATGTAGTTATACTCGACGCGCGTTGCCGTCTGAGTGATGATTGAGACGGCTCCGCCCAAGTGCGAGCTGTTCAACATGGTATTGTAAATCACATTCCCGCTGATGGTGTTTGGGCCGCCGACTTCCGCGCTGATTCCCTCCGCTCCACAGTTATAGATTTCGTTGGCGTTGATGATATTCGTATGGCCACCGCCGCTTCCACCCTGCTTCAGATGCAGACCCACATTGGTGATGTCCCGAATCGTATTATCGAGGATGAAGTTGGAGCTACCTTCGTTCAGGACAATGCCGTTGCTGCAACTGTAGATGGTGTTGTACCCAATCTGGGAGTAGTCGATGTCTCCACCGATAGCGCCGTTGAATTCGCCCGTCCCACCGTTGTAGCGCAAGGTGTTGGACAAAATATAGTCTCCGTCTTTATACGCCGTTGATCCGCTAGGGGCAATGCCGGTACAGGCATATTCGATGAGCGCGTGTTCGATGCGATTCTTGACGCTGTTCGTCCCAAAGAGGATGCCTAACCACCGCCCTTGCCCGCCGCAGGGGCTAACGGCAGTCGAATCGGAGGCAGTAAAGGTGATAGGACGGCTGGCGGTTCCGAGAACCTGGAGATTACCCTCCACCTGGAGACGCGCGCCAGTGTCGAAATAGATGGCTGTACCCGAGGCTGGCGGCGTAATCGTGAGCACCGCGCCGGGGATAATCGTGACTGTCGTCGTCATAATGTGATAGCACGAAGCGTTCCAAGTTGTAATAGTGGTGATATCCTGGTCAACAGTGATACAACCGGGTGGAGGCGCCGCCTGTACCTTTGTTTCAGGCAGCGAGAGAAATACAAACAAGGCGAGCAATATGCCAAGAGCCAATAAAATCGTTCCGGTAAGCGTTAAACCTTTCTTAAACATTCTATAACCTCCCATACCCAACATCAATGAGGCAATGCTGATGCCTACAATAAAGTGGAGGAGAGTGAAAGTGCACGCATATCCCCTCCATATGAATAGCGCCCACTTTCATTATATGATATTCCTTGCGGGAAATAGGTTAAAATCTAATTACGATTGGATTAAAAAAGTAAAGGGTTTTTGCAAGCGGACGACGCCACTTGCAAAAACCCTTTGAAATATCCCCTTTCCCAAAAGGGAAAAATGCACAGGAACCAGAATGTCTTCTGAGTCTTAATCTCCTGGGTGAGAAGGAATCAATGCCTCATAATCGGCGACGTTGCCGCCATCAAAACAACACTCGATGATTTGTCGTCCCAGCGGCAGCAGATCGGGGGTGTCGAATTCCTTCAGACACTTGTGGAAGAAATCGACCAGGATGCCTGCACCGATATCGTAGGCTTCTTCGCCCACTTCTGGCTGAATCTCCACTTTGGTCAAGTAGTTGGTCACAAAGCGCCCTTCGACTTGCAGGTGATGCAAGCGATAGCCAAGCAGAGAGCAGCGTGTGGGACGCAATTGTTCAGGCTTGAAGGGCGCTACACCGCGCCGCGCCATGTACTCACGAGTCACCCACTGCGGCATGAATCCCACACGCCACGCGCCGATGTACTGGCTTGGGCTGAGGATGTAACGGGTGCGGGTGTTATCGCGGAACTGCGCCAGCAGCAGGTTAGCCTGATCCACTTTGCGCCCCGTGGCAAAAGGCCAGTACGAGCCGACACCCTCGCTGCTCATCCCATTGCTGTCCGTGATACTCGGGTTTTCGTGACCACGCGGCGCGGTAAGCCGCCAGAGCCACGCCAGCGCAGGTGGCAGCAGTTGAAACAGCCCGATGATACCATACGTCGGATTCTCACGGGTGCAAGGCGGCGTCCGCACGCCAAAACTGCGAATATCCACCCGCACCGGTTCGTTGACGATGTCGGGCACGACAGAACGCGGGATAACGACGCGCGGGTTGGGACAACGCTTGCCGGGCGCATCTGCGATGTGCTCCCAGATGAGCGCCCGCCCCCGCGGTACCGCGTCGATGTTAAGAAATAGCATTGGCTCAGTGGCTTCGGCGGTCAGGCGCTCCAAGTGGACGTCGGTCCCGTAATGATCGATGTGGTTGACACGCACGAACCACGCTTCTTCAGCGTCCGCAATGGTGAGCCGCCCATGATTTTTCTGGATGGAGGGATGGCACACCGCCATATCGTCGGCGACCGGGTTCAAATCGCAGGTGCGCGGAATTTCCAGATAGCGTTTTTCCCCGGTGACAGTGTTTTCACCGAGCAGCAGCCGCCCGTCATTCTCGCGGTGAGCCTGCTCCAACATCTCGCTTTTGCCACCGCCGCTCGCGCCCTCGTGCATAATGACTACGGTGTTGTCATACGGTGTAACGACGCGCACAGCGGAACAGTGCGCTGTGACCCAACCTTCGCGTTCGCCTTGCGTGATCAACATCCCGTAGACACCCTTCTTGGCGCTGGGGCCGGGATAAAGGTTGTAGGAGAACATCTCGTGGAGATCATCCATACGATTGTGGACGACGACCTGCTTGCCGGCGAAATGGGTATACCGGAAGGTGGGCGCAACGTAGATGATAGAGATCGGGTGAAAATCAGGGGGCAACGCGTCGGCAGGGGTAATGCCCTGCAACAGCGCCAACCCCAGGGCGAAGAAGCCCGCATTAGCCGGCCCGATGCAGAGCGCGTCGCTACCCATACCTTCTGGCCCGGAGCTGAAAGCAAACATCACTAACGGTTGGTCTTGTAACCACTCAAAAGTGGCCTGCCGAACCGCCTGAAAGTCTTCACCGTAGCGTTCTTTGAACGTAGGCTTATCGGTGGGCTTATTGTCGGCGATAACGAGGCAATCCGGGTCGCGACGGCGCATGTACGGCTCAGGGTAGTTGGCTGCGACCCCATTGCGCACACGGGAGACAGTTGCTTCGAGAACCGTGCCGTGGTCTGGTATGTCGTAGGTTACTTCGGTGTAGTTACTGCCCAAGCCACCGCAGGCCATGTTGACCAGCTCGTTGATCGAACTGGCGATAATGATTGAGGGACATGTTTTGAGGATCCGCCGCGCGTCATCCGGCGGATTGTAACTGTGCCAATCCATCGCGTCTTCTCCTTTCCTTCTAGCTTACCGGTCGGGCGTCCCTGGGCTGGACAGGGGCGCGACGAGTAAAAAATGTTCGTACCATCATAACACAAAATGCGTTTCTTGCTAGAAAACAAAAGCGGCGCCTGGTGCGCCGCTTTTGGTGATCTGGACTTGGGTTTACCCTTGCACCGCTCGCAACGCGCGCCACAATCGCTCCGGCGTGACGGGCGTACGCGTCATCATCACGCCGGTAGCGTCGTAGATGGCATTGATGACAGCGGGCGCGACGCCATTGACGACAATCTCGGCTACAGACTTGACGCCGACCGGGTGCGACGGCTCGAACGTCTGCACAAAGAGCGTCTCCATCGGCGGGCTTTCATCGGCGCGGAAAACACGGTAATCATCAAAGTGCGGGTTAAGCGTGCGCCCATCCTCATCGTAGATCAATTCTTCCGTGAGCGCGTAGCCGAGCGCTTGGTGCATCCCACCGTCGGCCTGTCCGCCGGCAGTGAGCGGGTTGATGATCGTGCCCGAATCCAGCGCAATGAGCAGGTTGTCCACTGTCGTCTGTCCGGTCTCGGTATCGACGGTCACTTCAGCGAACTGTGCGGCGAACGGCGGCGGGCTGACAGGGCTGATGAACGACGCCGTCCCCATAATCTGGTGCTGATCCTGCTTGTGCGTCGCATACATGGCAATATCACGGAAAGAGAGAGAGTTGTGGGCTGTGGGTTGTGGGTTGTGCGATGGGGAAATGAGCCAGGCGTAGTTGTAGCGCAGGGAGATTTCGTCAGCAGGGATACCGGTCATATCGGCGGCAACGTCTTTGATCTGCCGCGCCACGTCTTCCGCTGCGCGCGCCACGGCCCCACCGCTGATGTACGTCGTGCTCGACGCATACGCGCCCTTGTCGAAGGGC
>JAFGSL010000569.1 GCA_016934645.1 Anaerolineae bacterium
CAATTGCCCGCCCAGGCAAAGCTGCCCCAGGTCCAGGCTGTCCAACCCAAGCGGATCGAGGTTCTGGTGGATGACGTCCCGCAGTTCCTCGATGGTGCTCCAACCGATTTTCACGATCAGCTTGGGGACGCGGGCGCGGTCTTGATCGAACGCGACGCGCAGCACCTTGAGCGCGTCGCCGTAGGTGTGGCTGGTGTGAAACCACACACCCGCATCCATCGCCGCGCGCGCGATGGCGACGCGGTCATCGAAAGCGATCTTGTCATCGCCGAGACGTGTCGTCCCGTAAATGTAAGAAGAGAGATCAGAAAGCAGCGCCGATTTATCAACGTAAGGTATAGGATTCATTGTCTGTTCCTTTCAATTAAGAATTTTCAGGCTGCGATGCGGCTTCCGGGAGATTCCCGCAACCAGAGCCGAGTCGTATACTCAATAGGATGTGGTTCGAAGTAAGCTTCGAGCTAATTCTCAATCTTGATGGGTCCCGGTGTTGAAGGCCTTGGGGGAGGGCTGAATGTCTTGACGGTTATCAACAAATGTAAAGAATACGATCTCACCAGACATTTCATTCCCTCTTAAACGTGTCGATTGCCACCACATTGGGCAACTTTGGGTGGTGTTTGTACAATAGACTTGAACAAGTTACATAGCTAGCTTTTCAACTTTGGTAGAGACTCCAAGAACGTCTTACCTGGCGGTTTCCATTGATATGCTATGTGTATGGTTTCCGTATTTGTTTTATCAAGGTAATATTTCATTGTTTCAACTGTCTTTACCGAATGCAGAAAACGGATTCGTCTTGGAGCACTCAAATACTGGTTCTCGTTAACACTCTTCCACCTAATAACTGCTTCCTTGACAAACTCAAAGCATGTAAAGAGTAAATTTCCTTGTTTCTCGGGTGAATTACTACTTTCTAGCTCCCGTGCATAACCCTTGAAATCAGGTTTTTGATATAGATCGCTGAAGCCTGGCAACTGAAGGATTTTTCTAGCAGTGGCTTCATTCAGAGGGCCGTAAACCTTTGCGAGTATCCACGCATATAGCTCAACAATTACGCCTTTCATATTGTACAGAACTTGATTAAGAACATATTCATGATCATCCACCATTGCAGTCTTTTTGACTTCATCAGGTGAGTTATGATCTATCTTTCCACTTTTTACGAGCCGTTCTTCGCACTGTTTTCTGTTAGCGTAAGGAGTTGGTAAGTAAGCATTAACAAATTGGAAAATTAAATAACTCAGCAAATATTGCTCAGGTGCAGGCGAAAAGGGTTCGAAATTGTCTTCTGATAACTTAACTTGAGGGCCCAGAGTAATGAGATCCCAGTGTTCATCAGAAGGGCGTCTTCCAAACAACCACTCATACCGCTCTCCGTCATCGTCGAAATCAAATGCGTTGATTCTCTCGGAGGCGTCTTTGGATAACCCAATGAATGAGAGCCAAGATTTAGCAATATCTTCATTACTTACCACTCTGGAGCTATTACTGCTATACTGATAATGCTTGGGCGTGAAATTCTTCGAAAATTGCTTTGAGCTATTGAACTCCTCGTCCTTCCGTTCGTAGAACCATCTGTAAGCAAGTTGATCGAATTTGCGATGTAGGACTCGCTGTATTCGATCATTAGAACGTAGATTCCGTGGGGACATCTTATTCTGATTATTGCTCGCAGTGACAACATCTGCTAAAAGATCCTGCTCTTTTGAATTGATTCTAATAATTCTCACTGGAACAAGACATCTATCTACAAAGTTCCTTCGAAGATTCTCATCGCGCATTTGGCTATATGCACGATAGATAGATATTAAAGTTTGACACCCATTGATGATTTGAGGTTCTGTCAGTGTAAACCAGTTTTGATCTGGTTTGGAGAAATGCCAACCAGAACATGAAATGGTCACTCCATTATTCAGCAAATGAAAGTTTTTCTGACCTTTCGATGTGGATAGAGTCTTGATTATTTCCTTGTTTATGGATGAGCGTTTTAAATAGTATCGAACATTCAAGTCGAACAAGGACATTCTATATTGCTCAAATAGGTCGTAAAACTGCATAGCAGGGATCAAAGCATAACCCCATTGGTTCGTGTGCACCTGTGTATCAGACTGGTAGTAAAATTTCACTCTTTGTGGGCGGTCCTTCGCAATTGAAGATAGACTCAACTCGGTTTCTATTCTATCAAAGTCGATAACAGTTATTTCAAGCTCGGGCTCTTCTTCAGTATCGCCGTTGGCACCCCATACCGTTTTTAGTTCTAGCAATTTTTCCCTCGCTGGTGGTGTCAGTTTGCCAAAGAATGCGAGTGCCACTTCTAGCTTATAAGCACTCCCGGCCTCCTCCGAGAGATTCTTTCTTGCACGATATTGATTCCTAGCCTCTTGTGCTTGCTCATTACCTGTAGCAATTCCAGAATCATCTGTCAGAAAGGTCAAGATGTCCTCAAGCTCATTGACCAAATCTGCTCCAAATGACCTGATTTGGCCCTCTTCCTCAAGTAGCTCAAACTCTGGCAACTTGCATTGGTATGCTACAAAGCGATCTTCTCCGGCATGGTAGAAATCAATCTTCTGATCCAGTTTTCGATCACAAATCTTGATCTTACTGGGAGGTAAGTTTTCAAATTGATCTCCTATAAAGTACAAGAATAATCTATGGTAATCATCTGTGAGTTCTGGTACATCATCCTGCAATTGTTCTAATCGCTTTCTCAGCATTTGCGTTGTTTCTCTGATCTCTTCCTTTTTAAAATCGATCATTTCCATCTCCTTACGCAATTTCGAAAATCCGGAATGTTTATGGTTAGCAAGTACTAGAAAAAGCACTTCTGAAGAATGTACTCATCTCACCACCACCTACCCAATCACAAACATCTCATCCTGCGTCAAACCGGCCTGTTCCGCCATCTCGATGCAGTAATGGAAATTCCCGGCGTTCTGGTTCCGTCCGTTGGTGCCGAAGGTGAATTTGATGCCCGCGTCCTTCGCCATGCGGATGAACCGCAAGCTGGGTACGCGCACGTTCTCGGCGATCTCCAGGGCGATGTTTCGCGCCTTCGCCAAATCGATGATGAGGCGCATACGCTCCTCAGTCCAGATTTCGTCGTAGTGCCGGGCGAAGTTGATGGGCAGGTAAGTGGGACGCGCGAAGATGTGAATCGGT
Source organism: Anaerolineae bacterium (assembly GCA_016934645.1). Next base: position 3,166 of record JAFGSL010000569.1, read on the forward strand.
TCGTTCGTCAAAATGTGGACGATGTGCTTGATATACCGCTCGATGAAGGCGCCCATATCCTCGATGAAGTTGTCGTGACGCCAAATCGAAAGCCAACGACCATCATCGAGGGGAACAGTGTCGGCATCCATCAAGACATAATCCAACCGAGCAATGACCTCCGGGGAGAAGTCCTGTGCCCAATGGATGTGCATCGGTTGCAGGCCAGCGTAGACGGGATAAGCCCTGAGCCGCTGGATGTATGCCAGCATATCCGCATCCGTCTCAATCGGCGATCCGGCGCCGGGATGCGCGACAATACCAAACTTCATCCCACGTTGCTCGGCCAGCGCAACGGCTTGCGCAACGGTTAAATCGTCACTCAGGTGAACGTGATAGTCGATGATCATATCAAATCACTGTATTGTCGGGGATGACCGCGCCTTTGGGGACAACGACAATGCCATCGCGCACCACGTAGTTGTCGGTTTCCTCGTCCGGCGAGCCCACATGGTTGCGGATAACAACATTGCGCCCAATGCGCACGTTCTTGTCAAGGATAGCGTTTTCGATAACGCTACCGCGTCCTACCCCCATATCGGGCAAGCCAAGGCGCTGGTTCTCGTCGATCTCCACCAGCGATTCGAAGTCGTCAGCCCCCATCATCACCACGCGGTGTAAATGCGCGCCATCATTGACGATACTGCGCAGTCCAATAACGCTATCGGCGATAGCGGCGTGATCAAGCCGGCAACCAGGTGCAATCCACACACGCATCAAGCTCGAATCGACAATGCGACTGCCCGGAAGGAAGCGCGGGCGCGTGTAGATGGGCCATTCCGCTGAGAAAAAGTCGAAGGGCGGATTGGGGCTGGTCAATGCCAGGTTGACATCGTAGAAGGAGCGCATCGTGCCGATGTCCGCCCAATACCCCTCAAAAGTGTGGGCGAACACGCGCAGACCCTTCTCAATCGCCGCCGGGATGATATCATGCCCGAAATCCGAACCGGTTTCGCTGCGCAATACATCCACCAGCGTCTTCGTACGGAAAACGTAGATGCCCATTGAGGCCATATAGGGTTTGTCTCCCTCAAGACTTTCCAAACCGCTCAACTGGTCCGCTGGTGGCTTTTCGCTGAACTGATGGATACGGCCTTCTTTATCCGCCTGCAAAATCCCCAGGCTCGTCGCATCCTCCGCCTTGACAGGCTTGACCGCGATGGTGATGTCTGCTTCGTGCGTACCGTGGAAACGGACGAATTCAGCGTAATCCATGCGGTAGAGATGATCGCCAGCAAGAATCAGAATATCGCGTGGACTGGGGACCTGGAGCTGAAAGAGTTGTTTGCGGAGCGCGTCCGCCGTCCCCTGATACCAGGACTTGCTCAGCGGTGTTTGCTCTGCTGCCAGAATCCGCACCCATCCGCCGGAGAAATTGTCGAACTGGTAGGTGCGCACGACATGCCTGTGTAACGAGACAGAATTGTACTGTGTCAGCACATAGATGCGATTCACGCCGGAGTGAATGCAATTGCTGATCGGAATATCGATCAATCGGTAGTAGCCCGCCAGCGGTACAGCAGGTTTCGCGCGCAGCTTGGTTAGGGGGTAGAGCCGTGACCCTGCGCCCCCACCCATAATCACAGCCAAGACGTCTTTCATAAAACTCAACATGGCAGGTCCCCCTTAAATTGTATGTGATGGTGAACTGATGCTGCCTTTGCACTATCCAACTTTTATACTCTTATTATAGTAACAGGCGTGAAATAAAGCAACACACATTTGCACGTTTTCTTACAGAATATTGACAGATAGCCGGATCGGGTTATAGTTTGGCGGTGATGGAAAATACTCAAACGCGCAAAACAAAACCGCGCCATCCGTGGTTTCTCCTGGCGCTCATCATAGTACTGGCGTTTGGGCTGCGCTTCGAACGCCCCACGCTGACCGAGTTCAAACGCGACGAAGCCACGGTCGCGCGAAGAGCGCAAGCGATTGCCTACGAGGGCTACCTTCCAGCCATCGGCGTCGACGCTTCCATGGGCATCGACAACTTCCCACTCACGCTTTACTTGATGGCACTCCCCATCCGCCTATGGCCTGATCCGCTCGCGGCGGTGCTTTTCACAATGCTGCTCAACGCGGTCGCGGTGTGGGGCGGTTATGCCTTCGGGAAAGCCTACTTTGACGCACGTGTGGGGCTTATTGCTGCACTGCTTTTCGCCGTCAATCCCTGGGCGGTGCTCTATGCCCGCAAAATCTGGTGCCAGAACATGCCCTGGGCTACGCTGATCTTCTTCGCGGCGCTGTTCGCCGTGTTCGTCAAAGGACGACGTTGGTTCCTGGTGCTCACGTGCGTCGGTGCCGCAGCGATGATCGGCCTGCACCTCAGTGGCCTGGCGGCGATTCCCATTTTGGGGCTGGCGATCCTGCTGTACCGGGATCGGGTTTCACCCAAAACGCTCGCGGTAGGCGCGTTGGCAGCGCTTGTCGCTGTCAGCCCATACATTCTCCACGATGCGCAGAATGGATGGGAAAACTTTCGCGGTGTCTTCGACTATGCAGGAGGCAATGGGACATTCTCGTGGGATGCGGTACGCTACGCCTTTATGATCGCGGGGAGTTACGGAATTCCCGGGCAGGCCGGCGCGTTCCACGCGCAGTTCCAGGAAAGCGTCCTCAACCTTTGGTGGATGAACCATGTGATGACGGGGTTAATCGTCGCCGGGCTGCTCTATGCGCTGGTGCAGACGTTCCGAGGCGAGACACAGGAGCAACGACGCAGCTTCGCCCTGCTGCTGCTATGGTTCTGTGTCCCCATCGCGCTGCAACTGCGGCCCAGCACGGCGACCCAGCCACATTACTTCATTATGCTGTACCCGGTGCAGTTTCTCCTCGTCGCCATCCTGCTCACACGTGGATTGGAACACCTACCACGGCCCAGAATATCACTGGGCACACTCAAGTTCACGCTTTCGGCGGCTGTTCTGACCGTGGGGCTGCTTGTCTGGAGTGGCTGGCAGATCTCTGTAATCCTCCAACAGCGCGTCTACATGACCGAGCATCCCTCAACCGGCGGGTATGGCATCCCCTTCCGCTACACCCGCGCGGCAGCAGGAAGTGCGAAAACCCTCGCTGATGGCGCTGAGATTATCGTGATCGGCGAGAACAACCGCCCGTTTACGACCGAGACACCGACCGTCTTCGAGGCACTGCTTTTTGGGACGCCGCACCGCTTCACCGATGGACGCGCGGCATTGCCAGTGCCGGATAGCGAGCGCACCGTCTATCTGGTTGGCCCGCTGTACGATGACACGGGCGGCACACTCGCGCCAATACTCCAGCGGTTGGAAACGTGGGAGTCCGTCGCCCCTGGACCTGTCACATGGTTGGCAGATGGCATCATGTATCGCACCTTCGTCCGAGAGAACACTGACCGCAATGAGGTCATCGCGGGAATGCAGCCGTTGGCGGCGGGGATTCCGTTTGCTAACAACGTCGTCTTCGCAGCTTACGAAGCGCCAGAGACGACAACAACGGGGACAAATCTCGAGGTTTGGCTGGCCTGGTGGCTACGCGAGCTACCGCCATCCGGCATCGACTATCACTTCACACTACAACTGCTGGATGAGAACGGTAGGCTACGCGCGCAAGATGATCACGCGGGCTTTCCGGCGGACTATTGGCAAACCGGCGATCTCGTCCTGAGCCGGTTTACCATCCCTATCCCTGCGAACCTCGAAGCAGGAAGTTACCGACTCCGTGCCGGGATGTACAGTTTCCCGGACATCACCAGCGTGCCAGTTGTCGATCCCCAAGGGATGCCGGTTGATGATGGGGTAACTCTGGAAACCCTCGCCATCACCGCTACACCCTAACATTGATAAAAACGGTAGATAGGTTTTCACCTGTCTACCGTTTGCCGTCTACAGTCTACAGCTAATGCTTGTGCGGATGTGGGTCGGGCGTCGCAGCGATGACACCGGCAACAACCTCGACGAGTGGTTCGAATTCGTCGTTCGTATATGCCTCGATCTGCCCGGCATCGCCGAGACGTGCCATCTCCGGATCGATGCCCAGTTTACCCAGGAAGCGTGTACCGAAGGCGTTCGCCATCTCTTCCGAATTGCCTTTGCCGAACAATTCAAAGCGCTCCCCACACTTCGGACAGGTGACGTAGCTCATATTCTCCACCACGCCGATAAGGGGTATGTTCAGATGCCCGGCCATATTCGCGGCTTTACGTACGACCATCTCCGCCAAATCCTGCGGCGATGTGACCAGCACGACGCCCGTGACCGGCAAGCCCTGCATCACGGTCAACGCTGCGTCGGAGGTACCGGGCGGCATATCAACGACTAACGCGTCCAGGTCACCCCAGAAAACATCGCTCCAGAACTGGTTGATCGCGCTGGTAATCAGCGGGCCGCGCCAGATGACGGCATCTTCTTCGTTTTGCAGCATCAGATTGATGGACATGAGCTTGATGCCACCCGATGTCTGCGGCGGCATGATGCCCAACGGCGAGGTCGATGGTGCCTCGCGGACGCCGAACAGCTTGGGTATGCTCGGTCCGGTGATGTCGGAATCCAGCACACCCACGCGCAATCCCTTGCGCCGCAGTCCCGCAGCGATCATCGCCGCCACCGTGGACTTTCCCACTCCGCCCTTGCCACTCATCACAGCGATCACCGTCTTGATGCGGTTAAGATTACCAGCAGGGAAATTGGACTGTTGCTGGCGAGAAGTCTGCAACACCTCGCGCAGGTGCGCTTTCTCCTCTTCATTCATCACCGTGAGTGCGATTTCGACATCCAGTCCCTCGGCCAAACCATCCACGGCCTGCGCGGCATCCGCCGCGATGTTATCTTGCAGGGGACAATTCGCCACCGTCAACGCAATCGTTACTTTGATGTTTTTGCCACGGATGCGCACCTGACGCACCATGCCCAAATCCACGATATTGCGCCGCAGTTCAGGATCCATCACCTGGCGCAGCGCGTCCAGCACCTTTTTTTCCGTTATCACATAAACCTCCTAGTCTTTATTTCGCCAGCCAGAGACTCAAACAGACGCCGTTTTGGCACGCTGCTGCCGTGCATATTCCACTTCGGCCTGTTCTTCCTCACCGGCTGTCACTTCCCAAATACGATCCGGGGCTACCAGGCGATCTGTATACAACACGCCATTGCAGTGATCGATTTCGTGCTGGAAGACGCGTGCCAGGAAACCACGCGGGCGAAGGCGAAACGATTTGCCGAAGCGATCCAGCCCGCGCACGACGATTTCCGTCGCGCGTTCTACCTCCCCTGCGTAGCCAGGGATAGAAAGACAGCCCTCCACCCCGACCTCTGTCTCACGGCCTTCCTTGACGACTTCCGGGTTCAGCACGACGAAGAGCTTGCCACTGTTGGGATCGTCTTCCTCTTCCGGTATTTCAACGATGATCGCCCGTACCATTTCACCGACCTGCACGGCTGCCAATCCCACACCGTTTGCAGTGTCCACCGTCTCGATCATATCCTGGATCAAGGTACGCACCTCCGGTGTAACTTTTCGCACCGGATGCGAGTGCTTGCGTAAACGTGGATCTCCCACAGTAATGATTTCCCGTAATGCCATATATCCTCCCAAATAAACTATAGACTACAGAAGTCTCACGATATGCCCTATTGAACTACTGATCCGAACGATTTGCTAAACTTCCTACGCCTATAACGGCAGCGGAATGGCTTTAGTTTTTCATGTTCAGGTCAGTAACACTTTCGTCAAACGAAAAACCTACACGGCGCAAGCACGTGTCCCGATTTTTGTAGTCTTACATCCTGACTATTGTACCACAACCGACTAGTACCCCTCTTTGCGCAGGTTATCATACGTCGCGAACCAACTCAGCAGTTCGTCCTGCCGCCGTGTCGCCTCGATCTGCCGCTGGTGCTGAGTATAGGCATACTGGCGGTCAGAAATCAGGGAACGAATCTTGGCCGGATGGCGCACCCACTTTAACTCGAACCGCCCCTCGCGCCCCGCCGTTTCGAATTGCACGTGCCCAAACTTGAGAAATTGTCCCCAGAAACCCGGCACCTCGAAACTGAGGTTCTGGATACGATCCAGGCGTGCTTCACGCCGCGCTTCGCGCAGCAACAACGGCTTCTGTTCCACCAAAATCACGTGGCTGGGCGTGAGTTGCACGTAATCATTGCGCCAGTCTTCGACAAACCACAACAAGGCCGCCAGCAGGATGGCTTCCAGGATAAGCCAGGCAACCAGCCAAGAGGCGAAGTGCTCGCTTCCCGCTTCCCGAAGGTTCAATAAGAACACACCACCACCAATGGTCAGAGCTAGGAGGGGGATGAAAACCCCCATATAACGCAGCAAACCAAGGAGCCAGAACCGTCTCAGGATGATGGTACCACCGTCGTCGGTCTCCACCCACGAAGGAGGGAAAAGGTATTCCCACAACCAGCTAAACGTCAACAACAACCATAGACGACGAACAGGTTGTGGCGGGGGCAAAGTCTTGCTCGGCGGAATTGAGGGCGCTTTCTCGATTTTGAGGCGGCGCGCCAGCAGATCGCGGATTTGCCCGCGCGAGCGAAGCAGGTCGCGGGCTTTCGAGCGCTCGATTTGTTGGAAGATCATATCCCGTACACGCCCGGGATGAGGAATGCTGTCCATATCGATGTCCACGGTTTCACCGGCCGTCTGAAGGACCAAGTTGCCGTAATCGAGCACGTTAGCCGTCAAACCTGTACGCACTTCGTAGATATCCTGGATGGTATCCAGCGCGCACTCTTCGGAATGCACCTCAAATGGCCAATCGCGCTCGATGTGCACCACGCGTTGCGTCGTCAGCACAAAGAAGTCGTCACGCCAATTCAAGTATTGCCAGACCACAACGCCAATTGAAGCAAGAACTGGAATCGCCACCACAATCGCGAAAATCGACGCTAACGGCGTGCCCCTCGAAGACAAGAAAGATAACGCTGGCGTCAGCAAAGCAAAGAAGAGCAACGGCACGATGACCTGACGGAACACGCGTGTCCAATGACGTTGCACGACATATACGATCCACTCATCATCACGCAACCAATCGAACGTCTGCACCTTGCGACGCGCATCGACGATCTCCGAGACATTCAATCGATTTGTCCACCGCGGATTCTTTCCCAAAAGCGCGGTGAAATCGTCGCGCAACAGATAAAACACCCGTGCCTGGCCGTCAGCGGTCGCCAGGACATCGTGGAAATCGCCGACCAACAACCCAGTTTCTCCGGCTATGTCGCCGACTTCCAACCACCCCACTTCCTTAACAAGGCCAGCGGGATCAATCTTGGTGAGTTGAATGCGGCCTTCTAGCACAAGCAGCAAGCGATCGGAAATCTCGCCCTGGCGAAAAAGCCATTCTCCATTCCCATACACCTGGTCATGGACGAATGGCACAATCCTATACAACTCGTCTTCCCAACGTTCTGCGCGGAAGTTTTGAAACAAGGGGATCGCCTCCAGTAAGTCGACGACCCGCGCCGGTTGCAGCGGCCCCGGCAGGCGCTCCCGCAGATAGGTGCTCTGGTCATAGATTTTGATCAGCTCCCTGAAAAGCAAATACAGCAAACGCGTTTTCTCCACAGCTGCCGCATTCACGCCCTCAAGCTGCTGGACGGCCACTTCCATACGTCCAAACACCTCACCGGCCTGGTGTTCTGCGATCTGGGTCACGTTGCCCAGTTCATCCACGCGCGTCAGTTGGACTTTCCCCTCCATGATCACACACAGACGATCCGGCAATTGTTCTTGACTCAAAATCCGTTCTCCCGGCTCATACACCCGCTCCCGGACAAAAGGAACCATGCGCATGAGCGCATCCTCACCGGTACTGCCAGTAAGATTCTGAAACAGAGGAATCTTTTTTAATTGCGCCAAAACGTCTTGTGGTTCCATAGCATTAGCCTCTTACCAAATTATACTACAATTGACTTCACTTTACCGGCGTAACACCTTTCTTCAAGATGATGTTGCCATACTTCGCCGTCTCGCCCGTCATCACAACGGCAAAGGCCTGCCGCGTGCGTTCGTAGAAGGCGAAACGTTCGATGCAGGCGATAGGCGGCGTCTCGGGCCAGTGCCGGTCGATAGCGGCGCGAAAGCTGGCTTCGACAGTAGGATCGAGCGTGTCGCCGGGGACGGGGGCCATCATCAACACCGGGCTATCGACGTAGGTGTCCAGCGCGAACAGCGGCAGGATCGCGTCCAGTAGATCGGCGACGCGCAGCCCATCGGCGCGCAGCACGCGGGCATTGCAGCTTTCGCCAGGGAAGTGCGCGTCCGCCAGGACAATTTCATCGCCGTGTCCCATCCGGCAGAGCAATGCGAGCAAATCAGGACTCAACAATGGAGAAATGCCAACGAGCATGAATAGCCTCCTTAGGAATGGGAATTAAATAACTGTCCGGGTGGGCAGGACACGGTAGTTCCATTGCGGCAGGACAGTGTCAAACACAATCCGCA
>JAFGSL010000570.1 GCA_016934645.1 Anaerolineae bacterium
GTGGGGGCGGGTGTCGACGTTGCAGAACTGCGGGTCGCGGTTGGACTGACCGGTTGTGGCATTGGCGCAGCGGCGGTAGGGATAGCCGTAGGTGTGTAAGTCGCCGCGGGAATGTCGGTTGGTTGCGTCGTGGTCTCCAATGTCGGTGCGGCATCTGTGTCCGTCACTGCGGACGTTACGAATGGGGTTGGTTGCGAAGTCGGTGCGGCGGGTTTCAACGCCCGCCCTATCGCTATCCCTGCCAACAACAAGATCACGAGCAGCACACCCCATGCCCATACGGGAAAACGCCTGTCACGTGCAGCCGTCGCTGGAGGTTGCAGTGCGGCGGCCATCTCTGCGGCGCTGCCAAAGCGTTGGTCGCGCTCCATCGCCATCGCCCGCACGATCGCGGCCTCGACCTGCGCACTCACGTGTGGATTGACCTGCCGCACGGGGACGAACGATCTGGGTATCGCCATGCGTTCGGTGGCCGTAGGCGGCGCTTGTCCGGTCAATGCGTGATAAAGCGTCGCCCCCAGGCTGTAGAGGTCGCTGCGCGCGTCGGTGTGTTGCCCTGACCCACCGTATTGCTCCGGCGGCGCGTACTCCGGGCTGCCCATTCCCCGCAGCGCGGTCTGGGTCTGGACATTCGCCGGATTCCACAGCTTGACCAGTCCGAAATCCACCAGCACCGCGCTGCCGTCGGGCCGGAGGATCACGTTCTGCGGTTTGATATCGCGGTGGATGACGCCTTGCCGGTGGCAATAGTCCAGAGCGTCAAGCAATTGAGTAGCCCACGCCAGGACTTCCGCTTCGGGCAGCGGGCCGCGGCGCTTGATATGGTCGCCCAAGGCCTCGCCTTCCACGAAATCCATCACCAGATAGGTGTTGCCCATCTCCTCGAAGAAATCGATCACCCGTACCAGGTGGGTATGGTGCAGGCGCCGGAGCACCACCGCCTCTTGCTTGAACTGCTCTTGCAATTGTTGCAGCGTCGCCGCGTCGAGTCCTGGCTGCGGGACCATTTCCTTGCGCGCTACCGCGCCCTCCAGGCGCAGGTCCCAGGCGCGATACACCGCCCCCATCCCGCCCTGGCCCAGCGGGGCGACGATGCGGTAGCGGTTTTGTAGTATCTGTCCGGTTGATAATGGCATTTGATCATTCCTTATAGAGAAACTGTTTAGACTTGGCACAACCATAAAGCTCAAAACCTCTGGTCCCAAGTGCGAAATGCCGTAATTTATGGCCTTTGTGGGCAGAAACGTCTATCTTGCTATGTATCAGTTGTGCCACATTTAACTCGTTTGTCTATTAGTCTGCAACGAAGTCTTTCAGAACTCAATGATGTCCATCAAACGCGTAAGGATATTACGTTTTCAACGATCAGAGGATAATAATGGGTTCTGGTCGCGCGTGGCGACACATCGAAAACCTAAGTCAGCCCTGGTTTCTGTAGGCGACATGTATTGCCGATTCGAAGAGAGGACGCCGGACTGGATACCACCCCAACCAGCCCCGCGTATTACCCGGTACTGTCCCTGCGTCGGTCCTTCAGGATTGGTTTGTGACTCAGAAGCGTAGGGTGCGTACCAATCCGCTACCCACTCCCACACATTGCCAGCCATATCCAATGCGCCCACCCAGCTTCTTCCCTCCGGAAAACTCCCTACCGGTGCGGCAAATGCATATCCGTCATTGATGTTTTTGTCAGCCCATTCAATATAATAATTTTCGTCAGCCCATGCCGAATAACAGTTTTCATCACAATAGTTCAACTTTGTCCCATCAAAGTTGTTTCCCCATGGATAAAGATGCCCTTCCGGCCCCCGCGCGGCGTATTCCCACTCCGCCTCCGTAGGCAGGCGTGCGCCGACCCAGGTACAATAAGCTGCCGCATTGTGCCAGTCTATACTGACCGCAGGTTGTTGCTCTCCGATAAAGCCATCAGCTTCATAGTCGTAAATTGGTGCCTCACATACACCACTTGCTACACACATGGCATATTGCTCATTGGTAATCTCAGTACGATCCAACCAGAAGCTGTCCAATACCACGGTATGCATTGGCTGTTCATCTTCAGTCTTTTCAGGCGGACAATCCCCAAGTATTTGCTTGCAGTGTTCAATCGCGGCATTTACCTCGGCATCAGTACTCCCCATCCGGAATTCCCCTGCCGGGACATAGACCATTGTCATCCCATCGGCGGGGCGCGTCCAGGTATCGCCCGGGGCGTAAGTCGGCGTTGCCGCGAGGGTCGCAGTGGGTTGTGGCGTAGCGGCTGACGTCATTGTCGGTTGCGGCGTAACGGTTGACGTCGCTGTTGGTTGAGGTGTCACCGTCGAAGTCATCGTCGGTTGTAGTGTAGCTGTTGGTGTCATTGTCGGTTGTAGCGTCGCGGTGGGGGTAAATGCTGATACTGGCGCAAGCGTTTGCGCAACTCTGGTCGTTGTCGCCGCCTCAGAGCGTAATACTGACCACACACCCCAACTACCTGATAGCAGGGCAATGAACAGCAATCCCCATCCCCACACAGGAATGGCGGCGATGAATCCCGGCTTCCTTTTGCTATCTGGAATGACTACAGCAGGTAGGGCTGCCGTTTTGGTCTTGCGCGTGACAGCAGGCAACTTTCTTGCGGTGATCTCTCTTGTGGTAGCTGACGCAGCAGTGAGAGCCGCCGCCATCTGTTGTGCATCGGTAAAACGTTGGTCGCGTGGTAATTCCATCGCTTTCTGTACGGCGGTTGCTGTCTGCACACTCACGTGAGGGTTAGCCTGCCATACCGGAATGAACAAGGCGGGATCGGCCATACGGTCATGAGAGGTAGGGGGTGCCTCTCCGGTCAGTGCGTGGTAGAGTGTAGACCCCAGGCTGTAGAGGTCGCTGCGCGGATCGGTATGCTGTCCTCGCGTGCCGTATTGCTCAGGCGGTGCGTACTCAGGGCTGCCCATGCCCCGCAAAACTGCCTGGGTGTGAGGATTATGTTTCCACAGCTTGATCAACCCAAAGTCCACCAGCACGGCGCGCCCGTCCGGACGGAGAATCACGTTCTGCGGTTTGACATCCCGGTGAACGATGCCCTGCCCATGACAATAGTGCAGGGCATCCAAAAGCTGTGCTGCCCATGCCAATACAGTCTTTTCGGGCAACGCGCCCTCGCGCGCGATACGGTCGTCGAGGCTTTCGCCTTCCACAAGGTCCATCACCAGATAGGCATTATCGCCTTCTTCAAAGAAGTCGATCACCCGCACCAGGTTGGGGTGGTCCAGCTTTGCCAAAACGACAGCCTCTTGCTCGAACTGTTGCCGCAACTCATCCAGTGTCGATGCGTCCAGGCCAGGATCCGGCGACATCTCCTTGAGCGCAACATCGCTCTTCAGACGTAGATCCGATGCACGATATACCGCCCCCATCCCACCCTGACCCAATAGGGCAACGACGCGGTAGCGATTTTGTAGAACTTGTCCGGTCGCCAGTGGCATTTTTTATTCCTCAGTATAGGTGACAACACACCGAAATCCCACATAATCAACGCGGCTTGTAGGGGCAATCCAGTGGCGATTGGCGGTGCGGACACTCCGTTGGAGCGTATTCCAGCCGCCTCCACGGACTACCCGTGAGGTGCCCTCCGACGGCCCCAGTGGATTTTCTTGCCGTTCACTCGAATAATCTCCTGCCCAATCAGCCGTCCACTCCCACGCATTTCCTACCATATTCAGGCTCCCCACCCAACTTGCCGCCTGTGGGAAACTGTCCACCGGCGCAACAGTTTCGTACTCATCATTACAATGTTTGTAGCAATTGACATCTTCAGCACGCCAATCATTGCCCCAAGGGTAAACCCAGCCTTCTGGTCCCCGCGCAGCATATTCCCACTGCGCTTCAGTAGGAAGCTGTCCACCTGCCCAGGCGCAATAGGTTTGCGCATCAGCCCAATCGACACCGACTACCGGATAATCCGCCCCGTCATACGTTTTGTCATCCTGGTAAACAGAAGCGCGACATATGCCGGCCGTCACACACGTCTGATATTGTGAATTTGTTACCTCGGTTCGATCAATCCAGAAAGCGTTCAACATCACTGTATGTGCGGGCAATTCATCGTCGAAAAGCCCTTCGCAAGCGCTACCGGTGTTCCCATCTGCCACACACACCCCCACCACATAACGAAACTGTTCGTCTGTACTTCCCATTTGGAACTCACCCGCGGGCACATACGCTAGCGTCATTCCATCGACAGGGCGGGTCCAAGTATCGCCCAACTGGGGAGTCGGCGTCGGTGTTATTGTAGGTGTATGAGTAGGACTAGGGGTAACCGTCGGTGTGGGGGTTGATGTAGGTGTATAAGTAGGACTGGGAGTAACGGTTGAGGTGAGTGTAGCCGTTGAAGTCATTGTCGGTGGCAGAAATGCGGGCATTGTCGGGAGACGCAACAAATTCAACACCCCCCAACTGCCCAACAATAGAGCGATGGTCACTAATACCCATCCCCATGTAGGCATCGTCTTGCCAACGCCCTGCTTCTTGGTGCTGCCGGAACCGGCCACGGTTGGAAGAGCGGTCGTTTCCTTTTGCTTGGGAATAGCTACCGGCGTGCTGGCAAGAGCGTCTGCCATTTGTTGCGCACTGGCAAAGCGCTGGTCCCGCGGCAGTTCCATCGCTTTCTGCACAGCGGCTTCAGTCTGCGCGCTCACACGCGGATTGATGCGCCGAAGAGAGACAAATAACACGGGGTCGGCCATACGATCGTTGGCGGAAGGCGGTGACGCCCCACTCAGCGCGTGGTAGAGCGTCGCGCCCAAACTGTAGAGGTCGCTGCGCGGATCGGTATGTTGTCCCCGCGTGCCGTACTGCTCCGGCGGTGCATACCTCGGGCTGCCCATTTTATGTATCACCGTTTGCGTGCGTGGGTCATCCGGATTCCACAGCTTCAACAAGCCGAAATCCACCAGCACGGCGCATCCATCGGGGCGCAGGATCACATTCTGTGGTTTGATATCCCGGTGAATAACACCCTGCTTGTGACAGTAATCGAGGGCATCCAGGATCTGTGCTGCCCACGCCAGCACAGTCTGCTCCGGCAACGCGCCCTCGCGCGTGATACAGTCGTCGAGGCTCTCGCCCTCCACGAGGTCCATCACCAAGTAGGTATTGTTGCCTTCTTCAAAAAAGTCAATTACGCGCACCAGGTTGGGGTGATTCAGCCGCGCCAGTACAATCGCCTCCTGCTCGAACTGCTGGCGCAGTTGATCCAGTGTGAGTGCATCCAAAATGGGATCCGGCGTCATCTCCTTGAGTGCGACTGCACCTTTCAGGCGCAGGTCCCAGGCGCGATAGACTGCCCCCATCCCGCCCTGCCCCAACAGGGCAACGACGCGGTACCGGTTTTGCAAAACTTGTCCAACGGTCAATGGCATATCCATTTGACTCCTCGTTTATTGGCACGAGCCTAGGTCACATCTTTCCGTTTCAGGATAATGAGTGTCCCAATGGCGAAAGCCACCCCAAATCCTGATAGCAGCAGCCAGTCTTTCAACAGATGTGGCAGGTCCCGTGTGTACTCGATCTGGAACTCGCGGGCGTTAAAAATGTCCACCGGGTCTGGGTCCACCGTCACCGATTCAACCACCGTCTCCGTGACTGTGATCATATCATTCACCGTCACCTGGGGCACGGAGATCGGCACGGTCTGTTTCATTCCCGGCTGTACTTCCACCTCGATCTCTTGCGTCTCGGTCACAACGGTCACCGGCTCCCAATCTTCAGCCGGCTTTTCGACCTCCATCGAAACCTCTTCTGTGATCGGGTCCGGCACAAAGCGCGTGCGCGTCAGGCTGTTAAGATATTCGATGTTGGCGGACGAGCCTAGCCCCTCCATCGTCCAGCGCGTCAGCGTCAGTTTGGAAAGTTGCCCCGCCGCGCCGCCCAGATCAAAGATCACGCCAGCGAAGATGATCTGGAAGAAGAGCACTAGCAACACGATGTAGATCACGGTGTTGCTATTCGGCGACAACGCCGAGACAAACAGCCCCATCATAATCGCCGCGAAAATACCCAGGACAACGGAAACATACATCTCCAGCACTGAGGGCGCAATAACACCGTCCGCGGGCAGTTTCACCTTTAAGCTGACCACCAGGAGCAGCAAGAAGGATTGCGCCAGCGCAAAAGCGCCCAGCACGACGACCTTGGAGGCCAGGTACGGCATTAGCTTGAGCGTCACCATGCGCTCGCGTTGGTAGATCGAGCTTTCTTTCACGATTTCGTAGGCGGCAGCGAAGAGGCCCAACAACACCGCCGCCAATGCGATCATAAAGAGCATCGTCTGGCTTTTGCCCACGATCATATACGTCGCGCTGGTTCCACCGGCGGCCAAATCGGAGGCCAATTGATTCAAAATCTCCACCTCAGAGTCCCCGATCAGCCAGTTCGCGCCGGAAATGAGCACGAGCAGCAGCCCGATAATCGGCATCACCGCCAATAGGACGGTCAATAGCAGGCGGTCGCGGAAAACCAGGTCCAGGTAGCGGCGCGTCAACACGAAGAACTGGCGCACGGGGTTGACCCGGGGGCCCTTCTGCGCCGTGGTTTGCACCACATTCTGCGCGGCGGCTTGCTGTTTCTGTTGCGACAAGGTACGCTGCCGGTCGGTTATGTACTGGTGGTAGTATGGCGACTGCCGGAAGCGCTGTTCCCATTGGGCGGCCTTTTGGCGCGCGATTTTGGGATCGCCGTCATCCAGTTGCGCGTAGATATCGGCAAAGTCATTGCTCGCTACCCCAAAGAAAACCCGCGCCTCTTCCGGCGGGCCGTAGTAGACCATCCGGCCCTGCGCGAGAAAACACACGTGGTCACACTGGCTGATGTTAGCCGTGGCGTGGGTCACCAAGATGATCGTGCGTCCGCCATCCGCCAGTTGGCGCAGCGTGTACATCATCTTCTTCTCCAGGCCAGGGTCCAGGCCCGACGTCGGTTCGTCCAGGAAAAAGAGGGTCGGTTCGGCCAAAAGTTCCACGGCAATGCTGACGCGCTTGCGTTGCCCGCCACTCAGTCTGCCGATCAATGTCCCCTCGTGCCCGCCCATTTCGACTTGCTGGAGGACTTTGCTGATGCGTTGTTTACGCTCTACAGGCGTTGTGTCAGGCGGCAGACGCAACTGGGCAGCATAATTCAACGCCCCGCCGACCGTCAGTTCACGGTGGATAATATCATCTTGCGGCACGTACCCGATAAGGGTGCGATAGAGATCGAAATGCCGGTAGAGGTTATCGCCGTTGACCAGGACTTCCCCATCAGCGCGGGTGAAACCGTTCAACGCCTTCATCAGCGTGCTCTTCCCGGCCCCACTGGTACCGACGAGGGCTATAAACTCGCGGGGATAAACCGAGATGTCGATGTCGTTAAGGATGCGTTTGGGGCTTTTGGAGGGCCCTACGTCCCGCACCAGGTGCACCCCATCGAGTCGCATTCCACCGGTCATCTCGTATTGTTGAAAACCGGAAGCCTCGTAGATCAATCTGAATGGCCCCACTTGCACAGTGTCACCCTGGCGCAAGGTGTAAGCAGTATCGATGCGCTGTCCGTTTACGAAGGTCCCGTTGGCGCTGTGCTGGTCGGTGATGACGTGTCCCTGGGGCATGCGGGTGATATGCGCGTGATGCCACGACACAGTCGGAGCGGACAAAGGGATGTCGCACTGCGGATCGCGTCCCAGGACCACAATCGGCTTGCTCGCCATATTCGCCGCCCCCAGGTGCACGGTACTGGCAAGCGAGAGAGATTTTTGCACCGCGCCACTGGTGCGGAAGGTCAGACTCACCGAGTTGCCCTGTACATCGCCAATGCGTAGGATATCGCCATCCTGTAGTTGAGCCTGTTTGATCCGTTGACCGTTGATGTACGTCCCGTTTGTACTATCGAAGTCTACGTAATGCCAATCCCCGTTCTGTTGCTCCAGCCGCCCGTGGTCCCACGAAACGTAATCATGCACCAACACAATACCGCTGTCCGGATTGCGTCCCACGGTCAACGCCGGGCGATCCAATGCCTGCGTGCGTATCCCCACCCCCACAACACGGACAATCACGTGGGGCGTGGTCACCGCTGAAGGTGCACTAGGAACCGGTATGGAATACCCGCAGGATGGACAGAAACGCGCACCCGGTCGCAATAGCGCGCCGCATTGCGGGCAAGGGCTGCTGCCACTTCCCCCTCCTGGCGCTGCACCTGCCGCCGGCACTGCACTTGCCGGCGTTGGCGTGGGCAACGGTTGCCCACATTTTACACAAAACTTGCTACCACTGCGATTAGGGGTTTGACATTTCGGACATAGCTGGCTACTCATCATGCCTCCAAACAAAAATGACGCAGCAATTTATCTTAACAGAATTCATCATTTCACCTCGTTGCATCAAAGATCAAGGGACAGGCAATGTAGGCGTAGCGGCTTGCGCGGTGAGCGTGGCTGCTACACGCGGCGTAACCGTTGCCGACAGATCCGCATCGCTCTTTCGAAAAGTAATGAGCACACCCATAAGCACGAACAGAATGATAAGGCTAATAGCTGTAACAACAACCCAACGCCGGCGAGGAAAAGTCGTCCTCGGTACAGGTTGTGCTATAGGTTGGCCACATACAGAACAAAACTTTGCACCCGGACGCGTTACTGCCTTACAGTGTGGGCATAACAATTCCGGTGATTGGGATTGCGCTGCCCCGCACGCCGGACAGAACCTTGCGCCAACGCGCAATGGCTTTCCACAATGAGAACACACTTCCGTTGCCATTTTACTCTACTCCGCTTTGAACCAGAAGAACTGCCAGTCGGAGTGGGCCAGTTCTTTGCCGGTTTCGACATCCCACAAAACGACGTAAAACTTCAATTTATAGGTTTTCCCCGGCGCCATGTGCAATTCGGCGTAAGGGATAAACAACTCAAAGTTATTGTAGGTGGCTTTCTCATACCCTGGCTCAAAATAGCGCCCAACGGCTACATAGCCATTCGATGTGCTATATCGATCATTGAAGTCACGCAAGGGACGATTGCTCTCGTCCCCAAAATAAAAATAGGCGGACGCCATGCCCTGACGGTTACGCAAATCAACGACTTCAAAGGAAGACCTAATCTTCATCCCCGTAACGCCATCGCGGACGGTGTTGTGCGCAACAGTGACCGCGGTGATCCTGCTGGTCGCGCTGCTGCTTGCACTGCGCTGGTAGGAAAATTCGCTCCGTTCCGACTGCGCCAGAACCTGCCAACCATCGTTATCAAGGATGGTGACTTGAAAGCTAAGTTGGTACTCTCCTGGAGTCAGTTCGAGTTCACTATAGGGCATAAAGAGCATGAAACTTGTGTATTTGGTGGATTCGTAAGCCGGACTGAAGCCTTCCCACACGGCGACTTCGCCGGATTCGAGTGCATAGTCGCCGTTTTGATCGCGCAATGGTTCACCACTGGCGCGGTCAAAGAATTCGACCAGGACGGTCCCAGCACGACCTTTGAAATGTTGGATATCGAACGTCACAGCAATGTTCATCCCCTTGATGCCGGCGCGGTAAACATTGTGCTTCTGTTGGACTTTTTGGAGCGCCGAACGGGTTTCCTTGTCTGTGGGTTGCGCAGAGTCAGCGTCGATAGCAGGTAGCGCCAGACGACCGAATCCATACGCTGTATCTGGTCCTGCACTTCCCAGATCCAGCGCGTTCGCCAGCAGATAATCACGAATACCGGTGGCGTCAGCGTCTGGGTTAGCGCCCCAAACAACAGCGGCCGCGCCTGCCACATGAGGTGCAGAAGCCGATGTCCCGTAAAATCCGTCTAAGGCGAATTCGGGGCTGGCTACCGTCACGCCGGCAGGCGCAGTGATATCCGGCTTGCGCCGCCCATCGCTGGTAGGACCTTGAGAGCTGTAGTCTTCAAGGCGGTCAGTGCGCCAATACGTTGCCCCAACAGTGAGTACTTGCTCGACATCGCCGGGCGTTGTCACGCTGCCTTCTGGCATCCACAGCGCGAACTCCACGAGGTTGCCGATTAACTTCATAGACGCGGGATAGGTCGTTTCGACAGCACGAATCGCCAGATAATAGGTTTTGTCCGTAGACAGCCAGGAGAAGCCTATGTCTTCATAAGGCTCGTCTGCCGCCTGCCCGCTTTGCGCGTTGCGGGAACTGCTCACTAATTCGAGGTTGGAGCCATCCACATCGGAAGCGTATAAGTAGAGGTCATAATTCTCGCCCGCACCGCCACCCCAACCATCGGCCCAATTCAGCCCGATCCAACCATCACCACCGGTGAAAATAGGCAGTAAGGGAAACCCTTCCTCGTTGAAATCGTGATAGCCATCGCCATTGTTGTCGGTATACGTCAACACCAGGTGCGATTTAGCGGAGTTGCCGGCGGAGTTCACCCACAACACACCGCGCGCGGTCGCGTAGTTGACCACCTCTGCAATGGGGCCACTACCGTCCATCGGTCCGACAACGCTGGCCGCCGACATAGAGATTACCTGGACGTTGTTTTGCAAGAGCCAGTCCACCGCTCGTCGCAAGCCGATAGCAAAGTCGCCATCGAGACGGGCCAAGTAAAGCTGCGCGTCAGGCGCCATCGCGTGGATAACTTCGGCGCAAGCCGTGCCGTGCTGACCAGACATCGCGTTCAGAACCTTCGCTTCCTGAAAGGTGACGATCTCGGATGGGGGGGGAAGCGTATCCCCCGCCAAATCAAAAAAACCGCCGAACCCCGAATCGATGATGCCTACCCGAATTCCATTCCCGGTAAACCCCCGGTCATGCCACGCGCTTGCTCCGGTCACTTCCGGCCCCTCGCTACTCGCCGGTAAGGCATTGGGAATAAAGATTTCCGGCGCGCGTATCCCAATTACGTGCTCAAGGTGAGCCATTTGCACCATGCGGATAAGCGCATCTTTGGAAGAGCCAAGCGCGCGCAGCCTTTCCAGGGGAATACCAACCTCGAGTTCATTGCCGGACTTTTGTAAGGTACGGGCGTCCAAAAGGTGTTGCACTTCTGCTTCCACGGTTTGGGTGTCTTCGGTATCCAGGATCAAAACAACCCGCAGCTCATCATTCTCAGTGACCAGCTTGCGATCCCGCGCCAGAGCTTCCGCCGCTTCTGCCCCGCCATCCTCGTAGGCCAGGATAAAGTCCAGGTATGTGGAGTCCAGGTTAAGGGCCTCCAGCAAGCCGCTGCCCACCATAAACTCCTGCAAACCCTCCACACCTTCTTTCTTATATAAGATCAACAGGTGGCTGTAAAGCGCCTCGAGTTGCGCTTCATCGGCGTCACTCAAATCCATATTTTGCACCAGTTCGGCCAACTCCGGATACCGGGCTAACAATTCCTCGAAAGAGGGTGGTGCTTCGAGCTTCAAATCTCCTACGATTGGCAAGTCCCCTAGCACCTGTGATGTGGGAGCCGCCGTCGGCTGCTCAGCATCTCCCGCCGCGCCAGGATCTGAGGGGGTTGGCGTGCCCAAAATTGTAGGAAGCGGCGCGCCGGGCTGTACTCCTGCATCCGCGGTCTCCTCACCCTGGCGATTCCTCCCCATCATCCACCAGGTTGCCAGTATGGCAACGATGACAAGTGCACATATACCAACGACCCAAAGCGTCTTTTTCTTGTTCATTTTTCACCAGACCTTATCTTCCTACGAAGGGCAGGGTACAGGCAGGCATAATGCCCGTCAATGATAACCGCGCCAGTAAAGTCCCCGTTTGCGCACCGGGTTGATCAGCCAGCGGGCAAAGAGGGGGAGTAAGATGATGTAAGAAATGAGAGAAAGTTCCTCTTGGTTAGCCTAAACAGAATAAGCAACGCCTATAGCTGAGCCTTTAAGAAAAATTTATTGGACAGGAAACCGATACCTTCCATAAGCATACCGGCAACCAACGCCGCGATGAGCAATTCGGCTAGTTCTGGACCAAACCCTACACGTGTTGTCAACACCAGACTGCCCAATACGATGACCAGAACGCTGGCAATAAATGTGCGCCAGGGCCGCCTCCCCATTGCGGCATATGCCAGAGGTCCAGCGAGGGCGTAAGAGGGAAAATACCGCCAAATAAACTCAACCTCATAAACCAGAGGACCAAAAATCCAAGCGGCAAGAATCGCTACAACACCTAGAGCTACGAATAAACCCGTTTGCTGTGCCGGGGTAAGTGTTTGCATTAACTTGCGCGTGGACATCACCAGTTTTGTCGTTGGCCGGCCAGTTGCAGGCATGACTGCCGTCATACCGTTTGCTGCAGGGGATTTCAACGCCTGGAAAATGGTATCACCTACAAACCAACCGATTCCCCCGGCCACGAGTGCACCTATCCCCATACCTATGGGCAGCGCAGTTTTGATGCCAATTTGCATAACCACAGTACAGACCAACGCCATAACCATCGCTGTCGCCAATTCTTTCAGCCAGCGAGTATCACGTGCTGGCTGTAAAGGGTAAGATACTGTTGGCGCGGGCGCATGGGACACGATGGGTGAGCTGACTGGACCAGTCTGCAACGCCTGTCGCATTTCATACGCACTCGAAAACCGCGCATTTATGTCGAGCGATAACGAGCGAAGAACAACCTGCGACAGATGCGGTCGCGCGCGTATCGCAGAGGACGACAGAGATTGGCCTGAGAAACGTTCAACTGCCGATGGCGGTTCCTGCCCCGTGAGCGCGTGATACAGCGTTGCACCTAAACTGTAGAGGTCGCTCCGTGGTTCGGTATGTTCTTGTTGCCGCAATCGAAAATGCTCCGGGGAAGCATATGCTTGCGTCCCCATGCCTTGAATGATGCGTTGTGTCCCGGGGTTGCGCGGATCCCACAATTTGACCAAACCGAAATCCACCAGGATCGCCCGTCCATCAGGACAGATGATGATATTGTGTGGTTTGATATCACGATGCAAGACCTTCCGCTCATGACATGCGGACAACGCATCTAATAACTGAATAGCCCAGTTGAACACCTGGTATTCGGGTAAAGCGCCTTGCTTTTGAATCAGGGTTTCCAGGCTTTCCCCTTCTACAAAATCCATAACCAGGTAGTCATTGCCATTCCATTCAAAAAAGTCTGTGACCCGGGGGAGATTGGGGTGCGTTAGACTTGCCAACGTCTGGGCCTCTCGCAAAAACTGCTGGCGCAATTCTGCCAACTGATAGGGGCTGAGGGCAGGGTCAGGCAGCATTTCTTTGAGGGCCACGGGACGATTCAGGGTCAAGTCCCACGCCCGGTACACAGCACCCATTCCACCTTGTGCCAATAAACGCGCAATGCGATAACGTCCATTCACGACTTGCCCTGTACTAATTCGCATACATTTCTCCTAGAGTTCACTTTGATAACTCGGCTACAATACTCAGCGCCAACCGGTTGTTCGGATCGATCTGCAATGCTCGGTCTAGCGCGGCTTGAGCCTCGGAAACATCACCCAAGGCAATATAACACATACACATACTCGCCTGAGGATCCGCATCGCGTGGGTTGGCCAGCGCACTGCATTGGTAGGCAAGAAGCGCGTCACGCCAGCGCTTTTGTTGAAAGTATATTTCCCCGATATAGTAATGCGCCAACGCGTGGTTGGGATCCTGTCGCACAGCCTTCTTCAGGTCGTGCAATGCCGCTACAGCGTTATTCTTCTTGAGGTTAATCATCCCCATCAGAAATGATAATGCAGCCGTGTTTGGATTGCTACGCCGTAATTCCTTCACCATGCGTTCGGCTTCCCGTAGCCGGTTAATCATGAGATAACCTATCGCTAGGCGCGCGCGGAGTTCCATGTTTTGCGGATAAGCACGCAACAATCTTTCAAGGATGGGAACACCCTTATCATGTTTACCAATATTGAAATACATTTCAACCAACAGGCTTGCTAGTTCCGCGTTTCGCGGGTCAAGTTGGCAAGCCATTTCCAGGGTTTGAATACCCTGAGAGAACTTCTGCGCACCGATATAGGCAAGCGCCAACTGCCCACAAAGCTCTGCTTCCTGGGGGTAAGCACGCATGGCCGTCTCCAATAAGGTCACCGCATCATCGAACCGATTCAATTCAAAATAACACTTTCCCAAATTCGCATAGACAGCCTTTTGTACAATCCCGCCTTGAATCGCCTTTTCATACTCGATGGCCGCTCGCGCAAAATCGTCAGACTGAAAATACTGTTCGCCGCGCGTAAGATAGGATTGCGGCGTGATGGGTTTAGATTTTCGACCGGAAGCCGGCGGCGCAAGCGCCGTGCGACACCGCGAACAAAACCGCGCGCCTGGTCGATTCAGTGTACCGCATTGTGGACACGGATGTCCACTAATCAAGCTCGTCCCGCATTTCTGGCAATACCGTGCACCCTGACGAACAAGTGTATTACACTTTGGACAGAGCGTTTCACCTGGCGGCTTCAACATCACGGGTTCCACTTCGCGTGAGGGCTGGTCGGGTGTTGCCATCGGCGAGGGAATGGGAGGCAATACGCTTACCGGACGCCCCACAGCTTGTTGCAATGCGCCCAATAGCTCACCTGCATCCTGGTAACGGAGCAACTCGTTCAAGTCCATCGCCTTAAGGATGACTCGCTCCAAGGTCTCACTCAACGCTTTGTTAACACGACGCGGCGGCACAAGCGTAACATCCTGCGTCAGACGTGCAAAGGCATCTGGCGGGGGAGTCACTGTGAGCAAACAGTAAAGCGTAGCGCCTAACGCATACACATCTGAGCGTGTGTTGGTACTGCCGGCTCCAGCATATTGCTCAGGCGGAGAAAACCCTTCCGACACTGCCTTGGCCATCATCTGGGTTTTGGTTTTTGGATCGATTTTGGCAATTCCAAAATCCACCAGGATAGCTTGCCCACTCGTGCTTAAACGGATGTTGTTCGGTTTGATATCCCGGTGCACAATCGGCGGATTGCGGCGGTGGAGGTAGGCTACCGCTTCACAGACTTGTAGCATCCAGTCCACAACTCGGTCCGCTGGCAATAGTTTCTTAGCAGTGTCTGCCTCAACAGCGACCTCGAGCAGGTCACGCCCGTCAATGTAGTCCATCACCAGGTAAACGCTGCGTCCCTCACTAAAGAAATCGGAGACATGAACCAACCCTGGATGATCTAGGGATGCCAAAATCGTAGCCTCATGTTGAAAAAGTTGCTGCGCCGTAGGTGAAGGATCATTGAGTTCCTTAATCGCTACCTTTCGCCCAGGCAGGCGCGCATCTTTAGCCAGGTACACAGAGCCGTAACCGCCAGCGCCTAGCTTTTTGAGAATCTGATAGCGCCCTTGTAGAGAGTGCCCTAAAGGGAGTGTAGGAAGACTACGTTGCATAGCGCAGATTTCCCCTTTTACAGTTTTCCTTACAGACGATACCCCAATGATTAAGACTCTATCCGAAAATTATGCCTGCGAGTTTTTCTTGTGCGTCAATGGTGAATTCTCGGATAGGTACTAAGATAATAGACCACTAATGATTCAGAACATCCTTGATTTCTTGTGACTGGATCGGCAATCCCTGGATGCGAGCAAGCATGCCCTCCACATCTTTTTCGTATGTGGGTGAATTTAAATCCAGTCCCAATCTGGAGGCTTGGACTTCACGAGCCACTGGATCATCTTCCAAAAGCCGGCCTCTGAGATAGGTATTGACTTGCTCCGCGTGATCGGATGGAATTTTCAATGTGGCGTTTTCCCGCAAATAATCAGCAGCCGCGTCCTCACTTTGCGCTAATTCTGAGGGCATACCATCGCTAGTTTTCGCCATTTCATGGAGATGACGCGCGGCGTTGTTAAACTTGCTAGGTGTGAATTCCGTATCGGTGGTTCCTAAAGCAGGCTCAATAGCACCACTGCCTCGTCCAATAGCCTCCTCAAAATCCCGCGTGTATTGTCCGAGTGTGGCATCGCTCAACGTGTCTCCATCATTCAATCCACGAACTTTTACAGAGGCCACTTCATTCGGCCCTGCCACGTCGTAAATCGGGAAATTTGCCGCCCCACCGTCGTTTAGATCGACAGCACAGCCCTCATGGTTTTTGATTTCCTGTAATGCTACACGTTCACCAGCGCGTCCCTGTGCTTTGGTATAGTGATCAGGATGTTCAGCTACACCTGCTTCGGCAGCATGTATGTAATCGGTTCGGTATGCAAGTGCATGATCCGACTGACGTCCCTGCATAGCATTCCGTCCAGCGTCGCTGAGTGCCTGTGGCTCCGGTGATTCGGGGGAACGTGGCGTGTCTTTCGTATCATAAGTTTCACAAGACATATTAACCTCCCAGTCGTTTTCCCTGGATACGTTGTATGGCCCCTTGACTTACAATTTCAGAAGGACGCTTTTTCTCTGTGGCGGCTTCCATCAAACTCCAAACTTTGCGAACTGCCTCGGCTTCAGCTTTCACAACGTTTATGACACCGTCAGCAACCCATTTAGCTTCTTGCACCTCTCACCTCCTGACCAAATGAAAAGCGTTCACGAATTGATCGCGCATAAATTGTGTAAAGGGAAAATCTATCTCATGCGTGAAGTAACAATAAGCGGCATCCAATTGTCCCGCAAGCCCTGCATGACTTGCCGCGTTAGCACAAACCCGCACTACCTTTTGCCAATTCTGCGAGTCATAGGCCGGCTCAGGGTGCTCGTCGAATACGTGGAGCGCAGTTTGGAATTCAACGTGCAGGGTCTTATCCAATGTTACCGGTTCAATCGTCAATCGATGGCGACATGGAGTCCCGCAGAACCGACACCCAGCAAACGGAAGATAGGCAGCGCTGTATTGCTGTTGGAACCTCTGCATATAGTGAGTCACGACTTCATCTCCCAGCCGTTCTGCATATCCTTGTCCCTTGACCGGCGGGACGCGCATAAATGTAGCTTTTTCATAGCCAGGCATAAAGATAGCCGCCTGGCCAACGGGTAGCTTTCCCAGAAAGAGCTTTTGCTCCTCATCCATAATCATAGCTCCGGCTATGGACTGACGGTCGTGCTCATCCAAAAGCATATGCGCGATTTTTAAATTGGTGTTGCGTACGGCATCTGGTGCTAGCTTTTCGGGAGATTGCTCCGCAATGAGAAATCCTTCCCCGTAGGCACGGATTTCAGCCAAGGCACCGCTGAAGAAGCGCACAGCTTCAGCGCGAGTATCTGATGCCACCTCGCTGCCTGCCATAGAGCGTACATTTTCCAAGACCCTGTGCGCTTCTTCAATGAGGGTCACGTGCGTCAACGTACTATCGCGCCGGGTGACTTTGCAATACTCCCGCATTTGTGTAAGCAGAAACATCATCGCCAAGGCTTTTTCATTGTCACTCAAAGCGTCCAATTCCAACACAACCGGCCCGCGCAACAAGACCTCCATCGGGATAGAGCGCTGGCACCCGAACATATAACCTTTGCTGCCGGCTAAGAGGCTGCCGATGCGCCCGGCGGCGGCAGCGCGGATATTGTCACGGACCTCACCGGAGTAACCACGCGCCTCGGTTACCCGAATCACCGCCGCGTACATATCGCGCATTGTAGGAAAAAGCCGTTCCTCGGCGGGTTTTCCCTGATCTGTAAGTTGCCATCCCTTATCACGGTAAATGCGCATGATAGCCTCTTCAACAATTGTCGGCAGCACACCAAATTGAGGCAAGGCGGCGTCAAAGCAGGTTTTCAGAGCTGAGATATGTGTCTCCACACGCACACCGGGCAATATCTCGAAGGGATTCAAGCGGAAAGGCGATACGGCTTCGTCGCCCAGTGTAAATATCAGCATCGATTCAAAACCCGGATGCTCGACCAGGCCCCGGTATTCAGTCTTGGCCGGCTCAATAACAAGCACTGGAATATGATGCTCACGCCAGAGTTGCCCGAGCACATGCAGACACGTGTTGGTCTTACCGCTGCCAGTAAAACCGACAATCAACCCATGCCGGGTGAGGTCGGTGACTTTGACCGTGGCAACGCCACCACTTAAAAATGTGCCCAAATTGATCTCATCCTGTGAGGCCTGAGGCCGTTTGATCCCCTGATCGTACCCTGGCGCGATTTGCTTAACCTTCATCCCAGGCGCACCGCCACGACCAACAACCGGGAAGCGTACGACAGAAGCTGCACCAGCCGCATCGGTCAAATAACGCAAACGTTCTTTGCCAGGTGTTGCGACGCTCGTTCCCCAGTCCACAAGGGACAAATGATTGATCGCCGCATGGATGGCCTGCATCTCTTGCGGGGTTCGAGCTTGTACGATGTCACATTGAATGGGCATCCTACGCTGTAGCGTTGCTGGTGGTGTGGGCGTGACGCCAAGACCATTTTCCAGTGCGCGCGCAACCGACCACGCGGAAGGCACATCCTCGCCAGCAATATGCGCGACGCAGAGAAAAGGTTGTCCCAATCGTTGCAGAAATTCGGCGTATGCTTCTCCAACCAGCGCAGCTTGCGGATCCTGCCAACGCCCTTGATAATACTCGCCACTGTATTGAAAATCGGCCAGTGTCTGTGCGGTAGCGGCTGCCTGTGACAAAGCAGTCTTTTCATTAAGTGTCAGTTCCACCGGCTCGACATACAGACTCAGCAGTGTAGGATGCGCTGTCCGCAAGAGCGTCTCAAAAACAATGCGGAAGTCACCGGCAGGCTGTGCGTAAGGATAGACAACATAGGCATCCCCAAGGTTGAGCGGCACAATTGCTTCGTGTTGGCGTGCCTCCAGAAGGCAAACGGGATTCAAGGGCCAACGGGCCTGTTGCAACTCACGATCTGTAGCGATAGGTAGTGGATCAAAGTTCAGCGCCGTCAATTGGGCGTGCAGGTCAGTAGCCAAAGCTTGCGCCACATGTTGTGCTTGCTGCTCCAAGCGAACCCTGGCTAACAACGTGACTTCTATGGTACCCAAATTGGGCTGTGAGAGAAAGCGTAGAGTAAACGCTGCCCCTTTCCATTTCCAAAGATTGGCCACAAACTGCTGCCAGTTACGCAGCGCCCAAGCCAGTTTATCGATATCACTTTGCCCCAACACATTTGGCGCATTGAGCCAATCTGGCAGTGCCTCAAACCGAAAGCCTAACACTGCTTGTTCGTCACGTTGTGGGAACGGTGATAACGCTGTTCCCACGAAGCGACCGCTACGTTCGATGTGAATGTGGGGTTGCGTTGGCCACGGTTGCTGTTCCGTGACAGCAACAGGAAGCGGTTCTGCAGGCACGCGAGGGCGTCCACACTGCCCACAAAAACGCGCCGTGGGACGAACACTTGCACCGCAATGCGGACAATAGGCCATAGCCTTGCTCGCTGGTTAAATCAAGCGTCTATCTGAGCGATAGGCGCGCTCTGGCGCAAGCAACTTGCGATCAATGCCGATGCTATCCGCCGCCTGCCGCACGGTCTCATTTACTGCCTTCTCTAGGGACACAATATCATCCTCCTGAAATTCGCTAGGGCGCGAACGCAAAAGTACCAAGAAATCTTTCTCCGTGAAAAACTTGTAAACGCTGAAAACAAAGCCGATGATGAGGAGAATCTGGGCAATCAGACTCAGCGGGCCAGTACAACATAGCGCACCGACCAAAAACAAGTTAGGCTCTGTCGTTCGCCCACCAAAAATGCCACCGCCAAACGAGTCCACGACTTCCTGAAGGTTAACCGAGACCAACGCGCCGTTTAGCCACGCTAACAGAATTAGCCCGCAAAGACCTAACAGTATCAGAACGCGAGCTAGACTGATCTTTCCTTTGATGTATGAGACCTGCGACACGTACAGGTCTTCGCCAAAGCGGGCGATATAAAGCCAGACCGTGGCTAAGTCACGTTCTATCCGGTAGAAAGGCCGTTGTTCTACCGCAACGCCCCTCCCGGTCAATGTGACCGGTGTCATTTGCGCCTGTGGAATTTGACGACGATTAAAACGCTGCGTGACCGTATCACGCAAGTCCTCGGCGCGGTTTCCCAGGCCTTCCAGTAACCAGGCAACGTGTTCACGCCTGGTTCCGTATCCCGCAAATGGTCCCCAAAGATTGGATGAAGATCCCGTTGCGCCCAACTGCATAACAGCAGGGGCGTTGTAAGGTGGTGTATAGGATGCTGGCGCGGGTGGCTGCCATGCAGATGCCTGGACCGGCGGCGGAGAATAAGCAGGTTGAACAGGAGGACCAGAAATTCCTGACGCTTGTGGTTGGACAACAGTGGGTGAATGGGAAGGTGGCGCGGCCTGGGCCGGTATCTGAGGTGCTTGCCCCGGCATCTGAGGCACTTGCGCCGGCATCTGAGGCGCTTGCGCCGGCATCTGCGTGACTTGTGCGCCGCAATTGCGGCAGAAACGCACACCAGGACTCAACGGATTTCCGCAGTTGGGACAGTTCATCGCTAAAAACCTCCTTCGGTTGGATTGAACTACAAAATCGCACCGCTAATTTGGTCTAGTCTTTAAACTTGATAAAGTCAGGCGGTGTGACACGGATAGGAACGCCTTCTGGTCCCCAGGTGAATAGCCACTCGGCATCGTCCGGGTGCAAGCGAATGCATCCATGGGAGGATGGTTTAACGCCCAAAAACTCCAATCCCTCGTAGACTTTTGCCCCCTCGACTTTTGTGTATGGCGTACCGTGGATATAAATATTCCCTGTCGCCTTTGTCAAGTACCAGGCATGATCGACCAGACTGCCAAATCCATACATTGTTCTCACATAATGACCAACATAACCTTCAAAAGGTGGGGTATAGGACATACGGACACCGGTGCTGACAGGAAGGGTGCGGATTTCGACTCCGTCTTCATATACCCGAAGCACTTGTTCCGTTTGATCGACCACCAGGGCTTTCCCCTTTGAAGTGGGTGGCGTGGTTATTCTTTCTGCTGGCGACACAGTTGGAGGAGCCGATACAGGCGTTGGTGTGGGCGTTGCAGTAGGCCGTGGCGCGTAGCCTGCCCAACGGTGAGAGCTTTGCCTGTCTGATGGGCATAACAGATCCTGTCCGTCCCAGTCATCGATACAAATGTATTTACCGGCTGTGCTCTTTCTGTTATGCTGGAATACTCGCAAAGGTTGTGAGGCTATTGGGGCCGCAGACCACAGGGCAACAGATAACACCAGGAAGATGCCCGATAATTTGAGATGCTGTGTTGTTTTACCACATTTGTGCATTTTGTTACTCCTGAGCGTCCGGAGCCGGTATGCACAAATCTTGTCCTACCCAGATTTCATTAGGATTTTCGATTTCATTGATCTTCATCAGTAGTTGTTCGGACACATCATAGTCAAGACCAATTTGACCAAGTACATCACCAGGCTGTACAGTATAAGTTACGACACATACACCTGTCCATTCACTTGAATCCGTTGTCAGTGGAGCGGACGGAACCTCCGGCAACGACCAGTTTAGAAACGCCTCAATGCCGGCCAGGTTCCACTGCCACTCTTGCGCGCCAATCCTGTCGTGCGTTGTCAGTTCGATTTCCGCGCCGGCAATGCCTTGTGTTGAAAGCCAGTCAATGGCATCGCCGGTGGTGATCTGTCCATAGATGCCATCGGTCTTGTGCGGGTAGCCCGTGGCTTCTGACAACACTTTTACCAGTTCGAGTGTCGCTGACTTCTCAGGTTCTGCACCCGAAAATATCACCCCCATTGCGCTGTGATAAAAGATGACCGCGTCCATGTTATGTTCCAGGATGAAGTCGCGTAACGCTTTCGTTTCCGGTTCGGAAAAGGCATAGTCCCCAGTCTTGACCACGCGCGTACCATGTGTCGCCGTTATTTGCCAATGATAATCCCAGTTGCGATTCAGGTCTACGAGGTTGCCGTTCATTCGCGCGACAACCGCATCGGTTCCGGCTGCATAGCCATCCGGGTTGGCGCAGGGGATAATGTAGAGCGTTACATCCACCGGAATAGTGGCAGGGTTGTCTTGAAGGTACTGGAGCGTATCACTGACTAACTCAACCGTATTCCATTCATACCCACCGTGGATGCCGCCAATAAGCGCGCGCACCACCGGGCCAGTTCCCAGGCGATAAGCATAGAGGGGCCGGCCATTAGCAGAGCTGCCGTAGTAGATTGGCCCTTCAAAGAAAGGAAGTACGGGGGTCGGTGTCAATGTAGGTACAGGGGGTGGCGTAACTGTTGGCTCAGGCGTCCACGTGGAGACAGGCGCCGCCGTTGACAAGGTCGCAGTCGACAAGGATGCGGTCGCTATTGGCGGGGACACATTGCCTTCTGTAGGCAGCATAGATACTGTAGGCGTTGGCACAGTCTCTGTTGCTAAAGGCGCAGAGAACATGCTGTAAAGGGCATGCCCGAAAAATCCCACTACCCAGCCAAGAATGCCCAAGATCACGAGCAACAGCAATCCCGACACGACCCACGCATACCAGTGATCGAAAAGTCGTGGCTTTTTGGTCTTGGCATCAAGTAGCTCTGGAGTTAGCTGCATAGGATCTCCTGTATGTCTATGAATGGGTTATCAATACTGCGCAACGTTGAGAAGTGCCCGAACCGTCTTGTCAACGGAAGGAGTACTGTTCGCCGGGATAATCACATCAATGGATATGATGTCCTCCTCACCACACCAGGTAATCACCTCGCCGGTTGGGGTATAAGCCCCCCAAGAGTCCTCTATACTATATCCCATCGCCGAAGCGAAAGTACTGGCAATGCCTTTAGCATCATCATCGCCAGCAAACACCTCATTGGGAGAACTCACCGACGTGTGTAGTATCACCACACGCAATTTGGACGAGCGCTGTAATTGGAGCAGAAGACTGCTCAAAGCTTGGGTCTCAGGCTCTGAGAAAGGGCGTGATCCCCCGGCGCCGGCCTTTCCGCTGGGGTATCCCGGCACCGCGGCATTCGAAGTCCAATCCGCGGTGTCCCAATTACGGTTCAAATCAACATCATTCGCATTGAAACGCGTATTCGCCGCATTGCCATCAGGATTAATGGAGGGGATGAAGTAGAACGCCACGTCTTGAGGGATCTGCGATAGATTGCGCTCAAAGTTATCGATGACAGCCTGGACCAGATCACTCGTCCGCGATTGGTCGCCCTGGATACTCCCAACGATGACAACAGATGTTCCCCCTTCGTATCCCATGGTGAGCATAGAAAGATTACGTCCTTTGACCGATTTCCCCAGATCGCTCCACACGGATACAGGCGCGGCTGTAGGTATAGGAGTAGCCGTAGGATGGGGTGTCCGTGTCGGCGTTTGTGTGGGTTCGGCGCTTGGCGGTACTAATTCAATGGCTGGCGGTTCGGTTTTCGTTTCCGGCAACGCTGTATAAGTAGCAGCAGGCGCAGTCGTAGGAGCTACGGTTTCCACCGGGTCGGGGGCCGGTGTAGAAGGAGATATTGGCAGCAAACCCGATGCCCAAATAATCACAGCGCAAATTGCCAAAACGACGATAGTTCCCACACTGCCAGCAACGGGCAACAACCAGTTTGGACGCGCTGGATGTGATGGCGCCGCTGGTCCTGCTTGTGGCGGCAAAGGGTAAGTGGGGGGAAACAAAGCCTGCTGCATTTCTCGCACACTGCCATACCGTGCCTCCGGTTGGGGATATGTGGCCTGGGTAATCACTGCTGCAATATGGGGGGGAATATTCCGCATCACAGAGCGCGGTTCTGGCAATGGGAATGGGGTAATGGTAGGGTCATACCCGGTGACCATTTGCAGGAGCAAAACCCCCAGACTGTACACATCGGACCGTGGTCCACTTTGCAATCCCAGCTTCCCATACTGCTCAGGCGCAGCGTAGCCCGGCGTCCCCAGGTTCACAGTGTCGCGCGTCTGGCCTGATTTGAAGAACCGCGCGATCCCGAAGTCAATAAGTTTCACCTCCCCTTGCGGCGTCAACATCACGTTTCCCGGTTTGAGGTCGCGGAAGATCACCGGCGGATTCTGGTTGTGGAGATAGTTCAACACTTCACACAACTGGCGTATGATGCGCACGGCTTCTTCCGCGGGCAGACGGCCTCCAGGCATATGGGTCAAGTAATCGTCCAGGGTTTCACCCTCGATGTAGTCCATAGCCAGATACCAATTGCCATATTCGGCGAAGCAATCGGTTACACCCGCCAGGCCCGAATGTTTGAGATTCGCCAACATCTGTGCTTCTTGCTGAAATGCACCAATGGCCCAGTTGCGATCCTGAGCGGCAAGCTGATCCGGCAACATTTCCTTGATCGCGCAGCGCCGCCCGGGCAAACGGCTATCCTCCGCCATGTAAACCTTGCCCATTCCCCCACTGCCGAGTTGCCGGGTAATGTGATAACGATCTTGAAGTAGCATCCCAGGTTGTAGCATCTTGCCTCCTATCAGTATATTTCGCTGCCAGACCTTACCGGAGAACCATAGGTAATTGTCCTGTTGGAACAAGCTCGCCTGTCAATGCTGCGACTATCGCAGTCACCTGAGAGCGAGCATTGCCATAAGCGGTAATGACAGTAGCGTTTGCCGGACACTTCAACGCTGCTGCCGGATTGTGCCACGCAACAACGATTAAAGGTTTCCCCAAGTCACTCAAATAGGCAATCAGGGTCTCTTGCCATGTGTCTCCCTCGTTAACCTGCCGCTTGATTAGCTCCCATTCTCCAAAAACAATTCCATCATACGTATTCATCCTTGCAGCCGCATAGACAGCGTTGCGACCATCCTGTGAGTTTAGATTCAGGACTTGTTCCATAACATCATATCCACGCTCCTTCAACATCTCACCAAACAGAGTCCCCTGTCCCGTGGCTGCGGGAGGCAATTGATCGGGACTGATCACCAACAAACGCGTCGTTGGCGCTATAGGAATATTCTTGTCCGCATCTTGTATTAAGGTTACTGACTGGCGGGCGATCTCTTCGGCAATAACTTGATGCTCCGGAGAATTGACCACCGCGAGTGATGCTGTCGGCGCTTGATATAACCCGTAAGCATATTTGACCCGCAAGATACGAATGATGGACTGATCAATCCTTTCCACGGATAGCTCCCCACGTCCAACCGCCGCAACAAGACTCTGGATAATAGCGATATGTGCCTCCATCGGCGTTGTTGAAAGGAGTATATCGACGCCAGCCCTAACAGCTTCTACGGCAGCTTGCGCCTGACCTCTTCCCGCAGAAACTCCGGCCATGCCCAGCGAGTCCGTCATCAGCAAGCCATCGTAGGCCATTTGATCGCGCAGCAAACCGGTAAGAATTGGCGCGGATAACGTGGCGGGCAATCCGCTACTATCTAGTGCGGGAACGGCAATATGCGCAGTCATTATACCAGCTAACCCAGATTGCATCGCCACAGAGAAGGGTTTCAGTTCCCGCTGCATTAAGACATCGACCGCATCGGTTATCACGGGTAATCCCCCATGAGAATCCACCGCAACGCTACCATGTCCCGGGAAATGTTTGGCAATGGCAATCACGCCATGTTCTTGTGATCCACGGACAGCCAATTGCCCATATTCGGCCACTCGTGCAGGGTCCGCCCCAAATGAACGCGTACCGATCACCGGATTCCAGGGATTGTCGTTCACATCCAGGACAGGCGCTAAATTCATACTCACACCCATCGCGCGTAATTCCTGAGCAGCGATTGCAGCGGCAGTATAAGCATTCTCAGGACGGCGGGTCGCTGCGACGGCCATGTTCCCTGGAAATTCTGTGACACCTTCTGTAATCCGCACTACGATGCCGCCCTCGTGATTGATGGCGATAAATAAAGGTATCTTGGCCCCAGATGCAAGTGCCAATTCCTGAACTTCCCCGGTCAACGCGCTGAGCTGTTGTGGGTCATGTGCATTGGATTCCAAAAGCACGACGCCCCCCACATGATAGGTTCCAATCATCGTCCGCAATTCTGCGGACCCGGCAAGTGATTGACCGGAAAACCCCACCATGACCATTTGCCCGATTTTATCTTCCAGTGACATCCACGCGACCTGATCCCGCAATGCCTCTTCGGAAGGTACCGGCAAGGCTCGCCAGATAGGCGTCGGGAACAACACAGGCGTAGAGGTGCTTTCTGGCGTAGGCGTACTTTCTGGGACAGGTGATGATGTCGCGGTTGCCGCTATAACCGTCGGCGGTTCTGTAGGCGTTTGTTCTTCTGCGGCTTCCGTCAAAATGAGCGACACCGTTGGCGTTGAAACCACAAGAGTTGGGGCAGGCGCAGCAACTTTCTCAAGTTCCTTTAGTGAATTACGGATAAACAAAACAAGACCCGCCAACACGAAAATCGTTAGCGCGGTCAGGATCCCCAAGACAAACC
Organism: Anaerolineae bacterium; assembly: GCA_016934645.1. The sequence continues at coordinate 26,203 of JAFGSL010000570.1, forward strand.
ACTGTCTATAAGTGAATCCTTGCACCTTGAAGGTAAGATCGCGAGATTCTGGCTCTTTCATCCCTACCTCAGGGTTGTCTGTCATAGGCACACCGAAATCCTACATCAAAGTAGACTTGCGTTGGTTCTCTGCCTGTCCGGCCAGCCGCGCGCAACGCGAAACTTCCCGTATTCCAAGAGCCGCCCCGAATTTCCTTGCGGTCTGGCCCGTACGCGCTGGATACCCACTCCATCACATTTCCGGCCATATCCATGACGCCGTAAGGGCTATGATCGCCCGAATAGGATCCAACGGGTTTCACGTTGCCGCCCTGCGTGGTAGTATCCTCCTCTTCAGCGGCGGCCTGTCCAGGGAGGCGATAGTTCGCCTGGCTGGTCGGGACATTAGCCGACGTAGTTCCCCAAGGCCACCAATCACCGTCTGTGCCACGCGCTGCTTTCTCCCATTCATCAGCAGTCGGCAACCGGCCTCCTACCCACCCACAATACGCATTCGCATCATACCAGGAAACGTAAACAACCGGGTAATCCGCATAACGGGAGTTCTCAAAATAGCTATGCCTGGGATTGGTGCCGGTGCGCGTTGGTGAACTACAGACACCTGCTTGTACGCAACGGCTATAGGCTTGATTCGTCACCTCATAACGGTCAATATAGTACTGGCCTGTGTTGCCCTCGCGACTTAAAGCATAGTATATATTCGAATCCGGGTCAGCGATCTGCGAGCGCAAAAATTCATCTTCAAAGGAGCTGGTACGACACCAGGTATCCGTATACGCTGTGCACAATTGATTGACGACAACCTCCACATCACTTCGACTTGAACCTTTCGTAAAAGCACCACCGGATACGAATACGGCATCCAGTGAAGACGACTCTTTTGTCGGTGTACGAGTAGAGGTTGGGGTGCGGGTAGGTGTTGATATGTGGGCAGGAGTTGACGTGCGGACGGGAACCGGCGTTTTTGTGGGCGTTTTGGTCACTGTCTGGGAAGATGGCTCCACCGGTGCAGTCACGGTAATGGAAAAAACGGTGGGTTCCGGCGTAGACTTGGGCTGTCCATTCAGCCCCTGGATCAATAGGCTGATGATAAGCAATACGACTATACCCCCACCGGCAAACCAAAGCCACTTTCTTCGATTAGAAGAAGGTCCCGCTGTTGGTTCGACAGGTGGTGTGCCCGGTTGAGGGGGAAGTACATACGTGGGAGGAAATAAAGCCTGTTGCATCTCGCGCACAGTCGCGTAGCGAAAGTCTGGTTGTGCCTGTGTCGCCTGAGTTATCACTTTGGCGATCTGGAGTGGAATATTGTGCGCAACTGAACGCGGGTCTGGTAATGGAAATGGCGTCAGCGTGGGATCATGTCCCGTGACCATCTGTAGTAGCAAAGCCCCAAGACTATACACATCGGCTCGCGGCCCACTCTGTAGACCTAGCCTTCCATACTGTTCCGGCGCAGCATACCCAGGTGTCCCCAGATTTACCGTGTCGTGCGTCTGTCCCGGCTTGAAGAAGCGCGCAATCCCGAAATCAATCAGTTTGACTTCCCCTTGTGACGTCAGCATCACATTTCCGGGCTTGAGATCACGGAAAATCACCGGTGGCGTCTGAGCATGCAGGTAAATCAACACCTCACACAACTGACGGGTAATGCGCAAGGCTTCATCAACCGGCAACCGCCCACCATGGTTGGCGAGATAAGCCTCCAGGGTCTCTCCCTCAATATAATCCATCACCAAGTACCAATTCCCAGCCTCGGGGAAGAAATCGGTGACGGGAGTTAACCCGGGGTGCCTCAGGTTTGCCAGCATGTGCGCTTCTTGCTGGAACGCATTAATGGCCCAATTGCGATCTTGAGGAGAAATTAACTGTAATGACATCTCCTTGACCGCACAGCGCCGCCCAGGAAGCCGGTTATCTTCCGCCAGATACACTGCGCCCATCCCCCCACCACCGATTTGGCGGAGGATCTGGTATCGTGTTTGAATCAAAGCCCCGCTCTGTAACATTTCTACGGCTTCCTTACCACGAAATCTCCCGCGCCATTTCATTGAAAAGCGCATCACATGCCAGTACTGTGACCTGTCTTACAGCAGCGCCCAAAGGGAAATCTACAATCCATGTTCCCGCTTGCGGTGTGCCGGCGCTCAACTGCAAAGCTCGCATCCGGTTTTCACCGGCATAGGTATACGCGATGCGCACCCACGCAACCCCTGACGGGTCATTAATCGTGATCTGAAGGGCGTTTCCCTCGGCGGCCCAATGCCATTCTGCGATTTCCGGCGGATCGAAATCGCTGGCTTCCAGGTATCCCTGCCAGGAATAGACATAAAGCTCTGGCGTGAGTGCCTGGCGGTATAGGCTGCTTACCGTATTTCCACCGGAAGTATGTACTTTGATTTTGGCCGGATCCGCCGTCCCCAAAGGCAGCTCTTGCCGCGCCGAGGCCTTCACTACAGATTTCAAGGCGCGCGGATCGAATCCCATACACCGTGCGGTTATGGCGTCAACAGAAATCGGGTCAGTGCCGATAATAACAGTATTTAATGGGTAAGGATGTGGGTCATACTGGCTCTCTTCGGCGGCGACGATCGCATCCACAATCGCCAGATAACGCCGTTGTGGCGTCGTCTGAAGAACGCCCCCGGTATCGGCGTAAAGCAAGATGCGATTCAGGTCCGCCATCGTGCGCCAAATCGTATCATTGTCGAGATACATCCCACGCCGGCCGGCAGCTTGATCGACATCGCTGGTGTGCGCGCAGTCCTTGAGCACGCCATCGCCGTAAGGCCCATCCCATGCCGGAATGATACCGACCATATTCTTCATCGCCACGGTGATCCCCCCTGAACAATGCACCTTGGCCTTGGGGATACTCACAACGACGTCAGCTTCCAGAACTGCCGGTGCAATACGATAGCGGCCAATGCTTGGCTCCCCTTCTTCCAAAAGTGGTTTACCGTGTGCGTCGTACCAGACACGCGACTCAGAACGCAGTTCAGATAGCGCGCCGAGGTCCACCAACGGCGTGTGTTCACGATCCGCCTTGTTGAGATCCTGCAATACGACCGGCACACCACAATTCTGCACCAGATATTCCACCATCGCCTGGATGCCGGTATCCCTGACCAGTGGATCGAATACATCGACAGACCAGGGCGCGTCCCCAAGCATAATATATCCGCTGGGGCCACAGGCCTTATAAACATAGTCGATAATCGGACGCAAAAAAGCGGGATGCGTCATTTGCCCGTTGCGCCATGCTGAGGCGTCCACCAGATTGGGTTTGAGCAAAACGCGGTCGCCAGGACGAATGAGCCGGCCTAGCGGGTTCCAGTCTGCCGTGCCGTACCCCTCCGGGTTGAATAGACGCAGTGCTTCCCGCACCAGGCGATATGCGCCATTGCCAGGTGTGATACCTTCAGTTTGATATGGGTGTTCAGGGTAGATGTTTTCAGGGTCGAACGGCGGCGCAATGGGATACCCCTGTAATGCGGGATCATGCGCTATCCAGACCGTGGTCAGATCGGTTTCACTAAAAAGCGGCGCATCAGGAATGGGCGTCGGCGTAGGTGTTGGCGTGGAGGTAGGAACAACACTGGGTGTGAGGGTAGGTGTGAGGGTAGGCGTGAGACTGGGGACGACTGTGTTGGGCGGAAACGTCGCCTCAGGCGCGATCGTGGGCATGGTAGGTCTAGTGCAACCGGTCAGCCACCGGAGGCACGTCATGGCAGCAGTCCACACCATTCCCTGTAGGAATGTCCGGCGTGATGTGGGTCTGGATAATAAACGCTTACTTCTCACAATCATCTCCAGTCTACTAAAACCAACGTTCCCCACGTGGTTGGATCGCCCCATTTACGCCCTGGCGCAGTCGAGGCCATGACTTCCTGCGCTTCGGCCTGAGGATCATCCTTATCACTTAGGTTGAGACAAAAACCAATGGGAACTTCTACCTCAGGCCGTCCTCCCAGATAATACCAGGGAATGGCCGCTTCAAGGTCGTAGCCTTGACCCGTTCGGCGCGCGGCCACCTCAATGCGGGGCGCAGCCATCTCTTCGGGCAGCCAGACATACGCCTCGGGTTTGAGACTGCCGAAGTTGCCAGGGGATAACCCAACCTGGACATCGTCGCTGCTATGGTCGGTCGATTCAAAATCTGTGTGCAATTCAGCATCAATTTGAAGCTCGATTTCATCACCATTGTAAATCAACCGGCCAGTCTCGGCCTGCACGTGAACATCGTCAATGACCTCTACACCTAGATAGAGGGCATCCTCATCCCAGGCAATGTGGAAATTCCCCGACAGATCGTCTTCGCCATCCCATTTATCGTCAGGATTATGCACCTCATACGGTACAGGATAGGGTGTTCCACTCCACTCCGTGAGATCCCCGTCAATGGCAGGCAGTTTCGTCACTTCGTAAGCAAAGATTGCCGCACCATTAACCCGCCGGTAGTCAGCGGTTGCCATCCACGCCTGCTCCAACCGCGCCAGGGATGGCGTTTCTGTCGCGCGCGGTGTATTCGTTGCACGCGGCGTCGCGGTTGGTTTGGGCGTCACCGTTGGTTGCGGTGTTGATGTTGCACGCGGCGTCGCGGTTGGTGGCAAGGCCGCCATCACTCCAGCCTCTACTTCATCCACAACAGTCGGCGCTACGGTAGGAGAAACCCCTGGCCACCAGCCTTGAGTCCAGATCACTACCGCGCAAATTGCCAAGCCGATGACTGTTGCAAAGCTGCCACCGCCAAGTAAAAGCCATTTTTTCGGCCTCGAAGACTCGGTAGAAGACGATAGTGCCCGCGCCCTGGGAGCAGGTTGCGGCGGCAGCGGATAGGTGGGAGGGAACAACACCTGCTGCATATCCCGCACATTCGCATAGCGTAGATCCGGCTGCACCTGGGTTGCCTGGGCAATCACCATCTCGATGTGTGGGGAAATATCCGGCATCACCGAGCGCGGCGTCGGCAACGGAAAAGGCGTCTGGGCCGCTGTGGGATCATACCCCGTAATCATCTGGAGTAACAACGCCCCCAGACTGTACACGTCCGCGCGCGGGCCACTCTGCAAGCCCATCCGGCCATATTGCTCCGGCGCAGCGTAACCCGGCGTGCCCAGGTTCACCGTGTCGCCAGATTTCCCCGACTTGAAGAACCGCGCAATGCCAAAATCGATCAGCTTGACGTCACCCTGCGGGGTTAGCATCACGTTCCCCGGCTTGAGATCGCGGAAGATCACCGGCGGGTTCTGGCTGTGCAGATATATCAATACCTCACACAACTGGCGGGCAATCCGCTGCGCTTCGTCCACGGGCAGTCGCCCCCCAGGTGTACGCTGCAAATGGGTTTCGAGAGTCTCACCCTCGATGTAGTCCATGACCAGATACCAGTTGCCAAGCTCGGGGAAGTAGTCCGTGACCAGAGTCAGCCCGGGATGCTTGAGGTTCGCCAGCATCTGCGCTTCCTGTTGGAATGCCTGAATCGCCCAGTTCCGATCCTGAGCCGCAAGCTGATCCGGCGACATTTCCTTAATCGCGCAGCGCCGCCCTGGCAGACGATTGTCTTCTGCCAGGTAGACAGCGCCCATCCCCCCGCCGCCGAGTTGGCTGAGGATGTGATAACGATTTTGGAGCGACATGCCGGATTGTAGCATTATCCAATTCACCTGGGGAAACATTCAGGAGGCATCTGTAATTGCTGCCCTATGTCTATTTGCGGATTATTTCTAGGCCCTGTGAGATGATTGATTTCGGCCACGCGACGAACGCACGCCATCAAATCCGGATTGTTATGGCTCAAATTCGGGCAATGAGTACGGCAAATAGTAAGCACGGTATCTCCTTGTACCGCTTGTACTCGATAGGGTGTTGGTGTAAATTCCGGGGGGTGCGTCGAAGTTGGTTGGGGAGTACTGGTAGGATTTTGATGGTCCATGGGCGTCGATATTGATGAAGCCGCAGTAGGAGATGTTGATGTAGGATCGGTTTCTGACTGAATAACAATCACAGCCGGTGTCACTGTGGGGACAGCTATGTCCATTATCGTCGGCGATGGGGCTGGCAGCAAACTGACTCGATCAAAGACCGCGTGCGCTGCCCAGCCGGCTACCCACGCGATTATCCCTAGCACAATGAGAGCAACGACAAAGGGGAGCACAAAAGGTTTGTACTTGGCCATCACTCCATCTCCACCACGATGACCGAGATGTTGTCCTCACCGCCGGCCTGGTTGGCAGCGGCGATCAAGGCATCGCAGGCTTTCTGTGGCGTGCGAGAAGTTTCGACCAAACGTTGGATTTCCGCATCCGGCACCATCTCCCACAGGCCATCGCAGCACAGGATCAGGCGGTCGTCGGGCTGCAAATGCACGGTGAAAATATCCACTTGCACAGCAGATTTCTGCCCCAGATTGCGGTAAATCTGGTTGCGTCGGGGATGTTCGCGCACCTCTTCAGGGGCAATGACATTGGCTTCTACCAACCGCGCGACCAGGGAGTGATCCTGGGTAATCTGCCGCAACTGGCCTTTGCGCAGCAGATACGTGCGGCTGTCGCCCACATTGGCAATGGTCGCCACATCCCCGATGACCAAGGCTGCCGTCACGGTAGACCCTAAATTGCTATCGTGCGCCTGGGCGTGCCGCACCAGGGCCTCATTGGCAGACTGGATCGCCTTTTCTAAAAGTTGCCCCGGCACATTTTCGGTGGTCAACTTACGCGTGGTCTTGCGCAGATCGGGCAGAATGTTCGTTTCCACAATCCATTTGGTTACAACTTCATAGACAGTGTGGCTGGCCACATCGCCGGCATCGTGTCCCCCCATACCATCGGCAACCATATAGAAACCTATGGGCACGGATTTGCCCTGCTGTTTTTTATCGAAGGTGAAAGTGACAATCATATCTTCATTGCGTGTGTGCCGACGTCCCTGGTGTGTGGCGTGACCCTCACTCGGTTTCAGCATACGGCCGGCAGTCGGCGATTCTGCCATCACGGCCAGGTCGTTGAACATTTCCACAACGCTTGCATATTGACCGGCTTTGGCCCGTTCGATACACATTCTGAGTTCCTGTGGAACTTGCGCCAGGTCGCCAGCCATTGGCTGCTGGGGATCGTGCGTCAAGAAGACCAAACTCTGTCCCAGAAAGGCGATGTCGCGGGCAATTTGAGCGCGTCCGGCATCTTGTTGCGACAACGGCCAGCAACGGCTCAAGTCGGCGAGTTTAACATCACCGCCATTCAAAACAACCCAACTTTCCAGACCCTCCCGACTCACGTCGTTCGCTCCGTTAGTATAGGCAAACCCCTGCTGGTGCAAGTAAGTCAGTGCGCGGCCCATTTGGGCGACGACAGCCACCGCATCATCGGAAGCATAGGGGCGTTGGCTTTGCACCAAAGGCAACCACTGTCCGGGGTGATGGACAACGGTGTATACAGCTAACTCCAGCCGCAGTATGGAACGATGATGCAGAATGCGCGGATGATTCGCGCGTCCAAGAGGGAGCAGTGCACGGATCATCTCGGGAGCGATTCCCCCATTCGCCGTTCGCCGCTCGTGGATCAGAACCGTATCCAATGGCGCGCGGCAATGTGCGCACAGGCCACCCGGTGGAAAGTGCGTGTTTGTGTGTTGACATTCCGGCCTGGCGCACAAGAGGTCCACCGCATCATAGTACACCGAATAGGATAATGTGTGTGCTGCACCAATATGATAACGGTTATAGAACAGTTCTCCTACTCCGTAGGGTTTAAGCGCGGCGGGCGTTTGCGGTTGAGCTGGCACAGGCTGCATAGCTGGTTGTGTAGCCTGGGCATACGCCGGTACACTTGTAATGGCCATGGGCGCCGCGCCAACCGCACCTGTTGTGCGTGGGCCTGAGGTGGATGGCACATCTAACCTGCTGGTTCCCGGCTGTGGGGAGCGCGGATAGGCCTTCGTAGAGTGTTTGTCGTGTCGCCCCCCTTTGTCGATTTGTAGAAACCTGAGGATTCGATTCCATAGATTTGTCACACCGTTATCATCTCCAATGACCGCCTCAGTGGCGATAACTAACTCAAGCGGTGCATTGCACTGTATACAGCGGCTGACGCCTTCTGGATTTTGGGTACCACATTCTCTGCACGTATAAGTAGCCACTCTCAACCTCCCTAACCGGCTAACAGCGCCAAAATAACATAAAGCGGGACACCCAATTCCATCACTATCGTGGCCACAGTGAATGCCCATCCTGCTGCGACTTGCCAGGCTGAGGGAAATACAGTGACGGACACCGGAACGCGCGTTTCTGGTCCATTTTGCCGCTCGACAACGATGTAACTTTGATATTCCCGTTCCGTGGGAATCAGGTGCGATGTGTGCCAACCAACCCAATTTTTGAACCTTCCCCCACGGACTTGTAACCTACCTGGTTTGAGCACATGCGTACCGGATAACGACACCGTCACTTTGCCACCAGCTTGATCTATCGTAGATGGATTGACTTGCACCCAATCTGCGTCAGTGGAGAGGCGGGTGTCTTCGCCGGGTGGAAGCGCCATCTCACAGTGTGCCAGCCGCGTTCCACCTGTCGTCATCCTGCCAAACTGCACGACCGGTACTATCGAAGCGCCAGCACTGAGATCAACCACAACCACAGCCGAGGGTGTCTGATCTGGTATATCTGCTGAAACGCCAGACGGCAACGAGGACCTTACTTGCGGCGTCGCACCAGAGAGATGGAACCAATGGGGTTTTTCGCCCGAAAGTGCTTCCCACATTTCGGCCATGGACTTGAAGCGATGATCCTTATTGAGTTCTACCGCTTTGGCGATCGCTGATTCAACATGCTTACTCACACCAGGACTGAGTTGGCGCACTGGTGGATATTTGAAAGGTTGTGTAGCCGGATCATGATGAGTCAACAGCTCATGGAGTGTTACCCCTAACGCATAGACATCTGCGCACACATCAGTCTGAGATTTTCCATACTGTTCGGGTGGCGCATACCCTTCTGTGCCAAACTGTATCGTGTCTTTACTCTGTCCTGGCTTGAAGAACCGCGCGATGCCAAAGTCTATCAGCTTGACATCATCACTACTGGCAACGACCATAATGTTCGCCGGCTTAATATCGCGATAGATGATAGGCTGTGGCTGATTGTGCAAGTAGGACAAGACATCACACAATTGTCCTGCCCACGATAACACGCGTTCTTCTGAAAACCCGCCCGGCTGCTGCTCCAGCAACCGTTCCAGGGTTTTTCCTTCAATGAACTCCATGACCATATAATGTCGCTCGCCTTCCTGGAACCGGTCAGTCACGCGGACTAGATTAGGATGGTTGAGGCTGGCTAACAATTGCGCTTCACGGGTAAAGGACTCCAGGACTTTTTCCTTCTCATAGGGGACGATTGCGGCCTCAGACATTTCTTTGAGGGCCACTTCCTTGCCCTGCAAGCGTTTATCTTGCGCCTTATAAATAGCGCCCATTCCGCCCTGCGCAATCTTCTCGATAATCACATAGCGTTGCGCAATGACTTGTGTCGGCAAGAGTTCTCCGGTATGGTAAACAAATTGGCTGTCCGGCTTGGTGCGAGTCGGCGGAGGAGGGGTAGAAGCAGCAGCATACGATGGAGCTGTGGCAGGCGCAGCAACATACGTTGGGAGAGGCGCAAACCCCGGCAACACGGCGCCACACTTGCGGCAGAAGTGTGCACCAGCGCGTATCGGAGCAGCACAATGCGGGCACAAGTTTGTCTGCGAAAGTGGCTGCGATGCTGTCCCACATTTGGCGCAAAACCGCGTTCCTGGCCTTAAAGGAGCGCCGCAATTGGGACATGTTTGCGCCGGGATTATCTCCTCCCCACATTTTTGACAAAAGCGCGCACCTGAACGGAGTATCTCCCCACAGTGTGGACAAGAGACATCGGAAATCGCTGGCTGCTCAACGTCGAACGGCACAGGAGTCCCACACTTCTGGCAGAAACGCGCACCGGACCGTAACGTTGTACCACACTTAGGACAGGTCGTCACGCCGGTTCCCCTTTGCAGTTCTCGTATAACAACAACGTATAAGCTGCTGGCCCAAAGCGGACAATAGAATTGTTCTTCAAAGCAAATTCGCGTTCTACAACCCGGGATTCAACCTGAGGGTCACCGTTGTAACTGACAAAGGTACCACTTGTGCTTCCCAGATCTTGAACAATCCATCGCCCTTGCTGCCTATACAATCGGGCGTGTCGTCGTGAAACTGCGTTGTTCGCAATGACCAAATCACTCTCGGGATCACGCCCCACGATATACGTCACCTTGGTTTCATCATCCAGGCGTAAAAAAGGCACGGAGAAGTTATGCCCGCGGGATGCTAAAGCGGCAAAGGGTTGCGGATGCCAAGCCGCCAGTCTTTCTGTAGGTTGTGCGATATACCAATGCTGCAAACCAAACAATTGTGGGAATTGCTGCATCTGAGGACGTGATAGACAAACTTTCGTTGACGAGCGCACAGTCAGGGCCGTCAAAAACTGCGGTAGCCCCAGCGCTCTTACAGGAAATTCTCCTATCTTTATTTGACTCCCCTGAGGCAAATCAGGGTAGAAAACAATATGCGTCATAACGCGAGTCCAGTCTGTGAATTGGCTGGGATTTGCCTCGGCCTGCAGTACAGCGCTATTTTCTTGACACCAATCTCGCCAACTGTAATAGTTACGCTGCGCCTGCTTAAAAGGATTTGGGCGGTCAGGGTTCAGGATAATCTCTGAGCCGTCGACCTGTTTTGCACACCAATCGCCTTCTCGCGCACCAAAAATAGGCGTCCAAACATGTTTTAGTTCGGCCAGAAAGACGCCATTCTGTTTAAGGATAACCAGGTCGATTTCGTTGCTCTGCCCGGCGAAAAAATTCAGCAGGACGACAAAATGCTCCTCTTGTAATTGGAGATAGTGATAAAGCGCAACGACTGTTTCTTGCTCGGCCGCATGCCGCGGCTTACTGCCGTACCATACCTCGACGGACATCCCAATACCTCCCCTTTGCCCATCACGGGCGACCAACTATAAAAACTTATTTGCTCATCACGAGCAGTTACTTTGTAAAATCAAAGTGTTTTTCAATGCATCATTTCTTCTCCTGCATGACACATTGTGGGGCAGACGCGGCGGATGAATCTTCCTTAGCGGCAAAGTCACAGGTGGGTATCTGCTCATCTACTGGCAACTGTACACCATTCAGGCTGCTGCTGAAGATAATATTCCGCATATAGTAACTGGCACCATACCCAATGTCGTTCTGGAGATCCACGGACCAATAGTTGGTAGAACCATAAGTGAAACCTGATGGTAAGCTATTCAAAGTATAAGATGCCCCTGTTGTCTGAGGTGAATAATAATAGGCGTATGTCGGCTCATAACGCCGGAGATTGACTTGATAATACTCACCTGTAATGCCACGCGAACCCCATTGGAAAGTCACCGGAAGAGTACGCGTTTCACCTGAATTAGGGGAAACTAAAGATACTCCCTTGATATCAAACGAGCAAGCTTCATATGTCTGACCGGCCTGATAGCCCGTAAACGACCAACATCCCCAGTAACTTAGAGCCTGAGTGTTACTTTCATAGTTGGGATAGTAGACTTGATAGGTGTGTCCTACTGGAAGCGCCGCCATCCCCCAGAAATTGTAGTTTCCGGAACTATCAGTGAGCGTGCTCACTCTAGTACTTCGATAACCATTGTAGTAATATAGAAGAATAAAAATATCTTCTTGGGTATACCCATTATTTACGACTGTTCCATATATTCGGCCACTCCCACGGGCACTATTGTAAGAAAGCGATAGACGGTATGCCTGTTTTTGACTGCTGCCGCTGTAAGAATAAATCACAACGTAGTAACTGCCTGTCTGGATGGGTTGGAAAACAACCTTCTCATCGCTGTTACCACTTATCCATGAACCGCCAATAAATCGACCAGCGCTAGTGTAAAATTCTATATCATAGTCCATTCCACTTGGAATATTACTTAGATCAATTGTGATCGGACCTAAAGTGGTGACATTCAACTGGTACCAGTCTTCGTCCGTACTCGTCCAGATGTATGAGTGATAGATACCGGGGCCCGGAAGGGCATAGGCCTGAGACGAGTCGTTGTTGGGTTCGTAAGTATCGGTTGCTGATGAAACCGGATAGTAACTGCGCAAAGTCAGAGGCAGATAGATTGACTTGACCGAGGGGCGATTGGTCAATGTATATTCCCACACCCCCTTACCATTTGTGCCAGCAAAAGCACGTACAGGAGAAGTTCCAACTATAGCGAGAGAGCGAATACGCTGTTCTACTAACCCCGTGCCAATATCAAACCATAAAGGAACCCCATTTGGCGCCAAGTAGATACCATTATTATAACTTCCCGCAAAAATATCGCCGGTACTGGGCGCAATCTCTATGCTTCGAAACTGAAGTGGATAATATCCACCTTCCTTAGGAATACCGGCATTGACCGCCGACCAATGCTCCCCGTAATCGGTCGTCTGATATATCCCCAGGGAAGCCGCATAACCCAAACCAGGCACATCCGCTGAACAAGCCACATCAAATGCATAGAAAAGGCCGCCGTAGCTTGCCATACCCACATTGGCTTCATACCATGAATATCCGTATGAACTGTAAAAGACGCCGCCACCATAGGTCGCGGCAAGCAACCGATTGGTACCCGAAAACTCACACAACTGTAGCACAATCCCAGAATTAGTATCTAATCCAGAGGCAGTGTACCAGTTCACGCCGCCATCGTAACTGTATTGCATTCCATCATACGTAGCTGCAACCAAATGATCCGGATCGCCTCCGACCGATTCAAGATCAAAAGAAATATAACTAGGATAATCCCAACTGACCTCATCCCATGTCTCTCCTCGATCGTAGCTTTTAAGAATGCCCCAATCGCTATAGAATGTCGCCCCGTATAGGATCGTACTTGTCGGACCTTGAACTGCCTCAATGTCGTATACATACGGTACCTCATGACTATTTTTAGCTACCCATGTCACACCACTATCATCACTGCGAAACGTTCCGGCGCCCCAAGTGGAAGCGTAGATGATACTTGAATTATTAGGGTCTTGTTCTATAGCCAAGACAAAAACATCTTGCATTCCCGCGACTTTTCTGACAAAGCTTGTAGCCGTTGTAGTACGTTTATAGACGCCGCCAGCCCAGAATTCATTTGACCCCACCAAAACTGTTTCAGGTTGCGTGGGATGAATTGCTAGACCCTCAATGTACCATGCCGGGAAACTCGTGTCCGCATTACCCCACGTAGCACCGCCATCGCCACTACGATAGACCCAAGTGTATGCGCCGGCATAGGCAATACTGGGGTTGCTAGGAGAGAACATCACCGAGAAGAAAGTGCTTTCCGAGCTGTTCACCTTATCCCAAGAAACGCCACCATTCACACTGCGATATAAACCATCTCCCGATGTTCCAGCCAGGACAATATTGGAATCGGTTGGATGAATGGCCACAGCAACCACGGTTCCTAAGATTGTTCCATCGCCCACCTGGGTCCATGTAGTCCCTCCATTTGTCGTACGATAAAATCCTCCAGTGGTGCCCCAAGAACCAAAAGAAGCATAACGGATTTGATTGTTAGATGGCGCAAATGTATAGGTGCGAGAACTGCCTGTGCCCAATGTGATCTTGGTCCAAGTTGCACCACCGTCTGCACTTCGATACAAGCCATATCCATCATCAACACAGGCAAACACCTCATTTTTGTTAGCAGGATTTATGACTACACGCCGTACGGCTGTACGTTTCCAGGAAATGGGGATCCCAGAGGGTTGCTTAGTTCCGGCCTGATCTTCACGATAAGAGTAACTTGGGCCTCCCACGACGACAGGTAGGGGCGTTTCTTGACCGAGGAGGTTCTGATTTTGCACCAAACTGGTGGGGTGTATAGGATCTCCAAGGCGTGTCCAAGTAACACCGGAGTCGGTGGATTTAAGTAGACCAGCCCCCCAGGTGCCGATAATAAGCGTCTGTGAATTTGTGGGATCAATGGCTAATCCTGTCACGACCAACTCACCGTAACTCCCCAGGTTTCCATTCCGCGCATTCCAATTTTCTCCACCATCCGTGCTACGATAAACACCTTGATTTGTAGCCGCATATACTATCGCCGGATTTTGTGGGTCAATGACTACCTGGATAACCTGTGGGGCTTCTTGCTGTGGGCCAGTATATGACCAGAAATTGATGCCTTCAGGTGTGTAGGGGGGATCTGAAACTTGATCGAGTGGCGCGGAGATTGCTTTAGTCGGTATCATGATTAAGACCGCAAAGAAGACCACAAACAACACAACCAAACTTATTCTCTGCAACATGATCACTCCTCCTCCGAAAACAGATAAGCTAAGCGCTCGTAAAAATATAACTTCCCGCATTTATTGCTCTAAGCCCCGTCCCCGGGGCGCTCTTCGCGAGAACTTATTCTTTTATAGACCCTAAGTGGTTTGTAAGTGTCGATTACCCAGGCGAATACGCCCGGAGTATCGCTTACCCCTACTCTCGTGATTCCCGGGAGCCACCTCGGCCCAGACGGCCAATTGATTAGCCGTTGGCGTGCTTTCCCATATAAAAACTTCTTTCTAAAAGAGCTCATGGCGGTGGTATCGTGGGTGGCGGGACTGGCGTAGGTGGCACCGGCGTGGGTGGTACCGGTGTAGGCGGCACTGGCGTGGGTGGTACCGGTGTAGGCGGCACTGGCGTGGGTGGTACCGGTGTAGGCGGCACTGGCGTGGGTGGTACCGGTGTCGGCGGCACCGGTGTCGGCGGCACTGGCGTAGGCGGGACAGCAGTCGCTGTTGGGGCCAACGTCGCGGCGCGTGTTGGAGTCGCAGTCGGTGTTCTGGTTGGTGTCCGCGTGGGTGTTTGAGTCGGCGTATGGGTTGCAGTCGGTGTTTCCTTGTGATCAGGTGTACTAGAAGGCGCAACGGTAGAAGTCGGGCCCGGCGTAGCCGTATCACTGGCAACGAGTTGGACCGTAGCTGTAGGCGGTTCACGCGAGGAAACAGGGGTAAGCATTGGCGTCGGTGTTGACGTCGGTGTCTTGTCACGGGTTACCCAACGCGCCACCACAGCCCCGCCACCGCAGATTACCAACAGAAGCACTACAACCGCACCCCAGATCCATACCGGGAAACGGCGACGTTCTTTATGAGTGAGCCGTTGCTCTTTCTCTTTCAATCGCCCTGTCGTTTGATGTCGCAGCGCTACGCCTAAGCCTACAGCCATCTCCGCTGCGCTCGGCCAACGACGTGGGCGCGCTAACTCCAAGGCTTTGGCGATAGCTGTCTGGGTTTGCGTGCGAACGCCATGCACTTTGGCCCACGGTTGTGTGAAGCATTCTGGATCAGAAATCCGCAAAGTTGCTGTGGGTGGCGCTTCCCCAGTCAAGGCATGATAAAGCGTAGCACCTAAGCTATAAATGTCGCTACGCGGATCGGTATGCCCTTGATCCAT
Organism: Anaerolineae bacterium; assembly: GCA_016934645.1. The sequence goes on from JAFGSL010000570.1 coordinate 41,698, forward strand.
ATCGTACTGCTCAGGGGGAGAGTATTCTGGCGTTCCGATACCGCGCATCATTGTTTTTGTGCGTGGGTCACTGGGGTCCCACAACTTCACCAAACCAAAATCAACCAGTACGGCGCGCCCGTCGGGACGGATGATGACATTTTGTGGTTTGATATCCCGGTGGATGACACCTTGCTCGTGACAATAGACCAACGCATCTAGCAATTCACCGGCCCATTCGAGCACTTGTGCCTCTGCAAGCGCACCACCGCGCCTAATCCGCTGCGCCAGGTCTTCACCCTCTACAAAGTCCATCACCAGATAAGCGTTCGTCCCCGCTTCGAAAAAGTCAGTGACGCGGACTAGATGAGGATGGTTCAAGCGCGCTAGCACCATCGCTTCTTGCTCGAATTGCTTGCGGAATTGATCGAGCGTGTGAGCGTCCAGGCCTTCTAGCGGTATCATTTCTTTAATGGCTACCGTAACATTCAATCGTCTGTCCGTCGCCTTGTAGACGGCGGCCATCCCCCCCTGACCTAAAGGCGCTGTGACAATATACCGATCTTGCAACACTTGACCTTGCACGAGTCCCATACGACCTCCACCTTCTCTGGAGATTTCCCACTTATCCGTGACACAATAGAATCACCGTAGAGGCGCTCGCCAAATCGCCCCACCTCACGGCATTTTAGCTCTCAAAGGAAGCCCAGCGCTACAGATAGAAGTTCAACTTCACACGTCCGAACTGCACCTCATCCCCGTTGTTAAGCGGATGCGGTTGGTTCGGCGCCAACTTCTGATGATTAACGAAGGTGAAATTTACGCTTCCCAAATCCTCAATGTAGAATTGTCCGTCCTTAAGCGCAACACGCGCGTGGCGGCGCGAGACACCACCTTCGTCTCCTCCATGGTCATTAAGATCGACTTCGGGAAAGATATTGCTCGCAGCATCTTCACGTCCCACAATAATTTCCGCCTTTCCAGGCGGAAAAGTTAACTGCGCGCCCGTTTGTTGCACAACAAAGCGTCCCCCTGCCGGTGGGTAGATAGCGCCCTCGCCAATCTGCTGCGGAGCCATTGGTGAAGGAGGAGCATATTGAGGCTGCTGGTACTGAGGCTGCGTAGGCGGTTGTGGGTACACAGGTTGCTGCGCTACAGGTTGTGGCTGATATTGTGGTTGTGCTACAGGTGCACTCACCGGTGCGCCGCACATATCACAAAACGCACTGCCTGGTTGCAATTGTGCGCCGCAGTTTTTACACACCATTCCTCCCGCTGCCGGAGCGGACGGCGTGGGCGGTATAGGGGCTTGCGGGCCTGCGGGTGGCGCTGCATCGGCAGCAACCAAGGCGCCACAGTTATCGCAAAATGGACTGTCAGGGTTAACCGGCGCACCGCATTGCGGGCAAGTGGATGCAACAACGGTTGGGGTATGTCCCATCACCGCCGTAGCAAACGGTGCAACCTGCGGCGTCTCTAGCTTTGCGCCGCAGTTATCGCAGAATGCGGCCCCATCGGGCTGCGAAGAATGACAACTTGGACATACTGGCATGGCTGTACTCCTTTCTATATTCTGAATTAGTACCTATCCGAGAATTTACCATGGACGCACCAGAAACATTCGCAGGTATAATTTTCGGATAGAGTCTTAGTCTAGGTCATCGAGTTTTTGCGTCAATTTGCGCGTTTCAGCGCGCAACTTCTTGGTACCTTTTGACGACAGCCCTTGACCTTTTTCAAGACGATCGGCTTCCCCTAGAGCTGTCTGCGCCAGATCATCTTCGCCCATCGCCAACAGGCGCGTCGCGGCGGCCCGCAACTTTTGTGTTGCTCCCACAATATTGCCAACGGCGGCCTCATCCAGGGCGCGGGTCTGTAACTTGTGGGTGGTCACCTTCTCCACAATGTTCAAGACATAAGGATTGGCTTGCACCTGGGCTGGATCCAGTGTAAAATCGGTCACCACATCGGCCTTTACCCGTTCACCGGATAAGTTTAGCGCGATGACATCATAAATGACTTCTGCCTGCGCCAGCCGGTAGGTTCCCGGCTGGCGAGGTGGGATCAGCAACTCAACCAGGACACTCTGTCCCTGCTGGCGTTCCATATCGCCGAGTTCCACCTGAACGTCCCGGTCGGAAAGCGCCCGGTGATCCAGCTTGTTAATCATCGGGGTGACGCGCCAGACAGCCCGGGGCAGGACGCCGGGGAGCAACCGCAGGATCATCATCGCATTCTGCACGACCGTTGCCTGTGCGGCTCGTACCTGTCGCTGAAAAGTCTTCAAGATCACATCGGGTTGGTCATCAGGGATAAAGTCATGATTTCCACCACTATCGTTACCGATGTCCTCGAGAAGTTTTTCATTCCAATCCTCGCCTAGACCCAGGGCAGTAATCGGAATTCCATGTTGTTTCGCTTCAGCGGCCAATTGGCGGCAGCGCGCATCGTCTCCAAAGGTCTCGCCATCGGTGAGTAGAAGCATACGGCTGATACGTTCTCCGCCGCGGGCTTTCTGCAGCTCGTCCAGCCCTTTGCGCATACCTGATGACATCTTCGTCCCGCCGGCGGATTTGATGCCATCAATCTGCCGCTTCAGGCTGGCGGGATCTGTAGCGAGTTGATTGGGTGTCACGACCTTAACCGTGTCATCGAAGATCACGACGGAGACCATATCCTGAGGCGTCATCTGATCTACGGCCAACTTGGCAGCCTTTTTAAGATTCTCAATCTTGTCTCCACTCATAGAACCACTATGATCCAATACCAACCCAAAGTTCAATGGCATCTGCACATCCGCGACGACGTCGGTGGGCAAGGCCTCGATCAGCACATATACCAACTGCTGCCCCCCGGTCACCGGAAAGACCGTGTTGTTCGTCTGCACCGTCAGTTGCACTTCTCCTGGCATAAAGCATCTCCTTTCGCTAAAACGTAATTTGCGACAAGTATGTTATCTCAAGGTGGTCTCAACACCTAAATGGTAAGGTAAATGCTCATCAGATTCCACAAGGTATGGATAGACACGAATGTAATAGACCGTGCCTTCGGAGGTACCTAATGATACCGCTTCATCGACGCCGAGGCCGTATTGGTTGGAATACACTTCAAGATCATATTGTCCGTTTTCATAAACGTAGATATAGAGATCAAGGTCGCTATTATCGGGCACTTCTAGCGTTACCGCAACATCGCCACCTGTACCCGAAATGCGGTACCAGTCGTTCTTGTCGCTAGCATCCCAGATATACGCCGTGTATTTCTGACCAAGCACCAAGGGTCCGTAGGCTTGTTGTGGTGTATCATTGGGCTCGTAGGGATCATAGGCATACCACCACACCCAATTACGAAGCGTTAACGGCAAATAGATATGGATAGGCGCTACCCGCGTCACTTTTTCCATAGAGGCGCAATTCCCTACGTGATCACATGCCATTATGTGGAAGCGATAATCTCCGGGCACTGTAGGGACATGAAAAGTCGCGGAGACTTGTTCTGTATCAGTGACCCATGTCTGCCAATCTGTGTGCCCCGTGCCGCTGTAAGCAAGCGTCCAAGAGACAACTCCCGATTGTGCATCATAAGCGGCCCACGCCACCGTGAACGCTGTAGCGGAAATTTGAGTTGGCACTGTCAGTGAAACTTGGGGCGGAGTTATGTCTCGCGTGAGGGTCAACCTGGCCTGGCGTGAAAGCGTATAGGACATGGTGCCGGTGATGAACCAGGATGAAGTCACGACCAGGGGGGTAGGCAACAACGCCGTCAGGCCTGCGGAAACCGGATAGGTTAACCAGTATGTATTGCCTGCACCAGGGATGAACTCAGCTGCCATTTGGTCAAATGCCGCGCCACCCCACAGGTAACAATCCGTAGCAGCACCCTCGCTCAATGCCGCCGTCACCGTCAATACCCCGGACTGCCAATTGGCAAAGTAGATAAGGCGGGATTCCGGGCTGCCCATCCAGGTGTCAGAAATACCTGGCGTGACACCCAAGTCCGCCGCCGTTACCGTAATGGCTTGAAAAACACACCAGGAATCCTCAGTCGGGGCTGCAGGGGGCACAAGCGTCGCCGCAATGGTCTGGGAATGTCCAAGCCCCCAATCCCAAAACCAGATCACCCCACCGGCAATCACTATTGCCAAACTCACCAGGCAGATTCGTTTAATCATATCTTTGTGTCTCCTCAGGCTTCGTAGATTGTATATCAGAGATGCAAACTTTAGTAATGCTTTTGCAGTTGTTATCATGGTGGCGGTGGTGGTTCTTTTGTTGGCGACTCTGTGGGTACCGTTGGATTGACAGGTGGTGGTTGCGTCCGTGGTGAATCAGTAGGAGACTGTGGAGGGGAATCGGTAGAAGGCTGTGTCGTTGGTCCAGCAGGTGGAGGTGTAGTTGCCGTCGTACGCGGGCGCGGTGTGTGTGCTGGTGTAGGTGTTTTTGTAGGTTCCAACGTTGCAGTTGGGTCTGTGGTGGCGGCTGAAGTTTCTTGTGTAGGCGTCATTGTCGGCGCTGTCGTTGCCCCCACAACGCCTGGCGTGGGCGACGAGAGCGGTGTAGACTCCTCACCAGCGGGGGACACGGTGGCCTGCACTACCGTTGGCGTGAGCGCGCCATCCCCAGTTTTACCTTTATTGGAAGCCATACTCCACCCTACCCAAGCCAACAGGGAGATAACGATGATCCCCAACACAACTGCCAATGCCAACAGCACACTGCGCTGCTGTTTGGTTAAGGAATGCCAGGCTTGCAGCAGTTTCGTGGACCATCCACCGCCGACAGGGGCAGAGCCGCCCACTTGCGCGAGCACAACAGAGATATTGTCGAAGCCGCCACGTTTGTTCGCTTCAGCAATCAACCGGGTTGTCGCGCGTTTGGGTGGGCCGTTTGTCGCATCCCGGCCAATTTCCCCAGCGCTTAGCATATCGTGGAGGCCATCAGAACAGAGCAAGACGCGGTCTCCCGGTTGCAATGGCTGCCGGAAAAGGTCCACCTGAACCGAAGTCGTCGCGCCCATGGAACGAGTTAACACACTTTTGTCGGGGTCCAAAGCGGCATCCTCGTGGCGCAGTTGCCCCCGGTCAATCTTCTGTTGTGTCAGCGTGTGATCTTTAGTGATTTGGTACGCCCGCCCACCACGAATGAGATATGTTCGACTGTCACCCACGTTCGCAACGTATAAGTTCATGCCGTGGATCACGGCGGCGGTCATCGTGCAGCCAGCATCGGGCAGATGTTGGTGCTGTAAATAATCCACCAGAGAACTGTTGGCAAAAGAGACTGCTGTGTGCAAGTCCGTTCCCAGGTCACCGCCCGGCAGATCATAGTACCGTTCCACAGCGCGTTGAATCGCCCACTGACTGGCTGTGCGGCCCCCTTGAGCACCGCCAACGCCATCGGCGACAATGAGCAGTTGGCCTTTGCGCGCTACTGTGTCAGGCCGCAGATTGTATACAAAGCCGCCTTGCCCCGTAGAATCGGGGAAAATGGAATCTTCATTGCCCTCGCGCGTGCGGCCTACGTCTGACGCACCCCAGACTTCGATCTGCGGTGATACCTGAGGAGATCCTGTGCTCAATTCTGTCATTTCTATCCTCCTGACGGCAATGCAGAGCTAATTACGGGCGCGGCGTTATGGTCGGCGTCGCCGGGTAGGGTGTGTTGGTCGGCGTACTGCTTGGGGCCGATGTGACAGTCAGTTTTACTGTGTCATTTGGCTTGGGAGTCGTACTAGGTGAAGGTAAACTAGTTGGCTGCAATGTCGGTGGTGGCGATGTCGGCGATTGTGTGGGTGAGGGAGAAGAAGTAGCGAACAGTGTTGGCGACGGGGTTGGCGTAGCAGTCGGCGACGGCAGCCAATCGTCGAGATGGCTCAGGCCATATCCGCCTCCCAACAGCGAAAGGGTCAGCGCACTTCCAACACATGTGCGGCGGACGACCGCTCCCCAATCCAAAGGCATCTTCAATGCAGTTAACGCTGCTCGCATCTCACGCCCAGTTTGATAGCGATAGCGTGGGTCTTGTGCCAGAGCACGCATGACAATATGCTCCAAATCCCTTGAGATGCCGCGCCGGATATCACCAGGTGCCGGCGGTGTATAAGTGGAATCCAGAAACTGACCAAGGTTCTCGAATGGCAGTTTCCCGGTTAACATCTCGTACAATACAACACCAAGTGAAAAAATATCAGAACGCTCATCTAAGTGCACATACATTTTTTTGAGCATTTCCGACGATTGCTCCGGGGACATATATTCCGGCGTTGCTACACCTAGCTCACCATAACGCGGATGGTTCATATCGCGGGCAATGCCGAAGTCTACCAACACCACTTCCGGTATAGAAGAACGTAAAAAACCGAGCCTGCGCCGACGAAAAAGGATGTTGCCTGGTTTTACATCCAGATTGACTATCGCTTTAGCATGAATATGATCTAAAGCATCGGTAAGCTGTTGGGCAATGCCTATGACTTCCAAAATGCTCAGGGGACGCTGCCGGGTTGAGCCTGAGCGCGCAAAGTCGGTCACAGTGCGGGGGCGCGTCAAATGGTAATCCAGGGAATTCCCCTCCACCAATTCCATCGCGTAGTACCAGCGCTCGCCAAATGTAAAACGTTCCTTTGCGTAGTAGACTGGTTTAGCATAACCCGGTACAGGATAAATCCGCACAACGTGGCGATGGTCAAAGCGGCTGAGATAGGCAGCCTCGGCGACCAGGGCTGCTTGGAATTCTGCGTGGGCGACCTTAAGCGCCAGATACTTAGGAATATCTGGACGGCGGTATTTTCCGCGGACTTCTACTTTGTAGACCCGCGCTTGCCCTCCGCGGCCATGGTGAAAACCGTTTACCACTTTATATGGTCCAATGACTTCACCAGGTTGAATAATATCAGAGATTTGCGTCATACTCCATAACTTTCTATGCCCGCAATAAGGGTTAGAGCCAACCTTTTGAGGCTACGGCGCTAGTTTGCGCGTTACACTGCCAACCTGAAATTGTAGTTCCGTATCGCCGACCCGGATAATACTGTTGGGTTTGAGGAACGTCGGTTGATTTGGTGATAGCTCAGTCCCATCAAGAAATGTTTTATTCCGGCTGCCCTCGTCAATGATGTAGAACTGGTTTTGACTGCGTTCAAAACGGATCGTAAAATGACGGCTAGATACAAATTCGTCGTGAAGTTGAATGTTACAAAGGTTTTTATCGTCACGACCCAACACAGTCACATCTTCGGTTAGCGTGAACTCGCGTGCGCCGCCAGCCCCACGCAGGACAGTCAGAGTCCCCAGCCGACGTCGTCTTTGATTAGGATCGAGAACTTGGGTTACGGTTTGTCTGATGGTGGGTCTCTGTCCTTGTGCGACCAGGTCCTTGCGTGCTTTGAGGAACAACAGGAAAAGTACAACCAAACCTACGGACAACAAGAGAAAAATCGCCAACACCCACCAATTTGTTTTTACATCTTCCACCAGTTGTTCACTCACTGGAAGTGGCGTGGAAGTGGGCACTGGCGTGGGGGTCGGTTTTGCCCCCCAGGAAACTTTGATTGTGACCGGCGCTTGTGCTTCATAGGCCTCACCCAAGAGCGAATCTACAGCTCTTGCCGAGAGTGTATAGGTTTTATCCAACGTATCAAAGGTTGGCTTCTCCTGGCTGCTGACTTCCCATGCAAAAGGAAATTCCGGTGACTCAGTCCCGGTCCCAATATGACTACCGCCAGCGTAGTACTGCACCTCGCTTGGAAACCGCTCAACTTGATCTCCACCAAAGGCCAGGCTGACGCGCATCTCGATTGTAGTCATTTCTGACGCTTCTGATGTTTCCGAATACGGCACGAAGAACACATCATCATTATTCGGGGAGATCAAAGCAAGGCTCGGTAATGCCAGGATACCATCAAACTCGGTTTGTTCTTCCGCTATGCCAAAATGTGTCTCTACTTCCACAGTGAGGGGATAGACGCCGCTCTTTCGCGCATTTGCAAACGTCAGCACATATTGGTAACGCTGAGTTCTGAGCTGGTCGAAAAAATCCAAGACTTGTTGGTGGGTCGATCCATTGTGCAGATGGTAAAGTCCACCTGTTTGATAGGCCATACGCTTCAAGGTATCGTCGGCGTTAGCACTCAAATTGCCATTCGCACCTTGCGCCATGCCAATGGTATAGATGGAAATACCGGCCTGCGCAGCTTTTGACCAAACATCCTGTAACTGGGCAATTTCACTAGCATTGTCGACCCCATCGGAAAAAACGAGCATAATCTTGCGACGATGTTCCAATTCTGCCCGGTAGTTTTGGTTGTTCAACAAATAATCCAGCGCCTTGTCTACCCCTTCGAAGAGCGGTGTAGCGCCGTTAACGGCTTGGTCATCCATAATGTTGAGGGCGTTCAGGACGCGGTTCTTGTCGACCGCATTATAGGTAAAATCCTCTTGGGGTTCCAACACTCCCCCTTCTCCTATCCCTATAATGGCCATCATATCGTCGTTTGAGGCCCCAGTAGCGTCAAGTTTGCCAACCATGTCACGCACCAAGTTAGTGGCATCTTTAATGCGCGTGTCCCCACGGGCAGAGATGCCGCCACGGTCTATAACAAAAACTACGGCTAAGCCCACGGCCTCATAGGACATAGAATCCATAGCGATGGTCTCTTCTAACACATGCAATGTGAAGTTTTCACGTGTCAACTTCGCAATACTTTCGGCGGTCTCCCGATCTATCACTGAAGTAAACACATCCACATCAGGGGATCCTGTTCGATTGGCTATGGGTTTGCCGTGAATAATAAAAAGCGGTCCGGTGCCTTGTGCCCCACCAGGGACTACCGCTATCGCAAAAGCAACCAAGACACAAGCAATAATTCCGATAAAACGTGCGTGTTTCACCTTTATGCCTCCTTGGAATGTTTATTGCACCATCTGCACGATAACAACTGTGATATTGTCCTCGCCACCTGCCTGGTTCGCCGCATTGACCAAACGGTCACATGCGTCTTGAGGTGACGTGGATGTACGCCAGATATTCCAGATATGCTTATCAGACACCATGCCACTTAGCCCATCTGAACACAAAAGCAAGACCTCGCCTTCGTTCAAACGCTTCTCATAAATATCGACAGACAGTTTGGGTTTATCCCCCATAACACGGTAGATCACATTCTTCTGTGGGTGCTGCGCGGCTTCCTCACGTGTGATCTGTCCAGTCGCGACCATTCGCTCGACCAGTGAGTGATCTGTCGTAATCTGGGTGATGCCCGAAGCATTCAGGTGATAACACCGGCTGTCACCAACGTTGACCAATGTTGCCATGTCCCCAACCAGCAACATCATCACCAAAGTGGTTCCCATATCATTTCGCGCTGTTTTACGTTGATCATAAACGAGTTGATTGGCAGCCAATGTTACATTTGTGAGCCACTCTTTTATCTCTGGCAAAAGATGCTCTCCGGCGGCCGGTTCGAATATTGCTTGCACAGCTTGTTGGGCAACAGTACGGATCACGATTTGGCTGGCTATGTCGCCCGCTTCATGCCCTCCCATTCCATCGGCAACCGCAAAAATCCCCACGGGTTGGCTAATGGAGTGAAATATCGGCGTGATATGCAAAGTTAACAGGCTGTCTTCGTTGAGGGAACGTACCTGCCCTACATCTGTTCGACAGCCCACAGCGAAGAGCACGCTCTCCGGCCGGCGCAATTCTTGCAGCGTTGCCTCAAGTTGTGCCCCAAAGTCCGCGGCGGTGAGTGCTGATGATGTATTGATAGCCTGATCCAAAATTGCCTTTAGAAACTCTGGCAGAGCCGTATCTTCCACCTGATCATTTTGTCCGGTTGCCAGATACAACAGAAGTGCAGCCAATCCTCGTATATTGGCAGCGTAAATTTGCTCGCGTGTCCCGCGTGATTCCGGGGGGATGAGATAGGCCCGGTTCAAGTCGGTCCAGAAGGCTCTCTGCTGGTCAATGGCAATGTGACTCAAGCCGACTTCTCGAAATGCTATCTGGTAACGATGCAAATGTTCCATACCTTGCGCTAATGCAATCCCCCAGGCCAAGACCGTGTTAAGTTCTTGCGGAACAGATAGATCTACAGCTAAAGGGAGCGAAAATTCGGGAATAACACGGTATTGACGTTCGGGGCCATACGTTGACTCAGCAAAAAAGTCCTTTGGTAGCAACAGCCCTGGATGTTGTAAACCACGTCCTATGAGCCAGAGCTCCAGAGCAAATGTCTGATCATCAGGGCTTTCTTCAAGCAAATACCGCAGGTTGACCGGTTGGACACTGGATAGATCAATACCACAGGAAGTGCAGAATTGTTCTTCCAAATCTGGAATTACAGTATTGCAATTGGGACATTGCCGTAGAGGGATAAGATCTTCAACTAGATATACATTGAGCTGTTCGCTTGAACTGCGGATTTCCCGCACGATATAACGGCCTTGATGAAGTAGCGCGCCTTCAGGCAAAGGGGCAAAGGACTCCGAATATGTGGCGGTTTGAGGGAGGTTCTCAGCTTCTGTACCTAGAATAGCAGTCTCTGTATCTAGAATAGCGGTTCCTGTATCTGCCTGTTTTTGACGTCTCATTCGCACGATGCGCTTTGCCAATAAGATTAGTATGAGCAATGCGGCCAGACACAAGAGCATAGAAAGAGCGCACGCTAACTCTTCCGGCATTGTTGGAAATTGTAACATGGATTCCTCCTGAAAAAGCCAGGTTCAATATAGCTCTACATGCGGAATTTATGCTCTTCCTATCTCCCCCCTGTACAAACACCTTGACCATGATTTAGGGAGGGGCTGGGTAAGAATCTGCCTACCGCTTTTAATATTACACACATTTTGATTTTATTCAACTGCCAGGCGCGGCCCTAAGGGCCTGTAAAAGAATAAGTTCCCGAACAAGCGCCCCGGGGACAGGGCTTAGAGCGTAAAATACGGGAAGTTATATTTTTACGAACACTAAATACTCCGTAAAATAAGAAACGCAGAGATTTTGACAAACCGGTCAAATGTGTCAGAATGACCGGATGAAAAAACAACACGTACAAC
>JAFGSL010000571.1 GCA_016934645.1 Anaerolineae bacterium
GAGTACCGCGGGCGCGGCCTGGATGCCATCCTCTGCCTGGAAGACCTGAAGGTCGCCATACAGCGCGGCTACAAGCAGGTCGAGTTCTCGTGGGTCCTTGAAAGCAACATTCCTATGCGCCAGACTGCCGTCAATTTGCACGGGCATATCTACCGCACGTACCGGCTGTATGACAAGCCGATAGTCAGGTAGTCGCGTAGTCGTCCCAGGGCTTCATTTGCTTAGGAATGGGTACTAAACAACTTTTCCAATTCAAACTGAAAGCGGGTATAGGAAGCCTCGCAAATGGGCAAGTTATTTAGCTTTCAGTCCTTAAAGCGGACGCGGATGCGTAGCATCCGGTCAAATCCGCGCGCCAAACAAGGATCTACCGATCCCCTCCAAGCAAGTACAATACCGTGCAGTCTGTCCGCTGATATAAAAACAGGAGCAGCGCTTTTGCTGCTCCTGTCATTTTGTGTGAAATCCCAACTGCCTAATACTTCTTAACAATCGAGCGATAGGAGCCGGGTTGGCGAGCGAGCATAATTTGGGTTTCCTCACGGCGGCGGCGGATTTCGTCCAGGTCCAGCCGCACCACAACATAGCCCTCTTCAGGTTCTTCGAGCGCCGCCAGCACCTCGCCGCTGGGCGCGAGAATGGCACTCTGCCCAGCGAAGGTATAGGATGGTTCCTCGCCAATGCGATTCGCCGCCGCGACGAAAACATCGTTCTCATAGGCGCGCGCGACCAAAAGAGTACGCCACATATCGGCATCCTTCGCCTGCCACGCCGCCGGCAGCAACAACACCTCCGCACCGTCGAGCACCAGGTTGCGCGCGATTTCGGGAAAGGTCAAATCCCAGCCGCACATCAGACCAATGACGCCAACTTCGGTCTCGATAGGCGTAATGCGATAACCGGGGCGAAAGACCAAGCGTTCCTCGGCCTGCAAGTGAACCTTACGGTACTCACCCGCCACAGCGCCATCCGGTCCGATAAGTACAGCACTGTTATACAGCACCGTCTCCACCTTCTCCTTGACCGCCATCCCGATCAACACGTAGACACCGAACTCGGTCGCGTGCTGCCCCAGGATATTGGTCACCGCACCAGGGACGCGCTGAGCCATCTGTGCAAAGCGCTGTCCGCCCTCGTAGCCCGTCACCGACAGTTCCGGGAAGACGATAATGTCGACCGGCTGCTCCGTCGCAATCCGCGCGATGAAGTCCGCCATCTTGCCGACATTAGCTTCCATTCTCGCCAGTTCAGGTTCCATTTGGACCACAGCAATGTTCAATTCACGCATCTTGACGCCTCCATAAAATAGTTGAAAGTCTCAAGTTGAAAGTCAAAAGTTAGCAAATTCTCATCCGTTCGATCCGTTGAAGTCAGTGCCCTTTTCACACACCTTCGCAAGAATACCGAATTACACGTCACTAACCCTTTGGACGGGTGAGATAGCGCAACACAGAACGTAGCTCGGGCGCGAGCGCTGACTCGACGCGGACAAGGTCCCCGGTAATCGGATGCGGGAAGGTCACCACACTCAAATGCAGGAAAATGCGGTCGGGCAACAGCGGCTGCTGGCGCGAACCATAGACGCGATCACCAACCAGGGGAAAGCCGTACCACGAAAGGTGAACGCGAATCTGATGCAGGCGCGCAGTCTGTGGCTGCACCTCTAGCAACGAGTAGTCACGCTTCTCATCTTTGTAATGTTGTTGCCCGCGATAAGCGGTCCGTGCCGGCCGTCCCTCACGCGCGACGGCCAATCTCTGGCGGGCGCGCTTTACATTGCCAATAGGCTGATCAATCACATACTGGCCAGTCAAACGTCCTTCGACCAGCGCGGAGTAGATGCGTTCCACCTGATCATGTTTGACGTTGCGCTGCAATTGGTGATACGTGTCCTCATCCTTAGCGACCAACACCGCACCGGAAACTTCCGCCTCGACCCGCATCACAATGCCGGCACGATCGGCACCGCCGACATGCGCTAACAATGGGTAGAGCGCGGACAACTTCCCCGCCAACGTCTGTTGAAATTGTTGATGGACCGAACGCGACGACAGATGCACAGGAACGCCGGCCAGTTTCTCGACAACGAGCACAGCTTCATCCTCGTACAACACCGACAACGGTAGCGCTGGCACACTCACATCGAGAGAAGAAGGCTCGGTTCCAGCGACAACATCAACAGGGACACCGCTGACGGAGACCTCGTCATCAACCTCGACATACTGGCCCGCCTTTGTGGCGGGCTGTCCGTTGACGAGCACTTGCCCTGCACGCACCTTCTCACGCACGGAGCGCCGGTCCAGTCCAGTCCAGGTTCGCACCAGAAATTGATCTAGCCGCATCCGCGCTTCAACAAGCGCGCGTTCAAACGGCAACATCGGACATAGCCTCCTCTTCGCCGAAGAGCAAAGCATCAAGGAGCAAGACTGCCACACCTGCCACAACCGCCGAATCCGCGATATTAAACACAGGCCACTCGCGGAATGGCCAGAAATTCACATCAATGAAATCAACTACGTAATGCCGTGTTAGCCGGTCGACCAGATTACCGAGCGCCCCACCGGTCACCAATCCCAGACCGCTATACACCCACAAGTCATTTCCGGCAATAACACGGTGAAAGACAAAAATACCCGCAATCACGATCGCTGACAGGATTGTGAAAAGGCCGCCCAACTGCGGGAAGAGACCGAAAGCGACGCCGGTATTCTTAACGAAGGTAAACGAAAGCAAAGAGGCAAGCTGGGGAATCCAATCCACCGGGGTATAGGCGGGCAAATGATGCACTACCCACGACTTGGAAAGCTGGTCGAGTGCCACAACAAGCGCCGCTCCTCCCCACAACAGGAGCCGGCTGCGAACCGCAGCGTTCATCGAGTCCCTTCGCGACGAGACTGGCAATGCATACACAGACGTGCGGAAGGCAAGGCCTCCAGGCGAGCAAGTTCGATAATAGTGCCGCAGGTCTCACAAATGCCGTAGGTCCCGTCCTCGAATTTGCTCAAAGCGCGCTCTACGTCTTCCAAGGAACGCTTGAGTTGACGAGCCAGGGACACATCGCGTGCCTGCTCAAAGACCTCTGTACCAACGTCAGCCATATGATTGCTGTATCCCACCCCGTCCTCGCGGACAGCGCGGGCGGTCGCTTCCAACTGCGCCAAGAGGTGACCCTTTTGTTCTGAGAGCTCTTGATGTAATTTGTTATAGGTGATTGTCATCTTATTCTCCAACAGTGACTCGTGCGTGCATTTTACCCGGCTTTCAAGAAAAGACAAGAGTACAGAGTAGTTTACACTTTTGTAAAAATACCTTATAATAACAATGATATTTTCATCGAGGCGTCAAAGGAGGACAGGCACGATGAAGAAGGACATCACAAGGCGCAGAATACGTCACAGTCTATGGATTAGCACGGCTATGGCGTTGATCATCATCACAGTGTGGGTTAGTAACGCTTTCGCACAAAATTCAACGCAGGTCAAACTTGCCCCAGACGAAGCAGCCATCAGTGTGGAGCAAACCATTGCAATGACAGTGCAGGTGGAAAACATCGCCAACCTCTACGGCGTCGAGATCGTTATCACGTTCGACCCCAATCTGCTCGAAGTGGTGGATGCTGATCCCGGCAAGCCAGGCACGCAGATAAAAACAGGTGACTTTCTAAGTGGTGGAATGGAGGATACCAACGCTGTCGCTGATGGCAGAATCGAGTACATTATGCAGCAAGTCTCTCCGAATCCTCCCTCAAACGGCGGGGGCGTGCTGGCACGCATCACCTTCAAAGGAATAGGCAGCGGGCAAGCCGACATCAGGATAGACGATCTGTTCCTGTCTGACCAGGGTGGCAATGGCATCGGTTGCAGCTTCCAGGGGGCGCAAATCACCATACAGGCCGGCAGTGTAGGCGGCCCCACCCCCACCCCGTTTTCACCCACAGCAGTACCTCCAACAGCAACACCGGTCCCACCGGCGCCAATCCCGCAGGCGACTACCGCCGCGCAACCCATTACAGCGCAAAGCCTCGGCGTGGACTGCGTCGCCGTCCAGGGCTACCACATCGTCCAACGCGGCGAAACGCTCTATGCCATCGCGCGCGCTTACGCAACCAATCCCTATGCGATCGTGGCGTGCAATCCCACGATCAATCCACGCCGGATTCACGCCAGTAACCACCTGGCGATTCCCTATGCGCTATGGCCAACCGTCCCACCCGGCCCAACAGCAGATCGTCAGTTCAGCCCCAGCCTGATCCCAGCACCGGTCCCCACACCCACACCAGGCTGTCGCGCTTATCACACAGTCCAGCCCTATGAAACCCTCACCGCCATCGGGCTGAAGTACGGCGCAAACATCTGGGATATCGCGCGCGCCAACCGCATCTACAACCTACACTTCATCAATTCCGGACAGGTGTTGTGCATCCCCTAGTACAGCGCGGCATAGATTCCTCCTTAGTTTTCAGCTTCAAGGGGATCGTCAGATCCCCGACTATGTGCCAGGCGCGGGGATCTGACGATCCCCTCTAAGCACCATTATCTGAGAAGGGACTTGCGTCGTATCAAGCCTGTAAGGAAGCCGCTCCCTGCACGAGGATGGCGCGAATCTTGTCATCGTAGGACGGCGAAGCCATAACAACAATATCATCGCCTGCCAGAAGGCGCGTTGCTCCGCGCGGCACCAACGTATGCCCGCCGCGCCGGATCGATACCAGCAGACATTCCTGCGGGAGAGAGAGTTCGGCGAGCTTTTTCCCCGCCGCCACATCCCCTCGATGCAGTGCGAACGTCACCAGGCGCGCTTTGGATTCACGCTGCATCTGCCACAACTCGGCCCGTCGACGCCGTTCTTCAAGATCGCGCGTGGCGCGCGCATACGCACGGATGACGTCCTCGCGCTGCAGCAAACCGACCAATTGCCGCGTGTTTTGACGCGCGACCACCGGAATGCGCCCAACACCCGTCACCCCGAAGGCACGCAAGGCATCTTCAAGATTCTCGTCATGGAATACCACCTGGGGATCAGTGGTGCAGATATCCGCCACTGTAAGCGCGCCCCATCTCTCCATCTGCTGCCCACGCCGGAAATCAGCAAAAGTAACAAGACCGAACAGAGCACCCTGTCCATCCAGGACTGAAAATCCGCGCACTCGCGTCGTCTCGAAGAGGTGCTCCAACTCGCGCAGGGATGTCGTCGCCGCCACCGTCGTCAACGCGGATAGCGGCGTCATGGCCTCTTCCACACTGATCGAGCGCATCACGTTGAACTCGCGGAACGCACGCAGATCGATGCCTTCGTTGACCAGTTTCTTGGTGTAGATGCTCTCTGTCTCCAACAGCGAGGCAACGACGACGCTGAGCACCGTCGCCAGCATAAGCGGTAACACGATGCGGTAGTCTCGCGTCATCTCGAAGATGATCAACACGGCGGTGATCGGCGCGCGGACGGCGGCGGCAAACACCGTCGCCATACCCACCAGCGCATAGGCACCCGATGCCGAGGCCACATCCGGCAACAAGCGATGGATCAGCGTGCCATACGCGCCCCCAAGCATCGCACCGATGAACAGCGCGGGCGCGAAGATACCACCCGCGCCCCCCGATCCCAATGTGAACGACGTCGCCACGATCTTCACAAAACACAAGGTCAGCATCAGATGCCAGGGAAATCCGACGCGCAACGCCGTCTCGATCGTCTGGATTCCCATCCCTAAGATCTGAGGAAAGAAAACTGCCAGAAGCCCGACCACAAGCCCGCCCAATGCCGGCTCAAAGACCTCCGAGAAATGCCAGCGCCGGAAAAGATGCGTCACCCATTCCAGAATGTGAACAAAGAGCACGCCGACGAGTGCGCCAGCAAAACCCAGGCCTACGTAGAGCAAGAGTTCGGCCGTGTCCGCCAGAGCGTAATCGGGAATCGGAAAGGTAACCTGGTCACCGAAGAAATAGCGCCCGACCACGCTTCCCGTGACCGATGCCACCACAATCGTTGCCAGCGCGCGCGTCTCCATCTCACCCAGGATCACTTCGAGGGCAAAGAAAACGCCGGCAATCGGCGCATTGAACGTCGCGGCGATACCCGCTGCTGCGCCGCAAGCCACCAGGTTGCGCAAACGCTCCGGCGAAAGACGCAGAAGGCGCCCTACAGCCGATCCCCACCCCGCACCGATCTGCACCACAGGTGCGATCCGGCCCGCCGAGCCGCCTGACCCAATGGTAAACACCGAGGCCAGGGCATTCACCACAATCTGCGGTGAAATCCGTCCGCCGCGCAGCACGACTGATTCCATCACCTCCGGCACACCGTGCCCCTTCGTCTCACGGGCAAAATAGTGCAGCAACGGACCAACAACCAATCCGCCAATCGCGGGGATGACGATGATGCTGTAACGCCCTACGAAGCTGAATGCGCCTTGCACGGGCCCAAACGCCAGCGCGCCGACCGCGTCCAGCAGCCATTGGTAAACCGCCATCCCCAACCCTACGCCTAGCCCAACCACCACAGCAAGCAGGATCGGGGCGAAGGTCTCCGGCGGAAAAAGCCTCAGCAAGCGGCGTAGCATCGATATTATTCCTAACCCGGGTAAACCGGAACCAAAAGGGCTTTCAACGCCCGTTTCTTGCTCGTTGGGCAAGAATTTGCGCGGCTAGACCCTAGCGTGGAGGCGCATCCCTGACGTAGTGGAAGACATCCACACCCACGTAAGCCTGGTGTCCGACCAGACGGGTGTGGCTATCGAGCCACTGTTTGACCAGTTCGCGATCATCCCACAGCGCAACCTCGGAATACACCAACCACACACCGGAGTAACCAGAGGTCAGCACCATCATCTGTTCATCCACGTATGACATATCGACGTAGTAACTACCATCCTCTTTCTGCCAGTTGGTGAAGGGCGCTTCAGCCCACGGATCCAACGATCCTTCAGCGTAGTACAGCGCAACGTGGTGGTTGTAGGGGATCTGGAACAGCACCAATTCGGTAGGTGCACGCGAGGCCTCGATGTGGTGCGTTGCCAGTTGGAACTGCGGTTTGATGGGGAGTGTGGCCTGGCGGCAAAGTCCCACGCCGTTGAGGATTAGCACATGCAACAGCAGGATAACGATCAACCAACGCCAGAGATCGTGGATCGTCGCCAACCCAATCCCCGCCAGCACATAGAAGGCCGGCGCCGCCCAGATGAGATAACGGTCGGTGAAAATTGGTCCGCGCAGCGAGACCAGCCACAGCAGCAACAACGGAACGAGCATCCACAGCCACAATTGTGCTAATGTGGCAATACGCTTGCGTAACGCCAACGCCGCTGTCCCCACCAACGCCATCGCCCCAAAAAACAGCGCAACGTAGAGCGGCAAGGGATCGCTAGAAAGACTCTGTGCTACGCCCAGTGTCCATCCGCTAAAAAGCGTCCTCACCATCTGCCACAAGGAATAGGTCGGGTAGCCGGTTTCCCGCTCGGCGAGCAGCATCGGCGCGACCCAACGCAGCATTGGCAGATAGGGAACCGTCAACAGCGCCAGGGTGAGTACGCCGCCGAACCACGCGCGTTTTTGCCGCCGAGGGTGCAACCAGAACCACAACACTTCCACGGGGATGAGCAACGCCGCCAGGAGATGGCTATAGAAGGCGAGTGTGGTGGCGGTCAATACCATACCCCACCAGAGGTAGGGCGCCCAGCAACGCCAGCTTGGGGCGGCGCAGGCGCGATCCAGCGCGTAGAGCGCGAGCAGCACCAGCATCGGCACCCAGGTATACATCTTGATCTCCTGGGCATACCACACCATGTAGGGTGACAACGCCAGCAGCAGCGCGCTCCACTGAGCCGCGCCTTCGCCGAACTTTGCGTCATCAACCAGCCGCTTTACCAGCACGTACAGAAGCGCCACACTCGGCACACCCCACAACAGCGAGAAATAGCGCATCGCAAAGACGGAATCACCCGTCAGCGCAACCCATATCCGCATCAGCGGCGAATAGAGCGGGCCGTTCCATCCCGCCCGGGTGAAATTCCGCAGCATCTCACCCCACGACTGCAAGGCAAAGCGCCACTGGTCAACTTCATCGCGCCACAACCCCTGTGTGTCCAGCGAAATAATGCACACTAAAAACACCAGCCCCAAAATCGCTGTCCGCGTAGCGCGTGCCACTGGGGAAATGTCGCGTGCTATATGATGACGTTCTGACATTGTCAAATCCTCCACGCTCAAATATAGTACAGATTAGGAATGAAAGCAACAGAAGAACTTGGCAGTTGGGTCGTTTGATGGTTAGGTGACTGGTGCGTCAAAACCACCTTGTTCAAACCACCCAACAATCTAACCACCTTGCATCAGGAGGAACTATGTCGAAAGATACACTGCACGTTTTGAGCGAATTCACCTACACCGTTCCCGCCATCGAACGTGGCTATACAGGACAGACGCTTTACGTCAACGTGGGGGACGGCACGGTCGCCGCGAAGCCGGTCACGGAGGATATGAAGGCGAAGTTCACAGGCGGGCGCGGCTTCGATCTGTGGCTGCTCTGGCACGGCGTCAACTATGACACGCGCTGGGACTCGCCGGAGAATGAGATCGTCATCGCCTCCGGGCCGTGCGGGGGGATCACCCAATATCCCGGTTCTGGTAAATCCATCGCCGCATCGATCTCGCCGCTCACGGAAGTCGTCATCGACAGCAACGCGGGTGGGCACTTCGGCCCGTACCTCAAGTTCGCCGGCTGGGATGCTATCGAAGTGCAGGGGAAAGCGGACCTTGAGTACGCCGACGTCATCGTCTACATCGATGGGCCAGCAGGTGTAGTACAGATCATCGAAGCACCGGATGACTGCCCCACCGACACGTATGCCCTGGGACCGTGGCTGCTGGATCACTTCGCCCCAAACGACGAGGACAAGCCGTTTGTGTCGTTCGTCACTGCCGGGCGTGGAGCCGAGCACGCGTTGATGGGCTGCCTCAACTTCAGCCTCTACGATCGTAGACGCAAGGCGCTGCGCTACAAGCAGGCCGGGCGCGGCGGCATCGGCACAGTCCTCCGCGACAAGAAGGTCAAGGCGCTTGTCGTGCGCACTGCGCCCTTCAAGGGCGACGAGAACGATCCTGCCGACATCGACCGGCTGGCGCAGACCGGTGCACGGATGCGCAAGGAAATCACGACGTACGATGCGTCGCAAAACCGCATGCGCAACCGGGGCACGTCGTATCTGGTGCAGATTATGGATGACTACGACCTGCTGCCCGTGCACAACTTCCGCTACGGCTCTCATCCGGACACGCCCAAGATCAACGGGGAGGTGTGGGAAGCGCGCTACACACAAGGGCTGCCCGACGGCTGCTGGTACGGGTGCACCATGGCCTGCGCGCACGCTGTGGACGATTTCAAGCTGCGCACCGGGCCATACAAGGGCCAGTGCGTCATCGTCGACGGGCCGGAGTACGAGACCATCGCAGGTGTGGGGAGCAACTGCGGCATCTTCGAGCCGTGGGCCGTTCTCGAGATCAACTTCTATTGCGACGCCTACGGCATCGACACGATCTCCTTCGGCACGGCGATGGCGTTCGTGATGGAGTGTTACGAGGCGGGTATCCTCGATCTGGAAAAGACCGGCGGCCTCGATCTCAACCCCGGCAACGCCGAAGCCGCACTCGAAGTCCTGCACCAGATGGCGCGCGGCGAGGGGTTCGGCCTGATTTTCGGGCTGGGCACGCGGCGGATGAAGCGCTACTTCGCGGAACACTTTGGTGCCGATCCGCAGTTCGTGAACGACATCGGCATGGAAGCGAAGGGGCTGGAATATTCCGAGTACATCCCCAAGGAATCGCTGGCGCAGCAGGGCGGCTACGGGCTGACGAACAAAGGCCCGCAGCACGACGAGGCGTGGCTGATCTTTATGGATCAGGTGAAC
>JAFGSL010000572.1 GCA_016934645.1 Anaerolineae bacterium
GAAAGCTAAATAACTTTCCCATTGGCGGTGCTTTCTATACCCGCTTTCAGTTTGAATTGGGACAGTTATTTGGTACCTATTCCTAAGGTGATGAAGCATCCGCGCCCACCTCCACAAGGTTTCAGTCTCATTCAAAATGAAAATGGTTCAGATGAGTTATAGTGCTACAAATAATTATAGCCCGGTTCTTTCTATTGTCTAAAATGCATAGGTTGACGTCCCTGACAAGTCCATTATACTTGCGTTATCCCCCAGAGATAACATCAGAAGTCTGAAATGAGGCTGGTTTGAGGCAAAAACGCTACAGAATTGCATGGCTGCTGTTCATCCTGCTGACCGTTCTTATACTCGGTAGCTCGTGGCTATACACCAACTGGAAATCGAGCCAGACGATGCTGCCACCAGGATTGATCATCAATGGGCTGCCGATGGGCGGGATGACCCGCGAGCAGGCTCTGGAGGCCATCGATCAGGCCTACACCAGACCGATCACAGTCTACTATGCCAGCAAACTCACTCCACTTTTGTTGCCGGAGATGGTGGAGCTATCGGTCGATCTGGAAACGACCACCCAAAACCTAGACGTGGCCCTCGGTACGCGCGGTAGCGTCCAGGGATTCATCATTTACCTGGCAGACCGGTTGTTGCAGCGCAATCCAGAAACCCAAGAAGTCACCGCTGTGGTGAACTACTCTCGCGAGCGCGTCGATGCGTTCCTGGCGCGGACAGCCCAGAAGTACGACCAACCGCCGCAAAAGCCTGTACTGCTGTCGGAAGCAGGAACATTCCGCCCGCCGCAAGACGGAACGACATTGGATGTCGACGCCTCGCTGCCGCTGCTGATCAAAGCTATCCTCGCCGCCGCGCCACAAGATCGCGAGGCCCACCTGGTTGTCGACATCGAACCCGCGCCGGAAGCGTCCAGCGACATCCTGCGTGAGGCGCTCAACGCCGCGCTAGCCGACTTCACAGGTATCGCGGGTATCTTCGCCAAAGACTTGCGCCGGGGACGGGAATTCTGCTACAACTGTGACGTCGCCTTTTCGGGCGTGGGCACGCTGAAGATCGCGGTCGCGCTGGGGACTTACGCCACCCTCGACGCAGCGCCCAACACCGAGATGGCGAGCCAGCTCAACACGCTGTTCGCCGAAAGCGACAACACCGTCGCCAACCTACTCCTCTCCCACATCGGCAGTGGAGACCCTTACAGCGGAGCGCTGCACGTGACCGATATGCTATGGAGCCTGGGACTACAAAACACGTTCATCGCTGTGCCCTACGACGTCCCGGAGACGACCATCCCGCCAGAAATCGCCGATCTGGTGGTCTCTCGCACCGCCCTTAACGCAGACCCCGATCCAGCTAAGCAAACCACCCCTATGGATATGGGGTTGCTGATGGAAGGGCTGTATTATGGCACACAGGACGGTGGATTCCTGCGCGCGGTCTATCCGCAGAAGATCACAGCGGCAGAATGTCAGGACATCCTCACAGGGCTGATACAATACGCGCCCAATCCGCTGCTAGCGGCGGGGATGCCTGTCGGGACACGCGTGGCGCACAAGCATGGCTGGTCCGGCGCAACACACGCCGACGTCGCCCTGGTCTACGGACCGCAGGCTGATTTCGTGCTCGCGGTCTACCTGTACCAGACGGCGTGGTTGGTCTGGGATGAGAGTACACCAACGTTTGCTACGATCGGGCAGTTGGTCTACCGCTTCTACAACGGGGACGAATGAGGGAATTGAAAATTTCCGGATTTCAGATTGGGAGATTATTGAAGGACAGGGACAAAACTGTGGGTGGCGACGATGGTTTGGCCGTCGGGGGTGAGGGCCCACTGGATAAAGGCCCGTGCCATCTCTTGCGGCTCGCCCATCGTCACTAAAAAAAGCTCGCGCGAGAGGGGATAGAGTCCGGCGGCGATGGTTTCCGGCGAGGGCGGCACGCCCTCTATCGCCAGCGCGCGCACCTGCCCATCCAGCCAGGCCGTCGACAGGTACCCCACCGCGAGGGATTCCTGGCTTACAGAGTCGTGCGCGGCCAAGCTGGTGGGAGCCAGCAGCGCCGTCAAGGTCACGCGAGTATCGTGCATCACGTGCGCCTGGAAGAAATCGAAATCCCCAGACGCCTCCTCGCGGCTGATGATCTGCGGCGGTCCCGGCAGACCCTCCCACGACGCCCAATCCTCCACGCGCCCACCGAAAAGCAGCCGTAGTTGTTCCATCGTCACGCCTGGAAGCCCGTTTTGCGGATTGACGATCACCGCCAACCCATCCCGCGCAAAGGTGGCGCGCCATGTATTTTCCGGCGCGGTCGCGGGCAGCCAAGTGAGAGCGGCGATGCCGGCGTCACCGTTGGTGAGCGCGTGCAGCGCCAATTCATCCGCACGCTCGACGACGACGATCTGCGCCGCCGGTTCCTCGTGCTGATAAGCGGAAGCCAATGCCATCAACAACGGCGCGAGACTTTCCGGGCATACGATCTGGACGATCTGTGGGGTGACCGTCACCGGCTGTGCGGTCGGCGTGGGGATCAAGGCAACGGGCGCGGCGCACGCAACCAGCACGCTGGTCAAGGCCAGCAACCCAGCGGGCCAACGTCTCACGCAAGCACTCCGGCCAACACCAGCCCACCGAACGTCGCGCAGTAGAGGGCAAAGGGCCACAAACTACGCCGCCGCACCAACATCAGCAGGCCAGCAATGGCCAGGTAACCGGTGATGCCGGCAGCGACAAAGCCTGCGCCGAAGATTTGGAGCTGAACCACGCCCATACCGGCGCGCAGCACTTTGTATACCTGGTACAGACCGCCACCGAGCACAATCGGCACAGCGAGCAAGAAGCTGAAACGCGTTGCATCCTCACGACGGTAACCGAGCAACAGCCCGGCAGCAATAGTCGAGCCCGAACGGCTAAGGCCGGGCACAATCGCCAATGCCTGCGCCAGGCCGATCCATAAAGCGTGCCACCAGGACATCGCTGTGATGGGCAATTCGCGCTTGGCAAGATACTCCGAAAGCAGCAACAACGCCGCCGTCACGAGCAAAAAACCGGCAGCGGCTTTGGGCATCCCAAAAAGCTGCTCGAAAAAATCCTGCAACAGCACACCGAGAACCCCACCGGGGATAGTTGCCACGACGAGGGCCCAGGCCAGGCGCGCATTTGGGTCATCCAACTGCCGTGTGTGCAGACTCTTCAAAGCCGCGCGTGCCAAGCGCCACAGGTCGCTCCAGAAGTAGATGAGAATCGCTACCAGCGTTCCCAGATGCAGGATCGTATCCAGGGCCAAACCGGGATCGGGCCACCCCAACAGATGCGGGACAATCACCAGATGTCCCGAACTGCTCACCGGTAAGAACTCCGTCGCGCCTTGCAGGATGCCCAAGAGTATCGCTTGCCACAGTGTCACGCGTCCACCTCCAATCGTAGATGGAGGTTATCATAGCAGCATCGAGCAAAACGGCAAGAATCAGAAGCGCCAGGGCTATCACATTTGGCTGAAAGAATGCTCCAGCCCCCGTCCTCGGGGGCGGCTTCGCAAGAATGCCGGTTTTGCAGCCTGATTTTGCCAGAAACGCCCCGGGGACGGGGCTTCGAGCGTTAAATGCGATAGCCCTACCTGAAGCGCTTGTCAAAAGCATGATCTGCGGTATAATCTCCAGCGTTCGGGGCATAGCGCAGCTTGGTAGCGCGCACGGTTCGGGTCCGTGAGGTCTGCGGTTCAAATCCGCATGCCCCGACTCTTGAATAGACACCACACGGCGCGCCATGAGATGGCGCGCCGGTTTTGTTAAGCATTGTGATTACGATCGCGACTCAGTCACAGTTCTCTAGAACTCCCACCCTGGCGTAATTTCTTCCCTTCACCTATTGCTAATACAACCAACAGCGCGAGCGCGGCCAGAAGGCCACCTGACACATTACGGGTTGCGACAAACCCACGCACCGTCGCCACCGTCGGCGAGAAGGTCCAGCTATAATCCTCAACCTCGCCATCGCCACCAAAACCATCGAAGGTCTCGGTCGCGCTGGGCGAGAGGAGTGGCTCAGTGGCGTAGAAGCGGAAGCGGGCGTTGACGTTCTGACCAGTGACGTACCCTTCGGCGGCGGGAATGGTGACAGAGAGGTCAATCACGCCAGCGCTGGCGATCGTGTAGGCAATTTCCTGCTCCGTATCCTGGAACATACCATCATTGTTCCAGTCAAACCAGGCGGCGAGGAAACCGTCACTATGCGCATCGATCTGGAGTCGAATTTCCGCGCCTGGCGTCCATTGCGTAGCCATGCTGCGGATGACACCGTCGGCGATCCCCCAGACCGGACCGAGATAGGTTTCACCATCGCCACTATGCCAGGCGATCCCGTAACCGCCGTTCAGCGTACTGTAGTTATAGCTGCTGCCACCGGCAGCGACGAAGGAGGCGGTCGCCGACCAGTCGCTCTGAGTGCAGGTGTTGGTGGCGTATACGCGCCAGTAATAGATCGTCTCAGGGCTGAACGCGCTGGCCGGGGTATAGCTGAGAGTGCTTAGCCCTGTGGCAGAAGCCACAATGTCGCTGAAGCCGGGGTCCGTGGCTACCTGGATTGAGTAACCGTCTGCACCGCTCACGCCCGCCCAGGTGAAGGTGGGTAGCGTTGCCGCATCGGTGACCCCATCAGCCGGGGCAATCAACGCTGGTGCTGCGAGTGTTCCCGCGACGATATCGAGTTGGACCGTGTCGGTATGTACAGTTGGACCGCCGGTCCCCACCACATCAATGGCGTAACTGCCTGGAGCGGCCGCAGCGGTGTCGACAGTGAGGATAGCTTCATCCGGCAAAATGGCAGGGTTGGGATTGAAGCTAGGACTGGCACCACCTGGGACGCCTACCACACTCAACGCGACCGGTCCGGCATAGCCGGTGGTCGAGTCCAGGGTCACCGTATAGACAGCGTCAGCCGGTGCACAGACGCTCAAGGAAGCAGGATTGGCATCGATTGAGAAATCGGGCGTCGTCGGGGATTCGACGCTTAACTGGTAACTGCGAGCCGTACAAGAGGTGGGGTTGTCGGCCGTTTGGGACTGGTTGGTGAGGACAGCTACCACGCTGTTGCAATCTGGCGGGTCGAAGTATGTGAGGGTGCTCGAGCTGCCACTGCCCACCACAGCCGGCAGGGGAAAGACATACAAAGCCGAACCGGTATCGCACACCACACTGGCCCGCAGTTGGCCGCCCTCTGAGGTGTTTTGCAGGGTGACATCGTATGGCCCGCTGGTGGGAAGACTGACCCAGTTGAGGGCATAGTTATCGGCCAGACTGCCGGCATAGCTACCGCCAATTGCGCCGGCCGAGCCATGGACAGAGGTAGGGCCTCTAGCGGCGACGTAATCCGGGCCTTCTTCCAAGCAATACGGATAGACGTAGCCGCCCCCGCAGGCCTTGTTGAACTTGACCGCCACTGCGTAGGCGTGATAGGCATCCGCCAACGTGGTACCCCGGTTATTCAAGGCTGCGTTGAGGGCTGCCAGGTTGCTGTAGGTGTTTTTGCTGGTCTCTTCCCAGAAATCCTGCATGACCTGCTCGCTGCCGCCTGCTATGCCGGAGCCATAGCGTTCGACCATACCCCGGAACGTGATCCAGTAGGGGTAAGGAGAAGAGGAAGAAGGATACTGCCCCATGCACGAAGCAAAATCCGGCCACAAGTAATTGTAGTTGTCGTTGGAATAGTCATAGACCTCATCTTCCATCCAGGTGGTGCCACCCTCTACAAGGGCAATGTCAGGAGTGTTGGCACCATTGAGTGCGCCGTAGCCGTACTGGATCGAGTGATTGAACTCGTGGGCGGTGGTAGCGTCGAGGCCAGCCTGGCCACCAAGGCCACTGTAGTCCTCGTTAAGGACCATGCACGTCGCATACGCATCGATGTCGTTCCAGATCGTGTTGGGATTATCGCCGACCAGACCGGCGTGATCACCACTGCTAGAGACGAAGCCGTATAAACTGGGGCTCAGGTTAGCAATGAGCACGTTGTACAGGTTACCGGGTGGGGGATTGCTGGCGAGTACCGGTGGCGCCGCCCAGCCAAAGCCATCGACTTCAGTTGTCCAGGTCGTTTCAAGCGAGTCGATGTAATCGACCAGGTCTAATCCGCCCCCGACCGAGTTGTATTCGATGTAAAAGTGAGTTGAGCTGGTATTGTTAGGTACATTGAAGTTGTTACTGCACCGGGTTGCCAGCAAAGCGTTTTCTATGGCTGTGCGCGTGGAGCCAGGTGCCATAGTCTTCACAGCCTCTTGCACGGTGCGCAGCGGCTGCGTACCGTGCCACGGCACATCGCTGCGATACCGCTCCGGCAACTTCGTGTAATCGCCCAGGGCGTAGGCCAGGTAGAGATAGGCCGTGTCCTGGTCGATCTCGCCGACGGCCCGCGCGGCCTCGATCAATTCAGGCGTAGATAATGCCTTAGACGACGCAGTCTGCGCGGCCCACAGCGCCGTAGGTTGAGGTGCGACACCCAAGAGTAGAACGACGACGATAGCCAGACTCCAAAGACGTACGTGTTTCATTTTTCCTCCTATCCTATTTCCGTTTCAATCTTTTAGTTCCGATCTTGATTTCGAGTTCTTTGCCCTTCTTGCGGGGATCGGGCGTGCCTAATACCGCTTCCAGCAGTTCGGCGTCCAGCACGATCTCGTCCAGGTCGTCATAGATGGCCTCGACGTGAACGTGCTGGTGGATGAGATCAACGGTCTTCGCGCCCAGAGCATGCCAGATGAGCTTGCCCGATGTCTTTCATCACCGCGTTCCCTGCAATAACCAATTGAGCATATTCATCATCAACGGCGCATTAAACTCACTGAACATATCTTCATGGAAGGCGTTGTCTGCGAGTACGACAACGCGCCCCTGGTTTATTGGGGCTGCCGCCATCAGTGTAAACGTTCCCGTCGTTTCACCAGAATCCAGTTGACCATTACCATTTTCATCCCCCCAAGCATCCGGGGATGTCGTACTTAGACTTAGCGCGGGATCACTGACTTGGAGACTCCCACCCCAATTCATGTGCCAGTTCTCAAGGCCTTGTGTAATGGAGTGAGGTGTAAAAGATGTTACGTAGAAACTTTGTGCATCCCAATCATGCTGTGGCGAAGCTATGGGCGTAGCAGCAAAGCTGATAGCAAAGTGGTTGATTAAATTGTTAATATCTTCGTTAAGCCAGGCATCGCCAAGAACAAGCAGCCCGCCACCATTTTGGACAAAGTGAACAACGTTACCTATCTCGATTTCGGACAAGCTGTCATTTGGCGTCGCCAGAATGAGAATATCATAACCGTATAAAGTCTGGTCGGCTAAGTTTCCAGAAACATAGCGACGTAGGGAGTATGTTTCCTTAACTTGCGCTTCGAATTCGCCAAAATAGTGCCATTCTGGATGATCGGGATTGAGTTGCTGCGCGCGCTCCCAGGATAAAGTGCTACCTTCATTATGGGTTTCATCGAAAAGAATCGTTGGCAAGAGAGAGCCTTTGAGAATAAGGGGAAGATAGAGGCTTGACGCAGTGCGGATCGTGTTCATGACCTCATTTGTGACGATAGGTTCGTTGGTGTCAAAGACAATGGTTGCGGAATTCGTAATAATAGTACCATGAGTGGCATCCGCGCGGGGGTAAATGGAAAATGATACATAGCCTTCTCCTCTGCCGCTGTCATCATTGGGGGGTAAGAAGCCAGCGAGAGGATCAAGCGGAAGTTCACCGGTGTCGGGGTCCAATGTGTCAAAAGCCCATTGCACCTGGCCGGACGTGTAGTTCAAATCCACTTCGAGATCCACCCACCATGATTTTGCCTCTGTAGTCCGATAATCGCTTACGGTACGTCGTGTGTAATAGGTAGCTGTATCCTCTGGAATTGCGATAATCTGCTCTCCCCAGGCAATCTCGGTAAGGTGGAATGTGCTCCAATCCAGGTCAGGATCAAGAGCATCGGTGACAAAGACTTGTTGTGCAGGGGCACCGGCATCTGATTTGTTTTCAAAGTAGACAGTGTAATGTAAGGCACCCTCTTTGCTTATCCACCTTTTCTCCCCAACACCGGCTGGGCCGACTTTTTCGTTGGGATCGTCGGAAGTTATATTTTCCGAAGTAGTGTCATCAGTCTTTTCAGTCGGCTTAGGCTGTGGGTTGAGTACATCATCAGGAAATCTGTCTTTATTGTAACCATAGTAGAGTTATTGCACAATAAGAACATTAGGTAGGTTTAACTGGCGAAGCGGAAGTTGACTAGATTAAGCGC
>JAFGSL010000573.1 GCA_016934645.1 Anaerolineae bacterium
CTGTTCTTGTTGGCTTAACCCAACCAACTCATGCCATTCCTGACTGGGTAAAGAGACTTGAACTGTACTCATTGCAAACTCCTGTGTTTATGTGCTGGTTTGTCTTCATTGTATCATAAGTCTGGAAATGGAGAATGGCGAATATGGCAAATGGCGAATTATGTCTTCTGTACTGTCATAAACGCCCCAACTCCCGTAACGTTGCCAGGTCATCTTCATATAGTATACACCGTTTTTCGACAGGATGGACGGGATTTTCAGGATAAGGAATGGATCAACTCGATCCATTGTTGCGCCACCACCGGCATACAGAAGTGCCGGCGCGCCGCACGGTACGCATTCGCCCGCTTCTCGTCCACGCTCGCCGGGTTTTGCGCGATGCACCTGAGTGTCTCCGCCAGCGCGGCCGTATCGCCGGGAGCGATGACCCAGCCGCAGTCGTGATCGCGCACCACGGTGGCCAGATCGGAGTGGCTGGGGCAGATGGCGAGGATGGCCTGTCCGGCGGCCATGGCGCTGTAGACTTTGCTGGGCACCGCCGAGTAGGCCGCCGCATCTTTAAGCAACACCAGGCCGATGGGGGCTTGCGCCATGGTTGCTTGCCATTGTTCTCCGTCCAGTGGTCCGCCCAAGGTAAACCACCGGGATAGGCCCTGTGCTTCCACCGCGCCACCCAGGTCTCGCGTGCCCGATCCAGATGCACAAAAACGAAAGTGGAATTGACTCCGCTCACGTTCCTCTAAGCCGGCCAGACCCCGGACGAGCGTTTCTGTTTCGTGCAGCATGCCGAGATTGCCGCAGTAGAGGATTTCCATCGGTTGCGTCCCCATCCTCGCGTCGGGGACTCCCGCACCGGGGACTCCCGCACCGGGGACTCCCGCAACGGGGACTCCCGCAACGGGAGTGTGGGAAAAGCCCGTGCAATCGGCGCCAACCGGGATCACACAGCTCTTGTAGGCGCTTCCATAGGTCTCGACGAAATAGCGTTGAATTCCGGCACCCAAAAAAACCGTAGCGTGAGAACGGGCCAGGGTCGCTCGGGTGAGCGCAGAGAGCAGGCGGGCGACGATGCTGTGGGGTTTGAGCTTGCCGGCTGCCACGAGCGAATCCGGGTACACATCGTAGACCAGATTGATCACACAACAGCGCCGTCCGGCAAACGTGGCGAGAAACCACGGCGCGTAGAAGGGGTTGGTGGTGACGATGAGCACGCTGCCTTTGGGCGCGAACACGCCGGAGCGCAGCAGGTGGAACAGCATCCCCACGTACATCTGAAAGCGCAGTACGAGACGCGCCCAGACGCCGTGCGCAGAGCGATAGGTCGTATTCGAGACCGCCGACACTTCGGCGACCTCGAATCCAGCCGTTTCCAGCTCCGCCAACCACGCCGTCCAGAAGGCCGACGCGCCCGCGCCGCCCACGCAGCTAAAGACCCTGATCTGTTTCGCCACTATCGATCTCCCGATAAGCAATAGACTTCGCCGGATTGCCCGCCACAATCGCGTCCGGGGGAACGTCGTGGGTGACTACTGCGCAAGCGCCGACCACGGCCCGCGCCCCAATGGTGATGCCGGGAAAGACGAAGGCGCGGGCCGCGATCCAGGCATTGTCGCCGATGGTAATGGGATGAGTCACGGACGGGAACGCGGGATCCGTATGGTCGTGGGTCGCTGTGCACAGGGAAGCTCCCCGGCTGACGATGACGTTCTTGCCGATGCAGACCCGGCCGGCATTGTAACAATCCACGTCGTCATCCAGGCAGCTAAAATCGCCCATCTGGAGGTTCCAGGGCGCCCATATCTTCGCGCCGCTATAGACCTGCGCCTTACGCCCCAGGTTGGCGCCGAAGCAACGCAAGAGAAACCGCCGCCAGGCTCCAAAATTTCGTGGTGTAG
This sequence comes from Anaerolineae bacterium, assembly GCA_016934645.1. Next base: position 1,896 of record JAFGSL010000573.1, read on the forward strand.
GCTTGAAGAGCAAAGCGCTCACGACCCACCACAGGAGCCTGGCGATGCGATTCGCCAGAGAAAAAGGTGTGCGAACGTTCTGGAGTTCAAAATGGAATGTCATGAGGATCTATTTCCTTCAATCCAGGCGGATATCCGCAGGCATGGGGTGAGCTTGCGGCGCGACCAGCCACGTGTAGACGGCGATCATGCGCCGGGCGATGGAGTCCCAGGTGAAGGCGGTGTTGACGAGGCATTCGCCTTTCTGCCCCATCTCGGTCAATTGGGCATGTTCGAGAGCAAATAGCTTCTTTAACGTTTCGGCGATGTCGTTCTCCGCCGGCGCGGTCGAGAGCGCGGCGCCGGCGTCGAACGCTTCGGGCAGATGGCATGCCGGCGTCAGGATGGCGGGCAGGCTAAAGCTCAGCGCTTCCAGCGCCGCCATCGGGAAACCCTCGCTGTAGCTTGGGAGGATAAAGGCCGAGGCATGGTGGTAGCAGGCGTCTCTGTCTTGGGCGTACTTTGGCCCCAACCACTGCACGCTGGCCTGAAGGCCGTGCTGCTCGATGAGCGTCAAGATGTCTTTGCTATGGGCGTTTTCATCCGGGCCGACAATGGCTAATCGCCACTGCGCGCCCGTTTCTGCCACCTGATGCCAGGCGTGGAGCAGGGGGCGCAGGCCCTTTTTGGGATGGATGCGGCTCAGAAAGAGCAGCACCGGATGCCCTTGCCACGCCTGCGGAAAGGGCCAGGGCAGCGCTTGCCTTTCCGCCACAGGCGGTGGAGCTTTGACCCCGTTGGGGATGACGGCCACCGGCTGCTTCAGGCCGAAGGCTCTGATGGCCTGGTACTCGCTTTCACACAAGGCGTGCATACAGGCGGCGCCGCGCAGATTCCGATTCTCGTAGAGCCATCCCGCGATTTTCTTCTTGAAGCGCGCCTGATCCAAGGCCCATCCATCCAGCATCCCCCGTGGTGATATGAGGCTGGGGATGTCCCTGGACTGTGAAACGACGCGAACGATGTGCGAGTGAGGCAGCCAGATCCCATTCAGATGGATGATATCCGGTGCGTCCTGCGCGAGGGCCGCTCTGGCGTTGTGGGCAAGCCAGGCCGGGTAGGCAACCGTGCGCAGCTCTCCCCACGCGGCCCGGTCTGCGTCCAGATGCGCATCGGCAGGGGCAAACATGCTGACATTGTGGCCTGAACCGGCAATGGTCTTTGCCAGCGAGCGGACGGAGTGAAACAGCCCGCCGCCTTCACGGGACAGGGCGTTGGTAAAAACGGCGATCCTCATGAACGCTCATCCACAATCCAGCGCCGCTTTCCCGCGCGATTGGTGGCTACATCAGTGACGACGTCAATGGGGCAATCTGCGAGAGCGGGATGCAGGTCGCCCAGGCGACTGCGAATGCGAGACTCCATCGCCTCTGTCATTTTATCTGTAGCCAATCTCAGCCTCATACCGTCATCCCCAACGGCCAGTTGGATCGACCAGACCGATTCCTGATGAATGCAGTGGAATAGCCCAACGCTGTGGATGACACGGCCATCCGGCATTTCCAGCGTATCGTTGACCCGCCCTTTGATGGCGGCAAACCCTTGCAACACACCGGAAGTGTCGACGTTCGCCCTTTCACACGCATCCCCGTTGCGGTAGCGGAACAGGGGCAGGTAGCGTTCCGTCAGGTTTGTCACGAGCAACGGGCCTTCTGCGCTATCCCCTTCGACTTCCAGCAGGTGGCTCCACCAGAAGACGCGATAACCGGTTGTATCGACACGTTCATACGCGCAGACGCCGAAGTCCACGCCGCCGTACTCCATCACGACCGGGGAGCCGAAGAAGCGTTGCAGCACCTCGCGGGAATCAGGCTGCGGGAACATCTCTGCACACGCGATGCAGAGCTTGATCCCCAGATCATCCGCCGACCTGCCCGCGTTCAGATTGTGGCGGGCCATCATGTCGAGGGCGCACGCATAGCCGATCACGATCCGGGGTCGAAAGCGGCGCAGGTCATCGAGATAGGCGATAGCGCGCGCTGGCTCAACGTGGTAGGCATCGACGCGCCGGTAACCTAACAGCCAGTCCTGGGTTTTGCGCTTGAGGTTTTTCAACCGGCCTTGGATGCCCGTGCCGAGCAGGTGGCTGTGCCCCCACAGCATAAAGACCTTGTCATCGGGCGCCATGCCGTTGTGCAAGCGCCCCACCCATTGGTTGACCCCTGTGTGCGCGATCGCCTCGTCCTTCCAGTTCCCGAAGCGCAGGGGGTTGCCGGTCGACCCCGCGGTCATCAACTCGTGGTGCGGGGGAATATCCCGTTGGAACTGGTCACGCTGTGCAATAAGCGTTTCCCGCGTGAGGATGGGGACGGTTTGACGGAACATGGCAATGGATTCGAGGGTTGCGGGCGCATCGCCACGGGCGACCAGGTTTCGATAATAAGGTATATGCTCAGTTGCTTCTCGCCATCGTTCACGCAGATTCTTAAGTTGCTTTGTTTTAATCTGCTCACCAGGCAGTGTCAGCCAACGTTCCTGCCATCGCTTTGCTACTTCTAGCCGTTTCCTAAATAAGAACTCTCTAATCAATGATTTCATTGTTTTCGATACCTTTTACAACACACATCGCTTGCCACAATCCTTGGGCGAAACGATGAGGGCCATGCTCAGAGATGATTTCACGTGATGCACAGCCCATTTCTGGCAGAGCGTTTTTACGTCGATGCAGTTCTAGCATCCGATCTGCCATATATTCAGTATTATAAGGATCAAACGTGTAGCCATTCACACCATCTTTCACTAAATCAGGGGCGCAGCCACAGCGATTTGATACCAGCACCGGCAAGCCGCAAGCCATAGCCTCATTAACTACCAGCCCCCAGGTTTCTTTCACGCTTGGCAAGATAAAAGCATTTGCGAGTGCGTAGTAAGTCGGCAGTACGTCATACTGAATGAACCCTGGAAGATGGACATATTTACCTATAGATTTGTCGGCAATGACTTGAAGTATATCGGATTTCAGGGGACCATCCCCGCAGAGCACAAGATCCCAAGCAGAGTGGCCTGCTCGTTCACGGTATAGGGCGTAGGCTTCCAAGAATCTGAGGAGATTTTTCACCGGAACGAAGCGTGTGATAGATAAAAAATAGTTACTTGGCAGTCCCATATCAGCGCGAAGCTGGACGGTTTTTTCTCTTAGTCGGTCACTCTCAGAAGCAAAGTACGCGTTATCGACTGCATTATAGCCTGTGAATATCCGGTCAGCAGGCATGCCTAACTCCTGAATATAAGTGCTTTGCTGTGTTCCACCAACAAGCGCAGCATCAAAACGATGAATGATGCGGCTTTTGAGCCACTCGCGCCACCAAACACGCGACGCATCTGCGCGTGTACTCGCGCTCATCACGATGGCCACTTTGTGGTGAAGACTGCACCAGGCGAGTCCTGCGCGGGCTTCTGGGTAAACCCAACCGGGCAAGGCGACAGCATCAGGTTTGATTTCACCTAGAAGACGATATACTTTATAGGCAATATGCCATTTGGTTAACTGGTGGTAGTTTGTATCTTCGAATACCGTGACTCTGTGGAAATCGCGGCTTCCTTTTGCTATATCCCATTGATAAACGCTATCCCGGCGCGCGACCTCGACACCAATGACTTCACCCCCGAGAGAGGTCGCATAACGCCCAGCCGCCTCGAGACGGGTGAGATGGTACGGGCCAAATCTGGCAAATATGACGGCAATTCGTGGGGGACGATCAGTTGTCATGGTGAATCTTCTCTACAGCTTTCCGATAAAGATCATCATATTGTTTCACGACCATGCGCATATGGAAGTGTGTTTCAAAGCTCTCCAGAGCACTACGAGACAGATGGGTATGCAGCCCAACATTTTCCACGAGCTGCTGAATATACCGGGCAATGACATCCCTGTCGCGTTCGATCAGGAATCCATTTACTCCGTCGATAATCGTATCGGGCAAGCCACCGACCGGGGTCGCCAGGACAGGAACGCCGGCGGCAAACGACTCAATGACAGTCATCGGAAGGCCCTCCGAAAGGGATGGCAGTACATAAGCATCGAGCCTTGGGATTACGTTGGCCGCTGCGTCTTTCACAAATCCAAGAAATTCTGTCCAATCTGGTCGCTCGGAACACCATTGTTGAGCAATTGCCGCTTGTGGCCCTTTACCCGCGATCAAAAAACGCACAGGAAAACCTGCTTCGTGGAGTTGGTCCAGCGCGGCAGCCGTAAAACGCCATCCCTTGCCGTCGTCTATACCGCCGACATGTCCCACTACAAACTCTTTTGCTCCATGCAAACGCGGGCACCCTTGCATTCCATTAGGGATAAAGCCGTTGGGGATCACGGTAAAATCCTTTGCCCTTATGCCGAACAGTTCTTCGGCCACCTTTGTATTCTGTCGATCGACTGAGGCAAGCAAACCTTTATTATGAACGAAACGTTTAGCAAATATAGCGTGAATATATCGTCGAAGCGGTTGCCGGCGAAGTACACGGGCAGCCGCAATCCCATGGTAGGTTGCAATCATAGGAACCAGGGACCCGTTATAGCGTACCGGCGTCAACCCACCTGAGAGCCATGCGTTGTGAAAATGTAAAACCGGTGGTCCGGCAGCCGTGGCTTCCGCCAGGATGAATTCTTTGACCCATCCGACTATTGGGTTGCCTATGATCGGCCAGGTGAGCATACAACGCAAGTATTCCAGTGTGAAAGGCAGATCAGGACTCGATGCTGTAAACATATGAATACCCGTCTCGGAAAGTTCTGATAGCTCATCACGATAATTCTGTGGCCACGAATCTGTAACGATGATCCCCACGCCCACCCGGTGTTTGCCGTGTTGGTGTTGCCACAAACTAAGGTTCCGGATCAAGCTCCAGACCCCAGTCCACGGCCGGCGGGCTATGTGCAGAACCGATACTTCAGCAGAGATTGGACAATCACTCATAGGATGGTTTTCTTCGGAAATGCTGTGAGCAGGGCGTCAGATTGGTAGCCTTGGCGTTGAGGTGAAAACTTCGCTTTGCTCCAAAGCACTAATCCTATGACTATGCCATTAAAGGCGTGGAAAGTTTTGTAGCCGGTGAATCCTAAACTGTTAAATCCAAGGAAAAAAGCGAGCAACACACAGACAAATGGCCACACCGCACGGAGACCGTTCGACCTGACAAGGATATATGTCGGCCCAAAAAAGTACCAGCAATACGCAATCAATCCAAAAATACCGAAACCACGGGCCATACCCAGAAAAACGTTGTGGGTTCCTATCTCGGAAGAGCTAGAGCTTTGCTGCCATGGCAGCTCGCCCAGTAGGGGAGAGGCCAAGAAACTCTGCAACGCCGGAACCCATGCATTGTATCGTCCGGCCAGCAACGGATTGGATAAATCGTACTCAACCGCCTGTAGACTGTTGAATTCTTGCATACTCTGCAATGAGGATCGGACACCGGTAGTGGGGATGAAAAACAGCAAGCCCGAGAGAATGACGAGAATCACGGCATATCTGGCTATCTGTGTGCCAAATAATAGGAGTGATACTAACAATGTGAAGACAGCTGCAATAAAGAGGGAAATCACACCTCCGCGCGAACCATTTGCGAACACAGACATCGTTCCTGCTCCAAGTAAACCTAAGAAAAGGAATAAGAGCCAGTAGGACGCTCTCTTTTCGGTCGAGACGCGTGCCGCTGCAGAATATTTGATCCAAAGGCTGAGTACCGCGATACTCCCGGCAACAAGGCCAATATTCGTGGCGTTCGCTGCACGTCCAATGAACAACCGTGAGCGTAACCCGGCGATCTCTTCTACGGTCGCTTCTAACCCGATAGTATTGAAGAACCAACCGGCAATGCCAATGAGCGCACCCATAGCGAGGCAGAGCAGCCATAGATCAGTTTTTTTACCGGCCTCTTTATAGTAAGAAATGATCATCAGAGCCGCAGCATACATAAAAATATCATCCTGGCTTAATGGCAAGTTATTCCAGATGAGGACTCTCTTGGCGCCTGTCAGGAACAGGAAGGGCAATAGATAGGCGAGGAGAGCACCCAATGACTCCAATAAACTAGATAAACGCTTAACTTTGGTCAACAGCGCTGCACAAAATCCGATGACGGACAATTGTGCAGGCGTGAAGGGGATACCAATGGGATTAATCATAGTTTGAGAGGCCGCGAGATAAAGCACAGCAGAAAATGGATTCAGGAAAGCAAAGACTGAAAGGAAAATGATAACATAACGGCTATAGGCGGTGTGGAAACCACGATGAAAGTAGAGAAAACATAACACAAAAGTGATACCAATAAACAGCAAGTCTATTTTTCCTATTTGTAGCAATGAAACGGCATCGGACGCTCGAGAACCGAGCGAAGCCAGAGGAGAATATGTTCCCTGATTCTTCAACTGCCACTGGTCACTTAAGTTTTCAAACCCTTGCTTCATGGATTTATTTTTGTAGATCATGAATCATCCTTGTGAATATATACTTGCATCTAGTCGCTTATGTACTCTCGGAGAAGGATGTAGTGAGCGTATGGATCAGCCTATGTCCATATGCATCCAAGTCGCCAAAATCAGCGCGTGCTCGTGCAGATGTAGAAAACCGGACATACTCGCTCTCTGTTAGACTCCGCATCTGATGCAGAGCATCTGCTAGAGCAGTAGCATTTTGAGCTGGTACGATGATGCCCTCAACGCCGTCTCTGACCAAAGTGCCTGCATTTGGCGTGGTGATAACCGGAAGGCCATGAGCCAAAGCTTCATAGGAGACAATCGCGGAACCTTCACATAAAGACGGCAGGCAAAGCACATCTGCCCATTCATAGTGTTTTGAGACCTCGCTCCGAGGTATTCTCCCCGTACACGTTACGTTAGGTGGCGTTGCCTTTTGAAGTATTTCGGGCGGCACACGTAGCCCTCCAATAACTCGACATTCCACCAGACTTCTGTCGAACTGTTCTAACGCCTTAAGAAGGTAACGGATGCCTTTTCGCAGCCCTACCTCGCCGACAAACAGCACGCGAAATGGTGTGTGTGGCAGGCGAGGCACAGCTTGTCCACCCACATTCGGCAAGCGAATGCCGGTCGGCACAACCTGACAGCGCTCGTGCGGCCCACCGCAGTCTTTGATGGCATCTTTGACAAACTCAGAACCGCACAGGATGACGTCTGCCAGTTGCCACTCCCTTTCTTCGCGTTGGCAGTATGCGGCGATGGCTGCCTCGGATGGTGTCGTGGCCCATCCTGGCGCCTTTTTGCTTTCATTCTGCAGGATTTCGTTTTCAAAACGTTTAGGCACGATGGTCTGATCCAAAACTGTCACGATACCTTTTTTCCGTGCCACTTCGAACAATTCAAGCGCTGCGCTGCGATAAGCATACACTACATCATTTCCGTCTATCCCTGAATTCACAACGGTTTGACAGAAGCGCCTCCCGAACTCGATATGGACGGCCATAGCATCACTATCTTCATGAGTCTGTGCCAGACGTCTTGCGTACATCAGGCCAAACCACTGGAATGCCCGGACCTTACTCGCAGGTAGTCGACCGTGGCGTTCGACTAAAGCCCTTGCCGCGCTTGGCAAAATGATCTTTGGGATGCGCGACAAAACAGAAAATGGCCACTTTCCCCCGTATGCATCGGTATATAAGCACGCAAGCAGGTCAGCCTCCGTTAGAATCTCGGCGACTGCATAATGACGGCGTGCCCCAAGTTGAGCAAGTAATACTTGCATCTCGATTGATTTAGCCTCTCATTGCGTTCACTGAATATGTTCAATCAGGATTATCAGGCTAACGTTGCCAGCTTTTTTCGTACAGATACAGGTAAGGGTGTTCGCTCCCGCCAGTGGATAAGGGTCAAGGCAACCCCCATCATGATTGCCACTGGCGTTGCCAGCGGTCTGCGATCGAATATGCCTTTCCGCAAAGCCTTAACTATCCCTGTAGGCAGACCCCAAAAGGGATGTCCTGTTAGTGCCTCAATGATAAGTTGATTGCGTATGTAGTAATAACTGTTCAGTAGCTTTCTTCTTCCTAATGGATTGTGTTCATGCTGAACCTGAACTGATGCATCATACCAAACCTGATAACCTGAAAGCCAGATTCGCCGGGCTAACTCTGTGTCCTCCCCCCCAAACCGTAGTAAAGTCCGGTATCCTCCGACAGCTTGAAATACACTCCTCTTCAGAAGCGATGCGCCGCCATGAAAAGAAAGAATTTCTCCGCTCTTACGATTATTGCTAGGAGACAGTACATTATCGTGAGTGCGACGCACCTGGAAGCAAACGACTCCAACGTTGTTATATTTTGGTCGCTCATAGAACCACTCTTGTAAGCCACCTACATCGTTCAAGTAGCAGTCATCATCCAGGCTGAGGCAGAATGGGGTATTCGCATGTTCAATACAGATATTTCTCCCACCGGCTGGGCCTAAACAGCTAGTTCCTCGTAGAACACGTACCATCCCGAGATCAGCTACCGCAGAATTGACGGCTGCGGGCAAATCAGAAGCATCGTCATATACAACGATGGGCACATCTGGAAACACATTCCGGGTCCTGGTCAGGCATCGTCGAAGTCCATCTGGACGATTACGGGTGACTGTGATAATCGTCAACCCAGGAAACTCATCTGCCATTATCTTCACTGCCGTCTACAAGATGATTGAGAAGTCCAACCATTTTTCTGATGTTCTCACGCCAGGAATACTTCTCAACCGCTTCCTTGATCGGAGAGAACACCGGCACTGTTCCAGTCCGCCACTCCTGAAGCTTTGTACTGAGCATATTGACAAGTTCCTCTTGTGCATTGATAACTATACCGGCCTTTGTCTCTTCAAGAACGTCGGCGGCTCCACCGGGGTCTCGCGGGAAGCTTAAGATTGGAATGCCCGCGCCTAGATAATCCAGCAACTTGGCGGTGTGACGGCCCTGGCCAGGGTACGCAAATAAAAGCAGCGCATTCGCCTGGCGTATCGCCTGAATCGCTTCGCGGCGCGATACGCGTCCCCGCACCGCCACGTAAGGCTGTGTTTGCGTTCGAGAGATAATCTCACGAATAATCGTGTTATCGTTGCCGATAAGTTCACAGGTAATTTCGTCTTCATTTGTACCAATTCGAGTAATTGCTTCCTTCAGTGCATATAGAAATGTCTCGAGAAATGGATAAAGGTTTGTACTAATATTGCCACAGTGAACAATGTGGAAGCGACCATCGCGCTGATCGACTGAACTCTCATCGGGTGCGAATAGTTCGAAATCCCCCGGATCGAACGCATTCGTGAGCAGTTCTACATCCCGACGAAGCCGCTGGCGTAGGATATCAACCCATGCCGGTGTTACAGTCGTCACATAGGCCGCAGAGGCGATCAGCTTGCGTTCGGCATCATAAAGCCAGGTTTGCCTAACCCAATCTATCCCCTTGCCCTCAAAATCACGTTCGGTGATATCACGGTAATCGGCAATCCAGGGCGTTCCGGTTTTTGCGTGAAGTTGTGAAGCAATATGATGGGCAGCTCGGGGGCCCCACGTTGCCCAGATAGCATTGATGGGAGCATCCTGGAGGATCTGTAGCCCTTTCGTTGTCGCGGCCTCACACCATCCTAACGGGCGCTGCATCACCTGCAAACGCTCCCGCACGTGATGAAACCGAAATGGTTGGCTTTTCACCGGAAAGACCTGCAGTCCTTGCGGTAGCCCTGCGTAAAGCGACGGGTCCTTTTCTTCTTCAGGCAACGTACTCCAATCGTTGCACAGAACGATCGGCTCCCAACCGTAAAGAGGCAGGTATTTGCACAACGCGCGTACGCGAAACACCGCTGCGGAGTTACGGGGCGGGAATTGGTGAGTAATCAGCAAAACGTGGCGCATGTATGGATCAGCTCTCAATCGGCAATTGCCACTTCTCGACCTGGATACCGAATTCGTCCCTAAGCCGCAAGATATCAGGACGAAGCCAATCGAGTGCGTATTTCTTCTGCTCAGCGGTAAGTTCAATATTAAGTGAGTTACTTTTCGGAGCAAAAGACCTGAACCGTCGCAAAACCGGCAAAAGAAGCTGTAATATTGTAGATCTTCTTCCCCATTTCAGACGGTAAAGCCACAATGGGTATTTGGTACGTGTCCCGCCTCGGGTTGCATTCCTGTCAACTTGATCGGAAAAAACGAAGTTGCTATCGATTTCAAGGAAATTGCATATCCTTTGTAACTCTGCTTTTGGGTTCTCGACAAAGTCTTCAAAAAGAACCAGGAGACTGCTTTCACGACCGAATCTTGAGTCGTACTCAGATATTTGCATAGCATAGCTTGAAATATATAGACAGGGTGGGAAAATCTCTTGACAGGAACGAGAAACATATTCAGGTGGTATTCTGCCCGCCGGCAGGTCATAGTTGTATTGCGATTGTATCCTATTGATTGGATTACGAATAAGGTAGATAAAACGAAACTCTGTACCAACCGCTTCTGCCATCCGTTCAGCCGCATTGCGACATAGTCCAAATTCCCTATGATATTTAGGATTGAGAATTAAATAACTGTCTGATTAGTTATTGAGCTACCTGACTCTTGCATTTTGAGTCAACAGCATTAGGCTTGAGA
>JAFGSL010000574.1 GCA_016934645.1 Anaerolineae bacterium
AAACAGCTTGTTGAGCGCGTAATTGGTCTTGGCAGCCTGTTCGTTATAGATATGGATTTCGAGGGGCAGCGCCGAATCGAGCACCGCACTGCGTACGATACCAGGAAAGTCGCGCATCACTGTCTGTGCCAGACGCGTGCCGTAGGAAGCGCCATAGAGATTGACCTGATCGTATCCCAGAACGGTAACGATGTCGTTGACGTCGGCGGCGCTGGCGGCGCTGGTGTAGGCCGCCAGATTAGCCCCGCGCAGCGTCAGTTGATCGCGGCAATTCAACAAAGCAGCAGTATAACGCGCAGGGTCTTCATCGCCGATGAAGAATCCCTGCCGCAACTGGCGCTCGACCAGCCGCGAGTACTCCGGGCAGTCAAGCAACGGCTGGCTCAACCCCGTACCACGTTGATCGAACACGATAAAGTCACGCTCGGCCAGAATCGGCGCAATGAGGGTATCGTAGGCATAGACGATGTCTTCGACGGCTCCGCTGCCCGGCCCACCTTGCAAGAAAATCACCGGATCGGACAAAGGATCGGCACTGGTACTGTGGTAAACAGCTATGGCTAGGCGGATAACGTCATTGGGATCGGTGCCGCCACGCTCTTCCCGCACGAAGACGAAACCACAATCAACCTGCGCATCGAGGGGAACATCGAAGGGACATTGCGTCTGCTCGAAAGAGGGCGTCTCGATGAGCACTCGAACTTCCGGCGTGGGCGTCCAGGTGGGGGGTAACGTGGGGGGCGACGTAGGCGATGACACAGGAGTTGGTGTGGTGGGGACCGGTGTTGCCGTGGCAAGCGTTGCAGAAGGTCCGGTTGCCTGGCGCCTCGTCTGCGAGATCATGATGCTGCCCAATAAGGTAATAACCAGGCACGTCACCACAGCCAGCAGGATGAGAACGAATTGTTGCTTTTTCGTGAACGATTCCAGTATCTTATCCATAACGCACCTCGGAAATTGAACGGAAACCTACGCTACCCCTCCGCGATAATGCGGTCCACCACGAGCTGGCGGAATGCCGGCGAAAGACTGGCGAAGTAGGCGCTGAAACCGGTCACGCGTACGACCAAGTCGGGATACTTGCTGGGGTCCTTGTGCGCTTCGAGCACCTTCTCCGTGTCCATGATGTTCAGGTTGATCTGCGTGCCTCCCAAATCGAAGTGCGTCTTGATGAGGTTGGCGATGTTGTCGACGCCGCCCTCGTCTTTGGAAAGCATCGGATCGAGTTCCATCTGCATGGGCGCGGTGTTGCCAAAGCCGGGCTGCACGGAGGCAATCGCCACTGCCATCGCCGTGGGGGCACCATCCTTGCGGTAGCCAGGATCGGGATTTGCACCGTGGGAGATAGGGGCACCTGCGTGACGCCCGTTCGGCGTCGCGCCGACACCTTTCCCCATCGGGATGGTGTTCGCCCAGGAGAACAGGCCAGGGATCAGGTTAAAGCCGCGCGGCGTGGGTGCCTCTTTGACCAGGTCGGTGAACGTTTGATTGACGCGCACAGCCCATTCGTCGGCACGGGAACCGCCGCTGCCGTAGCGCGGGATGTTGTGCAGCATCAGCCGGGCGCGTTCACCATCGGAACCGGCCCAGTCGGTTTCGATACAGCGTGAAACTTCGTTCCAGCCTAACCGTTCCTCCTGCTCAACGCGCTGCTCCAACGCGGCAAACGAGTCAGCGACGGTCGCCAGCGCCGCGCCGTCAAGACATAGGTTGTAGAATTCAACACCGCCGTGGGAAGCGTCCAGGCCGCGTTCGATAGGACCAAAGCTCAACAAATCGATCACCAGCTCAGGGAAGACACGGTGCATATGCTCTGTGTGGAAGTCCAGGCTCGCGGCAATCGTGCGGATACCGCGCCGCAGGTGCTCCGTGAAGAGTGTCCACAGGTTGGCAACGCTCGGTTCTGCCGGATTTGGCAATCCGGCAGAAGCAATTGTAGAATCGCGCATCATCTCCTTCCAGGCAACCTCGAAGACAGCAGCGAAGTTGATCTTGACACAGTCGTTGAGCGTGTACTCACGGCCCGGAATCGCCGACCAGTGACAGCCGGAATAGGCACGCTCACGGCCCAACGCGATGTCGTAGCCGTTGCGGGCAAAACCCTCAGCGGTACGCTCGATGCCGAGGAACTTGGGCACGCCGGTCTTATCCTCGAACATCACCTCGACGCCGCGTTTGAGCAGACCAGGGTCCACGCCATCCCCCACGCAGATACCGACGTTCGCCGGAATTTTGAGGCGGTGCGCGGCTTCCAGCACGAGATAGGAGACCGTGTTGGTGACGTCGTTTCCGGCAGCGTCGGGACCGCCGAGTTGCAGATAGGCCGTATCACGCAGCAGCAGGCAGGCGACGTGGAAAATGGCCTCCTCGTCGGTAAGCATGCCCGCCGCGACATCCCGCTCATAGTATGGCGTGAGCAGCACATCCAGCCGTCCCAGCGAGCCGCTGCCGTTGTACATCCGCGCCAACATCTGGTACCACAGAATCCACTGGCAGGCCTCACGGAAATTCTGCGGTGGCTCCGTGACCAGCCGCTCGTTTATTGCGGCGATTTCCAGCAGATTTTGGCGTCGCTCAGGATCATCTTCTGCTTCTGCCATCGCACGCGCAGCCTCAGCGTGGCGGCGAATCCAGCCCTGCGTTCCAAGGACGATATCTTCCAGGCCGTTGTAGAATCCAGCCATGTCATTCCGCGTCACGGGTGAGAAGCGCGTGTCTTCGGGCGTCAACGCCTCCGGCGAAGCGAGGTTGGCATCCTGGTAGCGCCTGATCTTGGCGAGCAAACCACCCCACCCCAGGTCCAACCCGATCTGCAATTCCTGGCAGAAATGCTGTCCCGCGCCGATGCCGGGGTGCAGTTGATACAGCGCAATCGCCTCCGCCAGGTCGGGGCGCAGCTTGCTCACCGCGATGTCGGGGTTCCAGCCGCGCTTACGGTAAGATGAGAAGTTCACCATATACCCGCCCGCCAGCGAGCTGACGGGGTCGATGTAGACTGGATGGACTTCCAACAGTGCCCGGTAGTTCGCGCCGACCGCCTTGGGGCCGAAGAAACCACCCTCCGGATGTGTAAGTTGGGGTTCGTAGCCCTCGATTAAACAGTCGGTGATGGGCATCCCCGATGTGCTCATCGTCTTCACGATCTTACGCCGGTCAGGCGGCGGCAGGATCAGCGCCCAGTCATCGTGGTCCATCGAACCGATAAGTGCTTGCTTCTCCTGCGTCTGCGCCATCTTGGTCGCGCGCAGTTGGTCAACACGTTGCTGATACGTCTTCGTCTCAGTTTCAGCCACAATAGTCATTATTCCTCCCTGCTAAACACAATATTACCGGATGCTGAATTCGTCGATTCTTACATCCGCTCATTCGTTAAAACCACACTTTGGTCGAGTCGTGCGTGCTGGGCATGGGGACACGATGCGCAGCGACGCCATCCGGATTCAGACGATACCCCAGACCCGGTGCGTCGGAAACCCACAGATAGCCATCCCAAACCGGTTCACGCGGCGTGAGCAGATCGGCACGCCAGTCCACCTCACCCCAAGCATACTCCAATATCAGGAAATTGGGGAGTGTGCAGACTGCGTGCGCCGATGCGACTGTCGCGACCGGTCCGGATGGGTTGTGTGGCGCGATCAGAAGTTGGCGCAGGCGTGCTGCTTCGGCAATGGCGCGCATCTCAGCCAGACCGCCGCAGTGCTTCACGTCGGGCATCAGCACATCGACGACGCGCTCCAGCAAAAAGGGGCGGAACCCTTCGACACCAAAAATACTTTCCGCCGAGGCGGTCGGCATAGGGACCGCCTGCGAAATCTGCGCCAGTTGATCGGGAAACGTGTGCTTGGCCGGCTCTTCGTACCACATCAGGTCACAATCCGCCAGCGCGCGCCCCACGGTGATGGCTTCCGAGGTTTCCATCCGCCCGTGGCAGTCCACCATCAAATCAATCGCGTCGCCGATAACGCTGCGCACGGCTTCCACACGCGCAATACCAGGGCGCCACGCAGCCTGGGGCCCGGTGCGGACGTGATCATGCTCCCGCAGTTCGTCGAAGGGGGCAAGTTTGATTGCCGTGAAACCCTCATCCACGGCCTGCCGTGCAGCACGCGCAAATCCATCCGGCGAACGATCAACCACGTGGCGGTTGATATTCGCATAGAGACGCAGCCTATCCCGCACTTTCCCGCCAAACAACGTGTGAACCGACACGCCGAGGTGCTGCCCGGCAATATCCCACAACGCTTGTTCAATCGCACTCAACGCTGTGTACGCGATGCGTCCGCCATCCACGCGGGCCAGGTTGCGGCACAAGCCATTGATCGCGAGGGGATCGTGTCCCACAAGCTGTGCCGCAAACACGCCAAACGTAGCAACCAGCAAAGCGTCATTACCGCTGTGGCTGGCTTCGCCCAGACCAGTGAGGCCCTCATCCGTGTGGACGAGCACAAACACCCAATCGCCGCGCTGGTTGACGTGAATAACGACAGGCTCAATGCCGGTTATTTTCATCAATCAACTCCATGGATAATAGATAACAGCCATGTTTACCACAAAGACACCAAAGCACAAAGGTTCACTTTGTTTGCTCTGGTGTCTTCGTAGGAAATATTCTATTCAGAGGTCAAAATCCTGCTTCATCGGCTCAGTCTGCCGAAGCAACACTTGGCTCCTCGATATCCTCGTCGCCCGATTTGCGTGGCGCGATTTTGACAAAGCGCCGCTCCCAACCATTATACAAAGCACGCACCTTCTCGGCTTCCGCTTGCTGGTGGTTTCGCCCCAGTTCGCCCGCGTAGGCATGGATCAATTCGTACAGATTTTCTCCATCCTCGGCAGCAACCGGGCTGAGCGTCACGTTCGCACCGTGGGCGATACGGCGGCGGATGGCGGCCATGTCCAACCCCATATCCGGCCAGAGACGCAGGTAGAGCACCCCACCCGTCATCCCGGCGCAGATCCAGGGGCCAGGATCGCCCATCACCAGGACGCGCCCGGCAGTCATGTATTCACACAAGAATCCCTTAACATTGGCACGCACGCCGATCAAACCCAGAGCATCGTTGATCGGTTGCGTTACCTCGCCGCCGATGATCACGTCTGCGCCGGAGAGCCGCACGCACGCGCGGCTGTCGGCGTTCCCCTGGACAACGATCAGGCCCTCGATTGCACCATACGCCAGACCCTTGCCCACCGCGCCGTCGATGCGCAAACCGTTATGATTGTATCCTTTGAGGACAACCACCCGCCCGCCGTACAGGCCTTTGGCGACGCCATCCTGCGCGCCACCCTCGACGAAAATCGTGAGCGGCGCGCTGCTGAAAGCGCCCAAGCCGTTCCCTGGCACGCTACTGGCGTAGAAACCCAGGTAAACATCATCGAGATCCTCGTGAGCACCGCCGTTCCCATTGACTGGCTTCCGCCAACTTTCACCTTTGCCGCCGACACCATCATGGCCGGGGGGCCAATTCCAATGATGCTGGTAACGCGCCAACGCACCCGCCAAGTGCGTGCCCAATGCGCGATCGACCGGTGTGGCGCGATCATCCTCAAAAGCCACGATTTCTTCGCCGCTGGCTATCGTCTCCATCACCAGGTTCGATACAACGGTCGTCAAGTAGTTGCGCGGGCGGCGCAAGGGAACCAGACCCGTAGGACGATCCGCATGCACATCCGCCGCGGACATCAATAAATCGTGTAGATTTAGTTGTAAGAAGTGAGACGTCTGCTCCAAAAGCTCGGATCGTCCCACAAGGTTTTGGAGACGCGCCACACCCAGCCGGGCAGCGATCGCTTTGATTTCATCGCCAAAAGCCTGGAACATCCGCACGAGCTGTTCTACAGCCTGTTCATAGTCTAGTGGAGTAAAACGCTTGAATCCCCGTTCCGCCGCTTCCTCCGCCGTTTTGACCTGCGTCGTAATCCCCGTCGGGCACATACCGGTCTTGCACTGGCGGCACAGCAGACAGCCCAGCGCGAGCATCGCCACGGTTCCAAAGCCGATCCGGTTCGCGCCCAGGCACATCAGCTTCACCACGTCGTCGGGGGAACGCACACCGCCATCCACCCACAACTCGACG
>JAFGSL010000575.1 GCA_016934645.1 Anaerolineae bacterium
CCCTTCGACGAGATGTTGGACATCGTTCTGCAGGAACTGTGCCGCGTGGTCGAGGCTGAGATGGGCTATGTGATGCTGTATGATCAAGAAGGCAAGCAGTTGGAAATGCGCGCGGCAACGCACGACGATTTGCTGCAAAAGGTGGCCTATTACGAGACGATGACGCAGATAGCGAATAAGGCCATCCGCCGCACGCAGTTGGTGTGTGAGGACGTTGACGCACCACGATGTACGATTATGGCAGTTCCATTGATCCTGCGCAACGAAGTCATCGGTGTGTTTGGCGCGGTCAATCGGGATCCGAAGCGTCGCTTTACCAGCGATCACCGGCGACTGCTGAAAGCCATCGTGAGCCAGATGGACACCGCAATCTTCGAAAGTCTGGAGCAGCGGCGCTTGCGGCGCGTCCTGGGGCGCTCCGTCGACACGCATGTCCTGGATCGTATATTGGCCAACCCCAGTGTCGACCTTCTCAAAGGTGAGCGCGTGGTGCTGAGCGTGCTCTACGGCGATCTGCGTGGCTCGACAGAGTTAGCCCAACAGCTCCGACCCGAGATGCTAGTGGAGTTCATCAACGGCTACCTGGGCCGGATGGCCCAGGTCTTGTATGCTTACGAGGGAACACTGGATAAATTTATCGGTGACGAGGTGATGGCGCTCTTTGGTGCTCCGCTGCCGCAGCTTGATCACCCTCTGCGGGCGGTGCGTGTGGGCTTGGCGATGCAAAATGCGCATCAACAGTATATGGCAGATTGGACTGCGCGCGGCATTAAGCCGGCGGCATTGGGAATTGGCATCGCCACTGGTGAAGTGACGGTGGGTGAATTTGGCTGCGAACAGCGCACTGATTACACCATCATCGGACACACGGCTAATCTTGGTGCGCGCATCTGCGGAGTAGCGGCACCGGATGAGGTGCTGATCAGCCAGGAAACCTATGACCTGATCAGGGATGAGGTCGAGGTGACACCACGGTCAGGGGTCCATCTCAAAGGTATTGATCATGCGGTGACAGTCTATGCCGTGGATCGTCTGTTGTACTAGGTCCCCTCGGAAATAAACCGGAACCCACACCAATTTCTGCAAATAGAAAAGATTGGTGCAGCGTGGTGATATTTTCATCCGTTCCGCCTACGGTTAAGGAGGTTGGGATGAAGCATCTGAAGTGCCGCAGTAGGCTTTGGAGATGGCATACAGTGATGGCTGTTGTGCTCAGTTGCCTTCTGCGAACCCCTGTTTATGCACAGCATCCACCTACTGCGCTCTTTGTATCGGTGAATTCGACGGACGTGGAGACTTTCCCGGAGGTGACACTTGCTGTTACCGTAAGGGATGCGAACGGCGTGCCGGTCCCCGATTTGGAAGCCTTTGCCTTCGAAATCAACGAGGATCGTGCGCCTATCTCGCGCCCCATTCTTGCTGTTGAAACCATGGCCAACGTCGATTTTTTGCTATCGGTGGTTGTGGTTGTAGATGTCTCCGGGTCGATGGAGGGTCAACCTTTGGAAGATGCCCAGGCTGCTGCGCGTGCGCTGGTCGACCAACTGGGCGCGAACGACAGGGTCGCCTTTATCGCTTTCGCGGATGCTGTGAATCTTGACGTACTGAACGAGGCGCGCGAATCCGCGTTTACTGCCGATCATGCGACAGTTGTTGGGCTCATTGATGGATTGGAAGCCACGGGGAGTACACCTCTTTATGATGCGCTCTATAAGGCCGTGCTTTGGGCGCAGGAGGCGTTGCCTGGGAACCGCGCTATTATCTTGTTGAGTGACGGCATCGATGAAGGACATGGCAGTTCTGTTGCGAGTGCCGAGACGCCCATTCAGGAAGCGATTCGCGCTGGCGTGCCGATCTTTACCATTGCATTGGGCGATGAAATTGATCAGGGTTACCTGGAAAGGGTCGCGCGCGTCACTGGTGGTGATTACCAGGAGGCACCCGACTCGGCCCAGTTAACCACGCATTTTCTCACTGTATTAGATCAACTCAAACAGCAGTATGTGCTGACTTATGTTTCTGGATTGTCTGCCGACGGCGCCGATCACCGCGTGCAAGTCAACGTTGCGGTTAAAGGCCGGCGCGCCAGTGCTGAAGCGGCGTTCGGACCACTGCCGAAACCAGAACCCACTACAACGCCTACCCCGACCCTCACCGCGACACCTACCTCTGCGCCGACACCGATGCCTACACCAACCGCGACGCCAGTGCCTTTTGGCGTCGTTGCCGCAACAAAGGCGGAATCTATCTGGAATGGGCTGGTTGTGGCTTTGAAATCGGCTTGGGCTTGGTTTTTGAGCATCATATGGTGGGCCTTGGGGCTCGTTATCATTGTGCTTTCTCTGATCTTGCTCATCTCACTCATCAGAAACATAGTGCGTGTACGACGGGCGCGCCGGATCGCGGCTCAGGAATATTGCGCGAGTTGTGGACGGCCCTTAGCGCCAGACGAGATTTGCTTGGAGTGTGGCGCAGACGCGGGGCGAGTCGGGTATATGGACCTTTCTTCGGATGCATCGGTGGTTTCGTGACAATCTACCCAGGGTTATCCTCTGTCCATCGCCGTCTGGTAGCTTTTACGCACGAAACTCATGATCCGCCCGATAGAGGCGGGATCGGCAATGAACACCTTCGTCCACCGTTCGATGGTCCGTTCCCCGGCCTGGAACGGTTCGATCTGGTTATCCTGCGACAATGTCTCTATGTCCTTTTGCCGTAATTGTGTGATGACCACACCCTCTGTCACCAAAAAGGCGAAAAGCCGCCCATCGGCGACGTAGGCTGGGCACCCAAACATCCGCCGGGTTGTTACCTGCGGCCATAGCAAGACTTCCTTCTCAAAAGCTTGCCGTAGCGCGCGTGCGTCGTCCTCAATGTAATAGAGCATTGACTACTCCACTTTATCTAGCAAAAGACTGACTTCACCGTTATCGTAGCGCACCAGCGTGTGTGGCGCGTCGACGTCGTACCAGGCGCTCAATGTCTTTTCCTTGCCGTCAAGGGTGTAGGTGACGGTAACCCTCCAGGTGACGAAGTTCCCCGCCGGCGTCCACGCCGGTTCGCTGCTGGCTACGACGATAAACGCATCCACGATGTTGACATAGCCCTGGCGATCCACCAGCACCAACGGCTGTGTGCTCCCATAGGCCAGATCGAAGGGCAGCGCTGAGAGCCGCCAGGGCCAATCGCTATCGAGGAACGCGCCGGACGGCAGCATCGTTGTTTGTATTTCGCCGTTTCCCTCGACCCGCAGTGTCGCACCGTCATCGGTGGTAGTTTGGGTGAGGGTAAGCTGCGCCGTTTCCGATTCCCGCCTGCTTTCCATTGACTGCACCGACAAATCCGTTTTGGCCCACGTGATGTGTTCAGCGCTCTCGAACGCGGCCCCTGTTGCGCTGTATTCTGGGAGCGAGATTCCCTCGAAGTTCTTCGGGAGATTGATGGGGAGGTCGGCTTCGAAGGCATTCTGCTGGACCTGGCACGTCAGCGTCACACTGTTCGTTTGTGGGGCCAGATCGCAATTTGCCTCGCCGACCGTTTCATTCAAGCCCGTCTGGATGACGTAGTGCCACTGCGCAGGGGCATTCCAGGCGGATGGCGGTTGCAGCGCCAATTTCTCCACTGCCAGCATTTCGGGGAAGCGCCCCACGAGAACTTCGCCGTAAGCTGAAATCCCGTAGATGTTGCCCATTACGACGAGCGGCACGATCCACGCCCACGCGCGCCATCCCGTCAGCCTGGGTAAGGCTAGCTTTGCCGGAGGTGTGCTCCAGCGCCAGATAAACCACAGCAGGATCGCCGTCACTGGAACCATGAAGAAGCTCAGGCAGGCCAGGGAGAGAACCAATCCACTTACCACCGGCATAGAGAAGAAGCTGCTGGCAATGAGCACGGCCGAGGCGATGCTGTTGTACGCCGCGTGCAACAGCATACCAGGGAAGAGACTGTTGCTGCGCCAGGCCACGAATCCCAGGGCGAATGCCACGGGGGCGAGCGCCATTGCACCTTGGAAGCGCAGATGGTAGAGTGTGAAGATGACGCCGCTGACGACAATGCCGGTCCACGGGCTGCGCCGTTCGTAGGCACGCTGGACGTAACCACGGAACATAAGCTCTTCACATAGCGGCGCGGCGATGACAGTGGCGACGAGTAGCAAAAACGCCTCGGGGATGGTGCGCGGGAACGTCGACGGCGGCATCGGAGCGGTGTAGCCGAGAATGACCGTTGTGATCAGATTGAGTATCACGCCGATCATCCACAGCCCTAGCGCCAGCGCTCCGCTCAAGCCCACAAGCCGCCAGCCAGGCCAGCGCCAGCGCAGTATTCCGCCGATAGAGCGCCATGGAACCGTGCGTTTCTCGAGTCGCATGAAGATCAATGCTCCCACCGCGAGTGCCATCTCGATGACAATGCCGATAACGTACTGTGCACTGCTATCCTGGAATGCATAGCTGCTCCATACCAGCGTGAGCAGACCGAGTAACAGGTAGACGTTGACGGCGAGCCGGGAGGGCGACTCGTGCGGTGAGGGTGTCTCTCGCTGCGAGAGTGACTCGCTTTGCGAGGGGGTCTCAGGGTGTGTTTGTGCGTTATCCAAATCTGTCATCATACGTTATGTGTTCGGTCCGTGGTCTTGCCTTTCAATTATGCTGGTGACGACTGTAATCTGCCGTGCCTTTACGTTCTTTCCACGTGAAAGGCCGGCGGTACCGCGCGCTTGTGCGCCGAAGCCGCGATCATCCTTTGCACGCGGGTCACGGCAGCTTCAGGCGCATCGGGCGTGCGATTTTCGGCCAGCGCCGCCAATATGGCATCTAATTCCGCATAGGTGATGCCTAACTCGCCCTCGTCCGTTTGACCGGGCCACAATCCGGCTGAAGGCGCGCGGGTGATGACCGTCTCCGGCACGCCGAGGACGCGTGCGAGCGCCCGCACCTCGTGCTTGTATAACTCGCCGAGTGGTTCGATGTCCACACCGCCATCGCCGTACTTGGTGAAGTAGCCCACCAGCATTTCGGGGCAATTGCCGGTTCCTGCGACAAGATAATTGTTTGACTGGGCCAGGTAGTACCAGGCCGTCATCCGCAAACGGGGTTTGATGTTGGCGTGCGCCATATCCGTGCCTTCGGGAAGGGAGGCCACAAAGGCGTCGTAGACGTCGCACAAATCGACCGTGATGAGATCCAGGCCAAGCGCCCGGGCCGTCATCCGGGAATACGCTTCGTCCTCCGCTTGGCTGTGGCACGGCAGCCAGACCGCGAGGACGTGCTCGGCCCCGACCGCGCGCGTCGCCAGCGCCGCCGTGACGGCGGAATCCACGCCACCGCTCAATCCAACGA
>JAFGSL010000007.1 GCA_016934645.1 Anaerolineae bacterium
ACGGTGAATGTCAAAGTCGGCCCCATCCACCGCCCGTACCGTCCCTTCGTCCAGGAAGAAGTACGTCTGCAGATTCTTCACTTCTACGAGTAATTCTCTGTTATTCGTCACGGTTGTTCTCCTAGTTTAGTCTGGTAGTCATTAGTCGTGTAGTCATTGGTCTGATAGTCGAAGTTTCTGCTTGGGGCAGCTAACTCTCTGACTATATGACTATTCGACTACGTGACTGTGTGACTATTGACTATCTCGCATATGGATCCGCTGCGTCCCGCAAACCGTCGCCGAGGAAGTTGAAGGCAAAGACCGCGAGAATAACAGCAATCGCCGGGCCAAACAACAACCACGGAGCCTGGGCCAGCGAGCGCACATTCTGCCCTTCTTGCAACAGCACTCCCCAACTGATGGCCGGCGCGCGTAACCCCAGGCCGATAAAACTGAGGCCTGTCTCGCCCAGAATTTGACCCGGAATCGAGAGGGTCAGACTGGCAATGATGTAACTCAAAAATGACGGAACCATATGTCTAAGGATGATACGCATCTCACTCGATCCACTCAGGCGCGCAGCCAGCACGAAGTCTTCTTGGCGCAAAGACAGGAAGCGCCCACGCACCACCCGCGCCATCCCCGTCCACCCGACGAGTGAGAGGATGATCGTGATGCCGAAATACATCCGCAGCACAGGCCAGTCGGCGGGCAGAGCCGCGCTGAGCGCCATCCACAAAGGAATGGTTGGCATGGTGCGGATAAACTCGATCACGCGTTGAATGACCGTATCAATACGGCCACCATAATACCCGGAAATGCCTCCCAGCACAATGCCGAGTACCAGGCTCAACAAAACGCCGATCAGGCCGATCGAAAGCGAGATGCGCGCACCATAGCAGAGGCGCGAGAAAAGATCGCGCCCCAACCGGTCGGCACCGAGGAGTAAAATCTGCTGGTCTTCGGTTCCAGGCGCCAGCCCAAACAGTTTGATATCGGTTTCCAAAATACCCCACAGTTTATAAGGCGTGTCGGCCCTGACAAAGAAATAAATAGGGTACCTGATTTCAGGATTCTCAGTATAAATATCCCGCAGCGTTTCCGGGTCTTTCGTACGATCCCGTTGGTAGATAAACGGCGCGTGCAACTTGCCGGTGATGTCGAAAATGCGGATGGGGGTCGGCGGGGCCATTTTGTAGCGGATAAAGTATGCCTCAGGATCATAAGGCGCGACAAATTCACAAAAGGCGGCGATAAAGTAAAGGACAATCAGGATAGCAGCGCCCAGGAGCGCCATCTTGTGCTTGCGGAACTTCCACCACATCAATTGCCACTGGCCGGCAACGTAGAGCCGTTCCTCCTCCTGCTCAACAACCGGTTCTGCGTCTAGCACTTCGAGGGGTTCCGCCATGTCAGTCGGTGGCGGGCATGCCTCCTCGGGCACAACTTGGTTACTTCCGCTATTGCGGCGTTCGGTATCTTGCGGTTTTGGCATCGTCATGACTAACCCTCCATACGGATGCG
This sequence comes from Anaerolineae bacterium, assembly GCA_016934645.1. Next base: position 1,507 of record JAFGSL010000007.1, read on the forward strand.
GGGATCAACCCACGCGAGCGTGATATCGGAGATCAATGTGCCGATGACGGTCAGGATGCTCGTCAGGAACAAAAAGCTGCCGGCCAGATACATGTCCTGGGACCTGAGCGCGCGCAACATCATCGGGCCGTTTGTCTGCAAACTGAGCACCACGGCGACGAGCGTCTGCCCGGAAATCAGGCTCGCCAACGTCCACCCTACGGTACTGAAGAAGGGGTTCATCGCCACCCGCACGGGATATTTCCAGGTCAATTTGCGCTCCTTCAAGCCCTTGGCGCGCGCGGTTTCCACGTAGGGTTTGTTCAACTCGTCCAGTACGTTGGCACGCGTCGTGCGGATGCTGCCGGCCGTACTACCAATCGCAATCACAATGACGGGAATCCACAAATGCTTCAGCATGTCGACGACCTTGGCCCAACTCCACGGTTCCATGATATACTCATCGGAGAACAGCCCGCCAACGTTCATCCCAAACTGGCGCATCGCAACCCACATCACCACCATGGCCAGCATAAATCCCGGCGTCCCGGTTCCGATAAAACTGAGCGCCGAGAAAATGTAATCGGGGATCGAATACTGGTGCACCGCCGAAAACACCCCTACAGGTATAGCGACAAACCAGCTCACCGAGATGGCAACCAACGAAAGGAACACCGTCAACGCCATGCGTTCCCAGATCAGGTCTTTTACAGGCTTGCGCCATTCCATCGACTGGCCCCAGTCGCCGCGCAGCAGAATACCGGACATCCACTTGTAATATTGCACGTAGACAGGCTGTCCTAGCCCGTACCTTAGCCGGAGATTCTCGATTTCGCTCTCATCCACTTCTTCTCCAGCCGCGCGCAACTGCATCGCATACGATGTCAAGTAATCGCCCGGGGGAAGCTGGATAATGACGAAAGAGATGACTGAGATGATTGCTAACGTAGGAATCATCATGCCGATACGGCGGAGAATGTAACCTAACATACTTCACCTCTGTCTTTATGGATTAGGGAGTAGGGATTAGGGAGTAGGGAATGGGGAGTAACCGCTTTACGCCTACTTCCCATTCACTGCTCCCCGCTCCTGTGAGATGGAGGGCAGACCCACAAGGGGTCCACCCTCCATGTACTACCAGATGAATTACATGTGTGCGGCCGGATCGTCCCAGAAGTAGGACTCGGACTGCAGGAACTGTTCGTCGCCGGTGGTGTCGTCGTTCGGCATACCGGGGAGAACGTTGCTGAAGCCGTTCTTGGCGATAGTAGGCGCAGGTTTCTCACCCAGGATACCGATCATGGGGAGCTCCTCAGCCCAGACGTCCAGAATGCCCTCGAACGCTTTGTTTTGCTTTTCCGGATCGGGTTCCACCGCCACCTGGTTGTCCCAGATATCCCAGATCTTCCAGATGAAGTGATCATCCGGCGGCTTTACAGCCAGTTCGTCCTCAGGGTTGCGATAGTAGAAGTTGTAGCCGGGGCACCAGGGCCGGTCGGGCTGGATGCCACGGAAGATGATGGCGCCGGGGACCAGCGGAAGGACTGTGCGGTCGCCACCCCAGTAAGCCGCTTCGATTTCATTGGCGCCGTAGTGCGCTTGATACAGAGATCGCTCGAAGTACTTGTAGGTGGCCTTGATGCCGACGGCCTCCAGGTACTGGCAGACCAGTTGTACGGAGTCCTCCTCCGGTGTGCCCGGCTCGGCCGTCCCCTCGACGATGAAGCTGATGGGGGTGCCATCCGGGAACAGACGGATGCCATCGGCGTCCTTTTGATCGTAGCCTGCGCCATCCAGCAGTTCGTTGGCCTTGTCAGGATCGTACGCGATGTAAGCTTCGGAGAGCTTCGGATAGTAGTTGGGCGACATCGAGAGCGGGCTGTACTGGCGCGGTGTCAACAGGCCGTTCCAGACCAACTCGTTGATCTCATCGCGGTTGATCGCGTGGGAGACGGCGATGCGCACGTCACGAATGTTAAAGAAATCGCTGAGCTGCTGATTCTTGCAGGACAGGTTGAGCTGTAGCGCTTCGTGACCGGCGGAGATACAATCGAGAACCCGGTAGTCGCCATTGGCTTCGTTTTCCTTGTACAGTGTGTAGTTACCGAAACTGAGGTGGCGGGCCTGGTAGTCGATTTCGCCGTTGACGACCCACATATTGAGAACCTCGGGGGATTCAAACAGCCGGTGGGTGACGGTATCGATGTAGGGGACCTGGTTGCCCTCGGGGTCTACACCAAAATAGTAAGGGTTGCGCTCCATCACGAAGCGCTCTTCAGCCAGTGAACCCTTCATCAAGAAGGGCGTAATCTGCGGGCGATCCGGGTTCTGGTCGAAGCGGTTGCGGTTATCATTGAAGTATTGAGCCCAACTGTCAAAACCAGCTTCCGCGACCTTGGCCTCCAATGCCGCCTTGTCCTCCGTCAGATCCATATGCCACTGCGCCATGTAGTGCCCCGGTGTTAACCAACCGTTGATGCTGCGCGTCCCGCCGCCTTCGTAGAACAGCAGCGGATTTGGATGAGCGAACTTAAACACCACGGTGTAGTCATCCGGGAACTCCATCTCAGGAATCGCCCAGGACCCATCTTCATTGCGCGTGCGGTGAGATGCAGGAGGATCGCCAGGGGTCAAGTCCGCGTTTTTGACCTGATACTCATAGAACCACTTGAAGTTTTCGCTCGTCAGTTCCACGCCATCGGAGAATTTGACGCCCTTGCGCAGGTGGAATGTCCAGGTCTTGGTGTCCGCCGAGACTTCCCAGCTCTCGAGCAGTTTGGGCTTCAGGTTGAGGTCCTTATCGAACCAGGACAGCGTCCGGTCATTGATCTTGGTGGGGCCCCAGCGGTCAGAGACACCGCTGAAACCACGCCGCCAGTTACCGCCATAATTACCGATGCTCTCGGCAACGGCAACGATGTAGGGATTCATCGGTAGGCGCTCATCTACGGGGGGCAGGCTCCCTGCCGCCACCAACTCCGCCAGCATTGGGGCTTCGCCATACTTGCTAGCTGGTTCTTCAGGAACCGCGGTTGGTTCGGGAGCTGCTTCCGTGGGTTCTTCCTTGGGTTCTTCCTTAGGCTCTTCAGTCGCGGGGACTGCCGTCGGCTCAGGGGCTTTTTCGGTCGGCGCTGCGGTGGGAACCGGGGTCGGCTGCTTGCACGCGGTGAGCGCTACACCCGCCGTCGCCAACACCGAGACCTGCAAAAATTCGCGCCGTGTTAACTTGCGTTTCTCTTCCATCTGAATTCAACCTCCTTGGTTAAGATATAGATTTTGACTATGGTGCGGATCCAAATTTCGTGGGGTTTTATTGCTTGGCATCGAATCGATATGTCACCTCCTCTCTTCCTATCAATCTACAGTACTTTGGGATTACCGTGAAACTCGCACAACGTATGTTTCACCGCTCAGGAAAAGGGGCGAAAAAAGCCCTGGTTGACTCGGTTCAAAGATGCTTAGGGTCTACAAAAGAATGACTTCCCGAATTCTATCATATTTCCCTGGCGAAAACGGGAACTCTCAAATTTACGGACCCTTGAGATAATCATAGCAGGAATTTTAAATAAGAAAAGTACGATCCTGCCTGCTGATATGCTGTCAAGCGTTTTTAACGTCGCTGTGAGCGGTAACGTGAGCGTTCACGGTTCACCACTATTATAATAACGACTCGCCTGCTTGTCAACTGGTATTTATGAAATCGATTACATGACGCAGATGGAAAATAGCACAGAGATGCAAGTTTGTCAAATTGGATAAAAACAGGCTCTAAGGCGCTCAATGCAATGCGCCTTAGAGCCTGTGAAGAGTAACTATGCCGCCGTCATCCTTCATTCTTCAGGACAAGTTTCCGAGCAGGGTGACAACTGCACCACTACCAAATACCAAGGCTGGCTGAAAATATCACAAGAAAACGTTGAGAGTAATCTAATTTTGCTTGGTCTGGATCTGGCGATCCAGACCAGAACGGGGATCTGGCGATCCCCTCAGAGCATTTTGTGAGCTACTGAGGCTACAGATAACCGTGATTACGCATCGGTCCCGGCATCTGGAACCGTGCGCGAAGGACTATCAAAGCCAGTTCCAGAGTTATCACTATCATCGGTATCCGGCGCTACAGGTGCACCACCATCCCGGTGGCCACCGCGACCACCACGACCTCCACCGTCGTGTCCTTCAAACGGCCTCCCCTTCCCACCGGGCATCATCCCGAACCCATGGCCGTCCCGTGCCATCTCATCGGCCTGTTCCTGGGTGATGACGCCATCTTCGACAGCCTGCGCGAGTGCTTCGGTGTAAGCCGTTTGCAGCTTCTCACGCACAGTGGCGGCATCCAGCCCCTTTTCCTGCATCAGTGTGGTGAGGGTCTCGCCGTCCGCGTAGGCGGCCTGAAGGTCTTCGAGCGACATTCCGAGTGCGTTCGCCAGGAGCGTATCGCGGTCCAGATAGCCCATCAAGGTTTTGCGCGCCTGCATCGCGTCGGCCTGTTCCTGGGTGATGAGACCCTCGGCGATAGCCTGATCGATAGCAGCCTGGTTGGCGGTTTCGCGCGCGGCCTGAAGCTCGTCTACAGTGATGCCCAGCGCGCCGGCGAGCAACTGCTGGTAATCAATGTCCCCACCTTTGATGCCAGGGAAGTCCCAACCGCCGCCGTGATTGAGATAACCTTCTCCCAACAAGCCGGGCATTGCCGATTGGGTTACTGTCCGGAGGTTAGCCGCAGCACTCGCGGTCGTCGGAGTTCCAAAAAACCAGACGCCAACCATAGCTGCCACCAAAGCAAAGCCTCCCAAAACCAAAACAATTCGTTTCTTATTTTTCAACATTATTCTACATACCTCCGTTAAAGTTTTTATTTCTGACTGGTGCAACGCGCTTCAGTTTTCAGCGCACCGCGCGATTTTGAAAAGACAATTGACCTTGTCTGACGCAAGTACGTTGATACCAGTGCGTTGCACCTTTGTCGTCTTGCAACCATGAACACCTGTTTCCCTATGGAATCGCATTTGCTCAATAGTGCATCACCTCCTCACTTTGCGGTTCTGAGAACATCCTTCTGTCCACTTAGGGTTCGTAAAAATATAACTTCCCGTTTTTCGCTCTAAGCCCCGTCCCCGGGGCGCTCTGCGCGGGAACTTATTCTTTTAC